>JAQGOK010000003.1 GCA_028293645.1 Chthoniobacter sp.
TGTCCGCATCCGCATCGACGCCAATTCACAAACGCTCACTGCTCAACCCGGAGGTTACTACGACTGCGAGGAGTTTGGCCGCCATGGCTTACAGCTACTCTCCTCGTCACCTCGCTCCGGAGCCGCCAAGTTCGAGCACGCTTGGGCACAGTAGGAGCATCCTCCTCCGGCCAACCCCGGTTACGCGAAGACTTCCGTAATCGGCTTCCCGTCGGCGATCAGGACCGGGCGGTCGCCACCGGTTCGGATTTCCGAATGCGGATCAATCCCGAGGGCGTAATAAATGGTGGCAGCGAGGTCGTCGGGGCGAACCGGATCTGACGCGGGATAGGCGCCCGACTTATCCGAAGATCCGTAAACGAACCCACGCTTCACGCCACCACCCGCGAGCAGCGTCGTGTAACACTGCGGCCAATGATCGCGGCTGACGTTCTTGTTGATATTCGGCGTGCGGCCAAATTCGCCCATCCAGACGACCAGCGTGTCGTTCAGCAGCCCACGCTCGTCCAGGTCGGTCAACAGTGTCGGCAACGTCTGTTCCGTGATCGGCAGGTGATACTTATCGATGATCGGAAACATCCGCGTGTTGTTGAAGCCATGCGTGTCCCAACCGCCGCCGTCGGTCTTCTGCCCGCCGATGGTGTCGGAGAAATAGACGGTCACAAACTTCGTCCCCGCTTCGACCAACCTCCGTGCCAGCAGGCAGCTCTGGCCATAGCTCGTGCGGCCGTACGCTTCGCGGACCTTCTCCGGCTCGGCGCTCAAGTTGAAGGCGTCGCGCAAGCGTGACGATTCCAGCATCGCGATCGCCTTCTCGTAGTAGCTATCCAGCCCGCGCGCCTGCGCCGAGTAGTCGAGCATCCGCGCTTGTTGATCGACGAGTTGCTGCAGTTCGCGCCGCACCTGGAGCCGCTCGAATGGGATGCTTTCTGGTAGGCTGAGCTCCGGCAGCGCGAAGGACGCGGCGTTCGGGTCCTGTAGCACCAGCAATGGATCATGCACCTTGCCGAGAAAACTCGCGTGCTGTCCGGGAGTGACGGAACCGTCGCTGATCACGTGGGGATAGGAAACGGCGTTGGGCATCACGCCGTTGCCGGGCGAAAGCCGATCGACGATGGACGCGTACCCGGGGAAGAGATCGAGCGAATCGCGCAGCCGCTGATCGTCACTCGGCGGCGCATGGCCCGTGAGGGCGTAGTAGCCGGCCGAGTTGTGATTCTTCATCGTGTGATGCATCGACCGGATCAGCGTCACCTTGTCCATGACCTTCGCCATCTTCGGCAGGCTGGCGCTGACCTGGATGCCATCCGCTTTGCTCGAGATCGGTTTGTAAGGCCCGCGGATTCCTTCGGGCGCGTCCGGCTTCATGTCGAACATGTCGATGTGCGACGGCCCGCCCCATTGAAACAGGAAGATCACCGACTTGGCGCGGGCCTTCAGCTTCGGCGCTGGTGGAAGCGCTTCGGCCTGGAGGAGCTTGGGTAAGGTGAGGCCGAGCAATCCAAGGCCGCCGACCTTCAGCGCGTGGCGACGGCTCATGAGGGTGGATTGGAAATCGGAACAGGCGAAGGAACGCGTCATGGGAGGTCGCCAGAGGAATCGGTGGGGCGCCAAAGCCTTAGTGATTGTCTCGGCGGTCCGCAGACTACGCCGGTTTCGTGGGATTTACTCCCCAAAAAGTGAGCGCTGCAGTTCCTCCGCTGCGATCCTCGCTTTCCATCACGCGCTCTGCTTGCGTCGCGCATGATTTCGACTTCGCAGCCTGCTTCCGCGCGTTTGACCTCGCTCGATGCGCTCCGCGGGTTCGACATGATCTGGATCCTCGGCCTCGCGCAGCTCGGCGGCGCCTTGAAGCAGGTCGCCGGACCGGAGAACTGGGCGAGCACTCAGTTGGAGCACGTCGCGTGGGAGGGGTTTCATTTCGAAGATTTGATCTTCCCGCTGTTTGTCTTCATCGCGGGAATCTCGCTGACCTTTTCGCTCGATAAGACACTTGCGAATGGCGGCCGCGGAGCTGCATTGCGACGACTCCTTCCCCGTGTGGTCATGCTCTTTGCGCTCGGCGTGTTTCTGACCGGCGGCCTCTCCAATGGCTTTGAAAAGGTGCGGTGGCTCGGCGTGTTGCAGCGCATTGCGCTCGCTTCATGTGGAGCGGGACTCTGTTACATCGCGCTGGCGCCGCGCGGTCCGCGGGCACTTTGGATCGGCCTGACCACGGCACTGATGGGCTGCCTCGCGGGATACTGGGCGCTCCTCACTTTTGTGCCGGTGCCGGGGTTCGGTGCGGGTGATTTCGCGCCGGGCCATAACCTCACCAACTACTTCGACCAGCAGTGGCTCGCGGGGCGTAAATACGACGGCGCTTGGGATCCGGAAGGAATCCTCAGCACGTTGCCGGCGATCGGCACCGCGCTGCTCGGCACGGTTGCGGGACTCTGGCTGAAAGTGAGCGCCGCTCCGACGCGGAAGGCGCTTGGCCTGGTGATTGCCGGTCTGGTGATGCTGGGTCTTGGTTGGGCGTGGAGCGCACAATTTCCGGTCATCAAGAAGCTCTGGACCTCCAGCTTCGTGCTGGTCGCCGGCGGTTGGAGCGCGCTGTTGCTCGGCGCGTTCTATTACGCGATCGATGTGCGCGGCTGGAAGCAGTGGGCCACGCCGTTCGTCTGGATCGGTCTCAATCCGATTGCGCTCTACGTGCTCGAAAACCTCTTTCCAATGCACCGCGTCGCGGACCGACTCGTCGGCAAGCACACCGGTGCTTGGGCGTTGTTGCCGGTTCTGGTCGCAACGCTGCTGACCTTCCTGCTCGCGCGCTTCTTCTATCGTCGGCAAATGTTCCTGCGGCTCTGAGGCCATGTCTGAAGAACCTGCACCGCACCGCCGCCGCGTCCGCTATTCGGGCAAGAATCCACGGCGCTTCGTTGAGAAATACAAGGAGCACGATCCGGCGCGCGATCCGGCCACGTTCGAGAAGGTGCTCGCCTCGGGCAAGACGCCGGCCGGAACGCATCGGCCGATCATGGTTACGGAAATCGTGGCCGCGCTCGCTCCGCGCCCAGGCGAGGTTGTCGTTGACGCGACGCTCGGCTACGGCGGACATGCCCGCGAACTGCTCGCGCGGATTCAGCCCGGCGGGCGGCTTCTCGGGCTCGACGCCGATCCCGTTGAACTTCCGAAAACGGAGGCACGGCTGAGAGCGGCCGGGTTCGGTCCCGAAACGTTCACCGCGCATCGAAGCAACTTCGCGGGGTTGTCGCAGATTCTCGCGGCGGCTGGCCTAAACGGCGCGGATTGCCTGCTCGCGGATCTCGGCGTCTCGTCTATGCAGCTCGATGATCCGGCACGCGGCTTCTCCATCAAAGCGGATGGCCCGCTCGACATGCGGATGAACCCGCGCCGCGGCCAACCGGCGTCGATCTTCCTGCTGAAGATCAAGCCGGACGAGTTCGCGCAGCTGCTCAGCGAAAACGCCGATGAACCGCATGCGTCAGAACTGGCGCCTGCACTCGCGGGCCAGCATTTCCCCACCACCCTGAAACTGGTGGAAGCGATCCGCAGAACGCTGGCGCGGCAGCCCGGCACCGAACGCGAGCTGGCGGTGCGCCGGGTTTTCCAGGCGTTGCGGATCGCGGTGAATGACGAGTTCGCCGCGCTGGAAGCATTTCTCCGAATGCTGCCAGGCTGTCTGAATCCCGCCGGCCGCGCAGCGATTCTGACCTTTCACAGCGGGGAAGATCGGCGCGTCAAAAAGGCGTTTGCCGCCGGCCTGCAGAGCGGAGATTTCGAAGCGATCTCGGCGGAAGTGATCCGCCCGACCGCAGCCGAACGCCACGCCAATCCGCGTTCAACTTCCGCGAAACTCCGCTGGGCGCGCCGCGCGGCGGCTTAGTCTCGTGGAACGATCGGAACTCGTTCGCTGAAGGGCGGCCAAGTTTCCTCCGCCGTGCCGGAGGGAACCCAACGGGTTCCCCTACAGTCCCTCAGCGCAAGGGGAAGAGCCAGGCGCAGATCATCGTCAGGACGAGACCGACAAAGCCTTGCAAGGCCATCATCGGCGACACCGTGCGCAGCGTCTGGGCTTCGGCCAGACCGGTGGAACGCGAGATGATCCAGAAGCCGGCATCGTTCATCCAGCAGAACGGCTTGGAGCCGCAGCCGATGGCGATCGCGAAATAGACGGGATGCACGTGATGCGCGCCGCTTTCGATGAAGGCTTTCGCGACCGGGGCGGCTGTGATCATCGCGACCGTGGCGGAGCCTTGCGCCGTGCGGACGAGCATCGTGATCAGGAAAACGACGGGCAGCGCGAACCCACGCGCGCCGCCGAGCATCGCACCGAATGTCTCGGCGATTCCTGTTTGCCGCAGGGCACCGCCGAAAGCGCCACCGGCGGCGATAATCAGAACGATCACCGCACCCGAGGCGAGTGCGCTGGAGATCGCGGCGCCCGCCGCACCTTTCGCGGCGTAACGGGTCAACGGTAGCAATGCGGCGAGTGCGCCGAGCGTGAGCGCCATGTCTTTGTCGCCGAGAATCCGAATGGCTGAGCCAAGCCAGCCCGCTGGGAGAGTGGATGCAAACGCAGCGTCGAGTCCGATCAAAGCGACCGGCAACACGACCGGAATGAGCGCCAGCCAGAGCGGTGGCAGAATGCGCGGAGCGTCCGTCTGCGGCGACGTCGATACATCTTCGGTCGGCACCGCCAAGGTCTGGTTCCGATTCACCCACTTGGCGAAGACCACCCCGGAGAGCGCTGCGCCGAGGCCGATCGCCGAGCCCATGCCGATCATCATCCCGAGCGGCACCCCCAGTTCGCCCGCGACGAACAACGGCCCGGGAGTCGGCGGGACAAGCGAATGGGTGATCGTTCCACCCGCAACCGTGCAAAGGACGAGGAGCAGGTAATCGCGCCCTGTTTTGCGAGCGACGGCCTTGAGCAGCGGCGCGAGCAGATACATCACCGTGTCGAGCATCACCGGAATGCAGAGCAAGAATGAGGTGCTGAAAAAGGCCCAGTGTGCGCGCGCGGCGCCAAGCCAGCGCACGAGCGTGGAGGCAATCGATTCGGCCGCACCGGAGAGCAGCATGGCTTCACCAATGATCGCCGCCATGCCGATCAGGATCCCGAGATTGCCGCAGGTCTTGCCAAACTCATCCGCGACGCGTGCCGCGGGCGGCTTCGTGGGGAACTTCGCGGCCGCCTTCTCGGTGATCTCGCCTTTTGCCAGACGCTGCTCGCTGTAGGTGCGGAGCGCATCGACAGGCGTGAGCAGCGCGACAAGATAAGCGCCGAGCACCAACGCCAGAAACGCATGCAGCCGCAGCCACAGTATGCTGCCGACCACCAGCAACATCCCGCACGCGAGCAGCAGGAGGGGACTCATGCGAGACGCGCCGCGCAGTGAGCAGACGGGGGGGAAAGCACGCGCCGAGAAAAGGAAAACGCGCGGCAATTGAAAGTCCTAAATCAAGCCGCTGCGCGACGGTTGTGACTCCTCGGGAGGGGTTTCGCCACTTGACTAGCAAGGCCCGGGCTTTAGCGTGCGCGTTCTCATTTTGTCCCAGCCGTTCGCCCGATTGATGTTCCGAGTTTCGTTTCTGCGCCTTGCTGTGTTTGCCCTTGCGGTCTGGATCGCAGGCCTGCCGGCAGTGCGCGGCCAGGATGTGCTCAATGGAATCGCGGCAGTGGTGAATGATCAGGTGATCACCTTTTCCCAAGTCCGCGAACTGGTCGGCGCCAAGGAGCAGGCCGTGCGGCAGCAGCTGCAGGGCGAGGTGCTCGTGGAGAAGATCAAAGAGATCCGCCTGCAGGCCATCAACGATCTCATCGATCGGCAGCTCATCTTGCAGGAGTTCAAAAAGAACAACTTCCAGATTCCGCCCTACTTCCTCGACGAACGGGTGACCACGATCGTGCGCGAGGAGTTTGGCGGCGATCGCCAGGCGTTCGTCCGCACGATTGAGGCGCAGGGTTACACCATCGAGCGCTTCAAGGAGATGGAGAAGGAGAAGATCATCGTCCAGGAGATGACTCGCTCGGTGGTGAAGCCGAGCACGAGCGTTCCCGAGAGCAAGATCGTCGCCTACTATAAAGAGCACGTGGAAGAGTTCTCGACGGACGAGGAAGTGAAGCTGCGGATGATCGCGATCCGCAAATCAGGAACGAGCGATACGCGGCGGAAGATGATCGAGGAGATCCGACAGAAAATCACGGACGGGGCGGAATTCGGCGATCTGGCGCGGATGTATTCGGATCACAGTACGCAGGAGGCATCGGGTGACTGGGGCTGGATCGATCGCAAGAAGCTCAACGAAAGCCTCACCGCGGCGGCCTTTGCGCTGAAGCCCGGTCAGGTCAGTGAGGTCATCGAACTCGGCGACACCTACTACTTGCTTCTCGTGGAAGCGCGGAAGGCACGGACCGTAAAGCCGCTGAAGGAACTCCGAGACGAAATCGAGAAACGGCTTCTGCAGCAGGAACGGCAAAAGTTGCGCCAGGATTGGTTGCTGAAGCTGCGCAAAAAGGCCTACGTCAAAATGTTCTGATGAGTGCCCGGCGCGTGATTGGGATCACGCTGGGTGACGGTGCGGGCATCGGTCCCGAGGTGGTCGATGCGGCGCTGGCTTCGGGGAAGCTGGACGCGGAGTTCGATTATCGTGTGATTGGGCAGCGATCAGCAGAAACGCTCGGGCAGCCGTCTCAACAGAGCGCACGGGCAGCCGTTGCAGCTTTGGAGGAAGCGGTGCAGGCAGCGATCGCCGGTGAAATTGCTGCGGTCGTCACCGGACCGATTCACAAAGCTCAGGCGCAAAGCGTTGGATTCGCTTTTCCGGGACAGACGGAATTCTTCGCGACCCGGACCAAAACGCGGAACTTTGCGATGTGCCTGACCGGCGGTGCGTTGACCGTCGGTTTGGTCACCTCGCATGTGCCGCTGCGCGATGTCGCAGGACTGCTCTCCGTGCCCGAGATCGTCCGCGTCGGCGGGCTGTTGGGCGGTTTTCTGAGCCAGCGGAAAGGCGCTCGGCCCCGAGTTGCCGTCGCCGGCCTGAATCCACACGCCGGCGAAAGCGGTCTGCTTGGGCGTGAAGAGATCGAGATCATCGAGCCTGCGGTCACCGTGCTCCGAGGTGAGTTCGGGGACCTCGCGGAGTTCGATGGCCCGATTTCACCGGACACGCTTTTCCACCGCGCGGTCCAAGGCGATTTCGACGGCGTGCTCTGCATGTATCACGATCAGGGCTTAATCCCGTTGAAGCTCCACGCCTTCGACTCCGGCGTGAACGTCACGCTCGGTCTCCCCTTCCCGCGCACCAGCCCCGATCACGGCACCGCGTTTGAGATCGCCGGACGGGGCATCGCCCGCCCCGACTCGATGATCGCGGCCATCCAGCTCGCGTGCGAGTTGGTGGGTTGAATCAACTGTTAGCCGTTTCTAGGGTATACTCTCCAACTGAGGCATGAACTGGTCGCAACTAAAGAAGCAGCTATCCGGGCTCATGCGCTCTGAGTTCCGCGATAGAGTCGGCATTCACTTCACCAAGTATCGCCAGTCGCATGACGAGGATTACGGCCGCGGTTGGATCACTCTGGACGGCG
>JAQGOK010000018.1 GCA_028293645.1 Chthoniobacter sp.
TAGCGCGCTCGTGAATTGTTCACTGCTCCAACCCTGGACTTCCTGCGCGCTCGGCAGCTTTCCGCGATCGACATCGATCACGGTCGCGTACGGCGCGCAGAGTTCGTCCACGTGCTCGAGCGCCTGTCGGTAGATCTCCTTGCTGAACGCGAGGCCTTCTCCGCCCGCCTCGGCCAGTCCGATCAGCTCTTCCAGCCAGGTCGTGCCGGCCGTCTTGAGATGCACGCCGGCATCGAACTGCGGGAGCAGTCGGCGGATGATCGGGTAGAGCGAGAACTTGTCGCTTCCGCTATGCACGCTGAGCTTCAGGTTCGCGGGCAGATCGTAGCTTGCGGTGGCGAACGCAATCACCGCCAGGTCATCGTGAAACTCCCGTTCGAACTGCGCGAGGTCACCGACGTAATCGACCCCTTTGTTGAAGCGGCCGGTGAACTTCGGGGCGATCGTTTGCGCCCGCACTTTTTCATCCGCAAGCGCGGCGAGGATCACGAGCAACTCCGGCGGGGTTTGCGGCGAATCGGTTTCATCCATCGAGACTTCCGCGATGAACCCGTCCCCGCCTTTTTGCGCGGCGATGTGGCGATAGATTTTACCCGCGTCCTGCACCGCGAGCAGGAACTTCGCGGCACTGCGCGCGATCTCTTCGCGCGTCGTTTGTAACGGCGCCGCAAGCTGCGGGATTTGGATGGTCCCAATCAACTCCGGATGCCAATCGAGGAAGGCCTCCACCTCGGCTGCGGGTGCGGGTTGGCCGATGGAATCGGCGACATCGATCGTGAAGAAATCGGCGTGCGGGAGAAAGCGATCGACCGTCTCCAGACGAATATGATCCGCATCGACATGCCAGCCGCCGGTCCAGCCGAGCGCATCCACCGCCGCGCGCGCGGCTTGCATGACACTGGCCGGCTCAGAGCCGATGAAGCTGTGCTCGCGATTCGACTTATTCCAGACCGGCACCACGTTCACGTCATCGGCGGCAATGAGCTCACAGGCGCGCAGCTGCGCACGGGCCTGCTGCGCAAAACGATCGCCGACGCCGAGAGAGAACTTTTCAAGGATCACAGGCCGTCTTGCATTGCGGGAAAGCGCGGCGGGAGCAAGCCGTTACGCTGCGGAAGCGGCGCGAGGTTCAGACACGGCAGCGCGGAGTTTACGTTGCAAGCGGCAGCTTGCTTCCGATCGCGGCGCGCGGACGTAGTATGGGGCGCCCTAGCTTTCCATGAACGCCCCCCGCTTGCTCCTCGTCCTCGCTGCTCCTCTGCTTTGCTCGTCCGCATTCGCGGAACCCGATCGCGTTCCACCGAGCGCGGCGACGAACGAGGATGCGGCGGCGGCGTTGAAGAAGCTCTCCGTCGCGCCCGGATTGCAGGTCGATCTCTGGGCGGCCGAGCCGCTGCTCGCGAATCCCGTGGCCTTTTGCTTCGACGAGCGTGGTCGCGCGTTCGTCGCCGAGACGTATCGGCGACGCTCAACCGTGCCGGACATTCGGAAAAACGAGCCATGGCAGATCGAGAACCTGGCGCTGCGTTCGGTCGAAGAACGGCTCGCATTTTTTCAGCGAAAATATCCCGCGGGTGCGCCGAGGCCTCCGACAAAAGATCTGCCGGACTTCGATGGGAACGGTGCGTTCGATCTGAATGACTGGGCCGTCGAGAGCGAACGGGTGAAGCTCGTAACCGACAGTAACGGGGACGGCGTGGCGGACACCGCGAGCGTGTTCGCCACCGGTTTCAACTCGATCGTCACCGGCATCGGCGCCGGCCTCGTGGCGCACGCGGGTGCGGTCTATTACACGTGCGTTCCGGATCTCTGGCGGCTCAGTGGCGAGAAGGATGGCGCCGCCACGAAACGTGAAACGCTGCTCAGCGGCTTCGGCGTGCATGTGGTTTTCAGCGGGCACGACATGCACGGCGCGCGCATCGGCCCCGACGGCAAACTCTACTGGTCGATCGCGGACAGCGGCGCCCGCGTGACCACCAAGGAGGGCACCGTGCTCGACTGCCCCGACAGCGGGGCGGTCTTCCGTTCGGATCTCGACGGCAGCAACGCCGAGATCGTCGCAGTGGGTTTGCGCAATCCGCAGCACCTCGCCTTCAACGAGCTCGGCGACCTCTTCACCGGCGACAACAACGCCGACGGCGGCGACAAAGCGCGTTGGACGCACCTCGTCGATGGCGGCGATTACGGCTGGCGACTTGGCTGGCAGTTCATGTCGAAGAGCGAAACGCAACCGCAGCTCGGCGCCTGGAATGCGGAAGGCATGTGGCACCTCGACGTCGCCAAAACCAATCTGTCGCTCCTGCCACCCGTCGCGCACATCGGCCACGGCCCGGCGGGGATCGCGTTCTATCCGGGGACTGGCTTGCCGGACAGCTACCGCGATCACTTCTTCTACGCGGATTTTCCGGGCGGGGTCCGCGCCTTCCGCGTCACTCCGAAAGGCGCAAGCTACACGGTCGAAAATCCAGGCGACATCCTTCAGGACAACGCGCAGAAGAACATGACCGGCAAGCTCCTCTGGGGACTCGATCCGAGTGACGTGCAGTTCGGCGTCGATGGCGGTGCCTACGTGCTCGATTGGACGCGCGGTTGGGAAAAAACCGGCAAAGGTCGCATCTTCCGCGTCCACGATCCCGTGACCGACGCAAGCCCGCTGGTGCAGGAAACGAAGAAGCTACTGGCTGAGGGGATGGCCGGGCGCTCGCCGAACCAGATCGCACAACTGCTGGGCCATCCCGATCAACGTGTGCGGCAGGCCGCGCAATTTGCCGCCGCCGAGAAGCGCGACTTCAACACGCTCGCCCGTGTCGCCACCGGAAATGGTGAGCCGCTGCTGGCGCGGCTGCACGCAATCTGGGGCCTCGGCCAGCTCGCGCCGCGGATGCCGAGAGCGTCTGGATTGCTCACGTCCTTGGTCGCCGACGACGTGGCGGAAGTCCGCGCGCAGGCAGCGAAGGTTCTCCGTTTCGCGGAGGCAGATGCGACCGCGGGGCCGGAACTGATCAAGCTCCTCAGCGACGCTGCACCGCGGGTCCGTTTCTTTGCCGCGCAGTCGCTCGGCAAGCTGCGGGTGAAAGATGGCGTGCCCGCGCTTTTTTCACTGCTGGCAACCAACGCCGATGAAGACGCTTTCATCCGCCACGCCGCAATTCTGTCGCTCGCGCAGATCGCCGAGACTGAGGCGCTCGTGGCGAAGGCGACCGATGCTTCTGCCGCCGTGCGCACCGGCGCGTTGCTTGCGTTGCGCCGCCAGGCTAGTCCGGAAGTGGCGCGCTTTCTCGCTGATGCCCATCCGCAGTTGGTGCTCGAAGCAGCTCGCGCGATCCATGACGGCGCGAGCCCGGCGGCGTGGCCGCAATTGGCTGCGCTCGCGGAGAGTCGGGAGCTCGCCAGGCCAGCGGGCGCCCGTGCGATCAATGCCAATTACCTCCTCGGAACGCCCGAAGCTGCGCAGCGGCTTGGTCGCGTGGCGGCGGATTCGCAGATGCCGGCGGAACGAAGGCTGGCGGCGGTGAGTGCACTCGGCATTTGGAATCAGCCGTTTGGGAAAGATGCGATCACCGGTCTCTGGCGCGACCTTCCACCGCGCGAAGCGGCGCGAGGCGCGACGGAGGTGGTGGCCGAAGGATTGCCCGCGCTGCTGCAACAACCAACTGAAGCGCTCCGGCGCGCTGCGCTTGAAGCGGCCGGATCGCTCCGGATCGCGAGCGTTGCGGACACGCTCCTGACCGTCGTAGGCGCTGCAACCCAGAGTGGCGCCACCCGGGCCGCGGCGTTGCGTGCGCTCGACGCGATTGGCTCACCCAAGCTCACAAATGGCGTCGAAGTCGCGCTCGGCACCAACGAGCCGATGCTGCTCGAAGCAGCGCGGCAGCTCGCCGGCAAAGCTTCGCCCACGCTGGCTGTCCAGGTGAATGCACGCGTCCTTGGCAAAGGCAGCCTGCGCGAGCAACAGGAAGCACTCGCCACGATTGCGGCGCAGCCAATCCCAGAGGCGGAGCGCGTGCTGGCGGAGCAGATGGATCTGCTCATTGCCGGCAAGCTGAAGCCCGGGCTGCAACTCGATGTTCTCGAAGCCGCGACCAGCCGCAACGTGCCAGCTCTGCAGCAAAGGCTCGCAATCTACGATGCTTCGCGCAGCAACGCTGATGCACTCGCGAAGTGGAGCGAATGCCTCGAGGGGGGCGATGCGAAACTCGGCCGGAAAATCTTTGCCGAGAAAGCTGAAGCCGGTTGTTTGCGTTGCCACAAAGTCGAAGGCGAAGGCGGGGACGTCGGCCCGGATCTGAGCGCAGCCAATGCGCGGCGCGATCGCACTTATCTCCTGCAATCAATCGTCGATCCGAACGCCGTCATCGCGCCGGGTTACCAGAACGTGCTGATCACGCTGCAGAACGGTGAGTTCGTCGGCGGCTTGCTCCATGCGGAGACCGAGACCGAGATCACGCTCGCGTCGCTGGTTGACGGTAAAAAGCAGCGCATCGCGAAGGCGCAGATCAAAGAGCGAACAGTCGTGCCGAGCGCCATGCCGCCGGGACTCGGCGAGGTGCTCGGAAAACGCGGGTTGCGCGACCTGATCGAGTTCCTCGTGAAGGCAAAGTAGCTCCCATCGGACGCGTTTACGGCCACGCCGGGACACTGTGCGATTTAGTCGCGTGAACAAGCCGCCGCGCGAAATCGATATCGACGAGGTGCTGCCCGCTGGACGTCCCGGCCGCGCCGTCACCGCTGGCGACGATCCGCTGATCCAATGGATCGCGCGGTTGATGGACACCGCGTTCGTCATTCCTGGAACGAAGATCCGCTTCGGCATCGATCCGATCATCGGACTCATTCCCGGTCTCGGTGACACGGCGGGCGCCCTTGTTTCGACGCTCCTTATTTTGCAGAGCGCTCGTCACGGTGTGCCGAAGATCGTCCTCGCGCGCATGGCGCTGAACGTCCTGGTCAACTCCGGTGTTGGCGCCATTCCGATCGTCGGCGACCTCTTCTCCGCTTACTTCAAATCCAACGTGAAGAACTATGCGTTGCTCAAGGAACACGCCGGTCCGCGCCGCGTCTCGACCGGCCGCGACTGGCTCTTCGTGATCGCGCTCATCGTCGGCATGCTGCTGCTCGTAACGTTGCTCGTCATCGGCGCGGTGACGCTGCTGAGTAAGCTGATTCAGGCGGGAGCCGGCCCGGGACGCGCGGGTCAGCCGCTATAACGCTAGGCTGGTCGTCATAGTCGATGGTTCTCTGGAGCGGCTATTCTGAGAACTCGGACGGCCGAAATGATTCCGAACACCAGGAATGCAATGCCGAGAGCCATAATGAACGACATTCCATCGCGCGAGCCCCACGCCACGAACAGAGTTCCGACAACGACGTAGAACCCTGCGGAAATCAGACCGCCGCGCCGGGTGGCCTGAATCAGGCTGGAGCTCATAGGAGAAATCCTGAGGTTATTCTGAATCAGGGCGATTAACTCCTGGACATCTTCCTCGCAGCGTGACTGGCACGCGAGGCCCTGTGAGAGATCAACTGCACAGCTTGGACACAGTCCCCGTTGACAGGATTTGCATGTGCCGACTGCATCGCGGTCGTGATGATAGAAGCATTTCATGAGGTTCGGAGCCAACTACAGCCTTTCGGAGAGGTCCGCACACGGCCTTTTAGAGCGTGTCATGAACTTGGAGACGGGAACGCCGAAGGCGTGCGAATCCTTGAGCCCAGGGTTGCAAGGGACGAGCTACCCTGGGAACAGCGTGCGAAAGCGCTCAACCCTGCAGGGGCTGCATCTCTGGACGGGGATCGTTCGATTCAACCCCTGTGGGGTTGGCGCCCATCTGGGAGAGAACCCAGGGTAAGCGCTCCTCCGTCGCGCCAACCCTGGGCTGGTTGATGCAAAGCCCTCGGCGTTGACGCCCATGAGTGCATGACACGCTCTAAGGCTGTCGGCCCGCAGGCAACTTGCCCGCGGGCCTTGTTCCAGCGCTGGAGCGCTCTATGCGCATCCGGCCAGAGGATACCTTACTCGTCGTTAGTCGGGCCGACGCAGATCAGCCAGAGCTTGAAGAAGTTCATTACCTGCGCCTTGGTCAACTGGTTGGCGCTGAGTGCATACTTCACCTTGCTGGCGGAAGGGACCTTCTTGTCCGCGACGGTGGTCATGGTGTCCTCATAGCTCACCGTTCCGGTCAGGGACGGCACTGTGTTATCCACCGCGAAGAAAGCTTCTTCGTCGGACATCTTGGCGAATGCGTCAGCTTCGGTGGTGGCAGGCTTGGCGCTGCCCTCATTCCAGCGCAGGTTGAATTCATACTGGCCTTTGCCATTGCTCTCCCGATTCGGGTCCTCGACCCACTTAATGGAGCCGGTGACCACATCCTGCGTTTCCTTGCCGTTGGACTGATAGTTGAAGCGGATGCCGTTGGTGTAGTAGTTCCCGGTCTCGTAGTCGTAATCCAGGTTGCCGTTCACCGTGGCGCGTGGGTAGTTCTGCGCGGGGCCCATGGCGAGGGCGAGTGCTTCGAAGCGCATCGGGTCGGTGTTCTTCACTTCGACTTTCACTTCCTTGCCGGCCATCTTGCGGATGTAAGTCACCGCACTTGCTGGCTTCTTGCTTTTGCCGAAGAGCTTGCCGCCGAACTTATCGGTAAAAGCCTGCGTCTTCCCGATCGCATCGACCGCGATCCGGAGCGGACTGTCGGGCATTCCTTCGACCCGGTATTCACCGTTGGCAGCGATTGGCACCGTGCCCACCCACTTCCCGACGGTTTTCTTCTGCGTGATGTTTGCCGGGTTAAGAACGCTGAGATCGACCGAGTAGTTTAGCTGACCTTTTTGCGCTTCCGTGCCGAGAAAGCCTGCGACAGATGGCAAACGTTGGATCGTGCCTTTGAATTCGGTCGTCTGCGCGACGTTCATCGCGACGGTGTATTGATCAGCCGCGCCTTTGGCTGGCCGGCCTTTATCGTCGAGGCTCTTTCGCGAGCGGAAGTCGATGTCCATGGTGCCGGAGATCGCGTTCGGTTGGTTGATCTTTTCGGGTTCCTGAGCGTGCAGGGACGTCGTCGCTACGCTGGCCCAAAGGGCAGCGGCAGCGAAGGAAGCGGAGACAAACGGGAGCGTTTTCATGAGTGTGGATATGGGAGAGGGAGGGTTCGTCCTCGCTCCCGAACAGACAAGCATTTTCCCCCCTCCCGAGCGGGGCTATAACACACCACTTACGTGCAAGAAGAAGTAGATGTGCCGAGCGCGGTAGCTTACGACCTTGGTGCCTGACTTGCTCCCAGCCGGAGTCGTGCTCAGCTCGCAGCAGCCACCGCTTCGTCGATCATTGCGCGCCGCTCGCTCGGCACGGTCCAGCGCCAGCGCGCAAGTTCCGAAAGGCCGGCTAGCGGATCAAAGTAAAGAAACTGCTGCCCTGGCTTCACGCTCGGACTGGCGAACACCGAGATGCCCGTTTCCTCGTCGTAATGCTCGGGACTGTGAACGTCGCGTTTGCCACCGCCGCCGGGTGTATCGAGCACGAAGGCCGGCGTGTTGAACCCAGCGGTCGCACCACGCACGTGTTTCTCCAGATGGCGTGCCGTCGAAAGCGGGGTGCGCAGATCTTCGACGCCTGGAACCATGTCGTGCACGTAAACGTAGTAGGGATGCACGTTGATGTAGCTCAGTCGCCGGACGAGCAGTTGCATCGCCGCGGGATCGTCGTTCACGCCGCGTTGCAGCACGGTCTGACAGCGCACGTGAATGCCACGTTCGGTGAGGCGATTCAGCGCGTCATGTGTGATCCCCGTGATCTCGGCGGCGTGGTTGAAGTGCGTATGCACCACCACGTCCTTGTGCAGTGAACGGCCAAGATCGACCACGCGAGTGAGCGCATCGACCCACGCGTGATCGGACAGCATCTTCTGCGGCAGCACGCACAGACCTTTGGTCGCGTAGCGGATGCGCCGAATGTTCGGCATCTTCAGCAAACGTTCGCCGATCAGCTGCAAGTGCTCAGGCCGGAGATTGTAGCTATCGCCGCCACTGATCACGATGTCCTCGAGTGCGGGCTGGGATTCGATGTAAGTGAACGCTTCCTCCCAACGGGCAGAGCTGGCGGTGAGCTTCAGCTTTTCGATCTCCGGTGTGTCATTGCCGACGGCGTAGCTGCGGGTGCAGAAGCGGCAATAAACGGGGCAGCTTTGTTGCGGAAGAAAGAGCGCTTTGTCCCGATAACGATGAGTCAGGCCGGGGACGGGTGAATCCGCCTGCTCCGCGAGCGAGTCGAAGCGGAGCATTGGATGATCGGGTTGCTGCTGCGAGCGCAGCGGCAGAAATTGGGTGCGAATCGGATCGCCGTATGGCTCGGCCCAATCGATGAGGCTGAGCAGATAAGGCGAGATGCGGAGGGCCATCGGAGCGTGTGCGACGCCCGCCTCGAGATCTTCGTAAAAGCTTTCCGGAAGGAGGTCTCCCAAGGTTTTCCGGAGTTGTCGCGCGTTGGTGACACTGGCGCGATTTTGAAAGGTGTGAGTTCGAAATTCTTCTTCGCTGACGGTCGCGTAAGCGGGAATGCCGCGCCAGAATTCATCGCGGCGAAGATCGCGATGGTCGAGGCGAGCCGGTGCCGGCGAGGCGGCGGTGGCATCGAGGAACGGCGGATCGACGTGGGCAGTATCGGTGAACATAGGTGTAGGTTTTGAGTGGGAAAGTTGCGGAGAAATCGCGGGACTACGCGCGGACGGCCCTGCGCGGCGGCCGGGTGCGCAGGGGGGACGGTACTTCCTCGCTCATCGTGGCGACCACATCGGCCAGAGTGCGTTGCGCCAGCGATTCGTGCAGCGCCTGTTCGGCGGTGCTGAAAACATCCGCGAGCACCGTCTTGATCTGCCGCCCGACCGGGCAGCCCGCATCCGGTTGCTGCGGATGCGCCGCGAACGCACGTGCGGGTTGGATGGCCTGGTAGATCGCGTCGAGCGAGATTTCCTCCGGGGGCCGGCAGAGCGTCGCGCCACCTTTCGCGCCGCTCGCGCAGCAGACGAAGCCCGCCTTGCGCAGCGCAGAGATCAGGCGGCGGATCACCACCGGGTGCGTGTTCACGCTGGCACCGAGCAGCTTAGAAGTGACGCCCGTGCCGGGATGCATCGCGAGCACCGCCAGCACGTGGAGGGCGAAAGCGAAACGACAACTGGCAGCCATGACAGCGGATGTGTAACCGCGACAGTTACCGTCGTCAATCCTCCACTTTGCACCGCCGGACGCCTACCCGATCCACTTCAATCGGAACCATTTTCCGATCTTGCTCGCCCAGATCAGAACCAAGGGACGCCGCCCCAACTCCACTTTTGCGCGGCCGGTCAGTCCCGGACGCAGCGCCGTCTTCAGATGTTCCGGAATGGGAACGTTCTGCACGGTCACGATGAAGACACTCTCCGTCTCGCGCGGGTAGGCCGCCGCGCTGATCTGGCCGTGATCCGAAAGCTTCGTGCGGAAGGTGTAGGCGCTCTGGCTGTAGAGGATGAAGCTCAGATCGAGCGGGGTGCCGCCGCCGCCTTTCGGCAGCCGCTCTTCGATTTTGCCGATCTGCTTCTCGGGCAGTTCGGCCTGCACTTCCCATCGCTCCAGGCTGGCCACATCGCCAAACGGCGCTCCAGCCTGAATGAATTCGCCCACCCGCAGTTCGATGTCTTTCGTCAAAATGTAGCCGTCGATCGGCGCGCGCATGGTGGTCGCTTCGAGGTCGGCCTGCAGCAGCTTCTCCTGCTGCTCGGAGGCGCGGGCCTCGGTGAGCGCGATCTGCGCGCTGGCTTCGTCGCCTTGTCCACTCAATCGCTTCGCCTCGTTCTCGAGCCGCAGCCGATCCTGGGCGATTTTGGCGAGCTCCGTTTCGACCCGATACTTGTCGAGCTGCGCCACCGGATCGCCTTTGGACACCCGCGAACCTTCGCGCACGAAAACCTTTTCGATGCGGCCGTTTACCTCCGGAACGATCGCACTGCGGAGCATTGGCTGGAGACCGCAGTTCCCATCGACGCTATCCATTTTCGGATACATCAGGATGCCCGTGGCAATCGCGAGGATGATGAACGTCTTCAGCAGAACCCGGCCGCGTCGGCGACCGGTGACCGCATTGCGCGTGTCGCGCAACCGCCGCGTAATACCCAGGAACGGCAGTGAGCTGTAGTCCTGGGCGGCAATGAGCACGCGCCCGGTGTGAGCGGCGAGAAATTCGGTAAGACGCTGGCTCTGGCTGAGTTCCTTGCTGCCGGCGGTCGCGTCGAAAAACCCTTCCGCGGTGCTCTCCGCGAAGAGTGCGCCGACCAGTTCCTTGTCTGCATTCAGCAATGGCGCAACCGCCGCGCTGACCACGTGGCTGAGTTCGAAGTAAGCGAGATCGATTTGGTCCGTGCGCCGCACCGCGAGGGCGCGCGTGTCCGCGTCGGGCGCAGGGGGCGTGTCACCATTGGGCAGTGCCAGTTCAGCGCGTGCGAGCAGTTCCTTTTTGGAAAGCATCACCGTCTCCGGCTGCGCATGCGCGCCGACAAAGGCGGCCATCGCTTTCACCATCGAGCTCTTCTTCTCGACGACTTCCTGTCCGGAAATCGCGAGCACCTCCCAGCGATCGCCCTGCAGCTTCAGCACCGAACAGCGTTCGCAGCCGATCAGGTCGCGACCGTAGTTGGCTGCGAGTCGCGCCGCGTCGAGCGGATCGAGCGTGCCGGCCAGATCGTTGGTGAATTTCAGGACGTGCTGCAAGCGGTTCACTTCGACCACGAGATTGCCAAGTCGGCGTCCCTGCAGGTGCTGTTCGACGTGGGCCGCGAGCGATGACAGAAAGGTCCCGAATTCCTGATAATGCGCCGGCACGACGTAGGGCTGCATCCAGACCTGGAGTACTCCGAGCACCTGCTCTTTGAGGAAAAGCGGCACGTGCAGGAAGGGGTAGGGCGTGCGGTTCGCGCTCTGCTGGGGCTGCGGCTGCGAAGCGGCGAGCTGCGCCTGCAGTGACCCTGGCTCGGGCTGAGGCTGTTGGTGCGCCGGAGGCAAAACGTGCGCCCGCTTTTCCGTCACTGTGTCGGCCAGCATCCGCAGCAAGACCGCCCGTTGCGTTTCATCGGTCTGGAACAGCGACGATTCGAACTCGACCTGCGCCGCCAGCTCAAACGCGGCTTTTCCCTCCGCGCTGCGCTGCCCAACCAGCCAGACCGCGCCACCTTTCGCGTCGCAGGCCTGCACCACCCGGACGATGAACTGGCCGAAATATTCTTCGCTCCGCAATTCCCGTTTGCTGAGCTGGCTGATCTCCTCCACCAGGCGCTGGATCCGGAGCCGCGCCGCTTCAATCGTTTGTTCCTGGGACATTGGCGGACGGCGAACGTAGGAGCGCGGAGCGGAATTGCAAGGTCGCGCCCCGGAAGCGCCACGCTGGCAGGGCTTACGGCTCAGCCGTCCGTGTTCGGTGTGATCCACATCCGTCACCCGCGGTTGGGCGTAGATTTGACATGGAGGCTGTGCATTTTACTCTCGGCGCAGTGAACCAAGCCCTGCAGCGCGAAATAACCTCCGATCCCACAGCGCCGCTGAAGGCAACTTTTGAGCTGATCAATGCGCAGCTCTACTCCGTGGAAGAGCGCATCCGACAGCAGGCGCGCGCCTTTGATCCGGCCGTCGAGGGCTACGTGGCCTACGCCATCGAGAGCCAGGGCAAACGCCTGCGGCCCGCCCTTGCTTTGTTAGCTGGAGGCGCAACGGGCAACATCGGGCCGAGCCACTTCGATCTGGCCGTGGTGCTCGAAATGATCCACGCCGCGACACTCGTGCATGACGATATTCTCGACGTCGCCGAGAAACGCCGCGGCCAGCCGACCGCCAATGCGAAATGGGGCAACGCGATCTCGGTGCTGCTCGGCGACTGTCTTTTTGCCCACGCACTGAAGCTCTCCACGAGCTTTCAGAACGGGGAAGTCGGCCGTCGGATCGCGCACGCGGCGTCGGAGGTTTGCAGCGGCGAGATCATCCAGACGCAGCGCCGTTTCGATCTGAAGCTCAGCGTGGCGGACTACTACAAGATCATCGAGATGAAGACCGCCGCGTTGTTCGCAGCGGCGTGCGAGTTGGGCGCGTTCATCAATGAAGCGCCGCCGGAAGTGATCAGCGCATTGCGCACGTTCGGACTGCGGCTCGGAACGGCTTATCAGATTTACGACGACGTGCTGGATCTCGCCGGTGACGAGTTCAAGGTCGGCAAAACGCTCGGCAGCGATTTGCGGAAAGGCAAACTGACCCTGCCCATTCTGCACCTGCTGCAGAACAGCAGCGACGCGGAGCGGCAACGGTACAGCGAGATCATTCTCAATGGAGACGAGGCCGCCGTGGAGACGCTGGTCGAGCGCGCGCTCGCGAGCGGCGGCATCAACGCGGCCGTGAGCACCGGACGCAAGATGTTGCGGGAGGCTGCCGCGCAGCTGGAACTCGTGCCCGCGAACAAGTATCGCGAGGGCTTGCACGGCTTGATTACTGCGCTCGACGGCATGATCGGCCGCTACGCGACGTAGTCGCCGATCCGCCGGCGGCATCGGGTGACGATCTTTGGCAAAGCGGATTGGCGGCTCCCGGCCGACCTGCTTTGCTCGCGGCATGGCGTCGCTGCGCATCCACGAGCTCCCGGCTGAGGATCGGCCTCGCGAGAAGCTGGCGGCTCGTGGAGCGGAAGCGCTGACGGATGGCGAGCTGATCGCCATTCTTCTGCGGACCGGCATCCCGGGTTCCAATGCGGTCGAGGTCGCGCGGCAGCTTCTGGAAAAATATGGCTCCCTCGGTGGACTCGCGCGCTGCAGCGTTCCGGAGCTCTCGAAGATCAAAGGCGTGGGTCCAGCGAAAGCCGTCCAGCTCGCGGCCGCGTTCGGCCTCGCCACCCGGCTCGCTCGTGAAAGCCTCGCGCGCCGCAAGATGGATAGTCCCGAACTGATCTACGATTTGCTCGGAACCGAACTCCGAGGCTTGCATCGCGAATCGCTGCGCGTCGTGCTGCTCGACACGAAACTGCAGCTCCTGCGGGTCGAAGAAATCTCGCTCGGCAGCATCAACGAAAGCGTCGCACATCCGCGTGAGATCTTCCGTCCGGCGCTCATCCATTCCGCGTATGCGTTGATCGTGGTGCACAATCATCCTTCGGGTGATCCCGCTCCGAGCGAAGCGGATCGCCGGCTCACGGTGCGCCTTTCTGAAGCCGCGCAACTCTTGCAAATCCGCTTTCTTGATCACGTGATCATCGGCACGCCCGACAACGGCCGCACGCCGTGGTTCAGCTTCCGCGCCGCCGGTATTTTATGAGCAATCACCTTCACCCCACCGCCATCATCGATCCCGCCGCCCAGCTCGGCAACGACGTCACCATCGGCCCCTACGCCGTCATCGAAGGTCCCGCCACGATCGGTGATCGCACCACGATTCAGGCGCACGCCGTGATCAGCGGACGAGTGACGATGGGCGTCGAGAATGTGATCGGTTACGGCGCAATCATCGGTGCGGAACCGCAGGACCTGGCGTTCCGACCCGAGGTCGAGAGCGAGGTGCGAATCGGCGACGGAAATCGGATCCGCGAATACTGCACCATCCACCGCGGAACGAGCAGCGGCAGCGTCACGGTCGTCGGCAGCCAATGCTTTCTCATGGCAGGCGCGCATCTCGCGCACAATGTCCGGCTCGGTGACCGGGTGATTCTCGCGAACAACACGCTCCTCGGCGGATACGTAAACGTCGATGATCGGGTTTTCGTCGGCGGCGGCTGCGTCTTTCACCAGCACATCCGGATCGGTCGCCTCGCGATCTGTCAGGGCGGCTCGATGTTCAGCAAAAACATCCCGCCATTTGTCATCGCCGCCGAGCGCAACGGCATCGCCGGTTTGAACGCTGTCGGCCTGCGCCGCGCCGATATGACGCCGGCGGCACGAGTGGAGATCAAAGCCGCTTTCGACCTGCTCTATCGCAGCGGGAAGAACGTGAGCCAGGCAATCGCAGCCGCGCAGGATCGGATCTGGGGCGAGGAAGGGCAGGCGTTCTGGGCGTTCGTCGCAGACGCTGGCCGCCGCGGCCTATGCGATCTGATCGCCACCCGCCACGGCGGGGTGGAAGAGGAAGAGGAGCAGTGAGGTGAGAGCACTGAAGCAATGCGGGAATTCCGGTCCGGGATTTCGCAAGCGCTTCGGCCGACGGAGAAGGCGGAGCTGTAGGGGGACCTGCCAGGTTCCCCAAGTTTGCTGGGACAGGGAACCCAACGGGTTCCCCTACAGGCTGCGCGCAGCCCATTTCACAGGTCCAGCGTCAGCCAGGGATAAACCCTTGCCCCCCTTCACTGGGCACTCACTTCCGCATCCGTGGATTGGAACGCGGCGAGCGCTTCGCCGACGAGGAAAAGTGAGCCCGTGATCAGAACCGGCTCGGCGCTCTGCTCTGCAATCCGCAATGCGGACGCGAGCGAACTCTCGGCGGAAATGGGCACCTGCGCGCCAGCGGCGACGAGGCTGGCGCACACATCGCGAGGAGCGCTCGTGCGCGGGTTCTGCACCGGGACGACGATGAACCGCCCGGCGATGGGCAGGAGTTCCCGGGAGATTCCGGACACGTCTTTGTCGCCGAGGATGCCGACGATGACGGTGGCTTGGGTTTCCGGGAACTCCTCGCGCCAGGTCATGGCAAGGCGCTTCGCTGCGGCGGGGTTGTGCGCGCCATCAAGCACGAGGCGGTCAGTGAGCCGTTGGAATCGGCCGGGCCATTGCACACCTTCGAATCCAGCAGCAACGGCTTCGGGCGGAATGTTGAGGCCGGACTCGGCGAGCCCTCGCGCCGCGAGAGCGGCGTTCCAGAGCTGGTGCGTCCCAGGGAGGTTTACTCCCGATCCGGTCCAAGGTTGATCGATGGTGATCAGCCGCTGGGCCCCGACCGCATCGGCACGCTCCTGAAGGACGCGCAGGACCGCTTCCGATTGCGGCGCGGAAACCACCGGCACGCCTGGCTTAAAGATGCCGGCCTTTTCCGCCGCGATCTCCTCGATCGTGGCGCCGAGCCATTGCTGATGATCGAGCGCGATCGGAGTCAGCACGCACACACTCGGCGTCACTGCGTTCGTTGCATCAAGCCGTCCGCCCATCCCCGTCTCGAGCACCACGACATTGCATCCGGTATTCTGGAAATGCCGCAGCGCGAGCGCTGTCGTGATTTCGAAAAACGTCGGCGCGAATTCCCACTGCTCGCTGTGCGTCCGGATCTCGCTGAGCCCGCGCGCGACTTCGGTTTCCGAGATCATTTCGCCGTTCACCCGGAGGCGTTCGCGAAACGTCACGAGATGCGGCGAGGTAAAGAGTCCGGTCCGGAACCCTGCCGCGCGGCAGGCGGCATCGAGCATCGAGCAGACCGAGCCTTTGCCGTTCGTGCCCGCCACATGAAGGAAGCGACATCGCGCGCTGGAACTCGTCTCGACCTCGAGCGCGATGAGCAGTCGCTGGATGTTCTCGAGTCCGAGCCGGATCCCATGGAGCTGCGTGGTGTAAAGCCACGCAGCCGATTCCTCGTAGTTCACGCCGCCGGCGCCAGGTAGCCGAGCAGGGTAAACAACGTCTCCCGCATCCGCCGCCGGTGCACGATCATGTCGAGCAAACCATGCTCTTCCAAAAACTCCGAGGTCTGGAAATCGGACGGGAGATCCTGATGCGTCGTCTCGCGGATCACGCGCGGACCGGCAAAGCCGATCATCGCTTTGGGTTCCGCGATGATCACGTCGCCGACGGTCGCGAAGCTCGCGCTGACTCCACCGGTGGTCGGATGCGTAAGCACCGAAATGTAAGGCAGGCGCGCCTGCGCATGAAGCGCGAGCGCCCCGCAGACCTTCGCCATCTGGAGAAGGCTGAGCATTCCCTCGTACATCCGCGCTCCGCCCGAGGCCGAAACGATCACCACCGGCAGCCCCGCGCTCGTTGCCTTTTCAATCACTCGCGTGAGCTTCTCGCCGACCACCGAGCCCATCGTCGCGGCGATGAAATTGAAATCCATGACCGCGATTGCCAGCTTGCGACCGTGCAGCCAGCCGAAGCCGGTGAGCACCGCGTCCTTTAACCCGGTTTTTTCCTGATACGTTTTCAGCCGCTCCGTGTAGCTGGCCATGCCGGTGAACTTCAGCGTATCGACCGAAACCATGTCGGCGTCGTGCTCATCGAATGACCCTGGATCGAGCAGCATGCCCAGACGTTCCCGCGCGCCTTGCGTGAAGTGATGATCGCACTTCGGGCAGACGCGGAAGTTCTGTTCGAGCTCCAACGTGTGAATCATCTCGGCGCACTCCGGACATTTCTGCCAGAGCCCTTCCGGGAATTCCCGTTTCTTGTCGGAGTTAAACGAAGGTTTGGAAAAGATGCCCATGGCGCGGGGTTCGTAAATCAGCCGCGAGCCACCGTCATCACGCGCACCGAAGCGGCGCCGGCGTCCCGCAAAATGCGCGCGCATTCATCGACGGTGGAGCCCGTCGTGAAGACATCATCCACGAGCATGACATGGCGGTTTTGCACGGCCGCAGTCTGTCGCACCCGAAACGCGTTGCGCAAGTTTTCCATCCGCTCCTGACGGTCCAGCCGGGTCTGCGTCTGGGTGTAACGCGTGCGCTCCAGCACCTGTCCGAGTGGCACACCGCAGCGGGCGCTGAGCAAGGCCCCGAGCTCCGCGGCTTGATTGAAGCCGCGCTCGCGCATCCGCGTGGAATGCAGCGGGACGGGAACGATCAGATCGAACGGATGCGTGCTGACGCGGTCGTCCTCCAGCCCGTGTGCAAGCCAGTCCGCAAGCGGGAGCCGCAGGAAACGCTCGCGGTCGTATTTGAAGCGGTGGATGAACTCGCGCACGATCCCACGGCTGAGAAACGGCGCGACGGCGCAGTCGAAATGAAGGTCGCGATCGCCACAATTTGCGCAGGTAAACTGATCGCTGATCGCGCCGTCAAACGGCTCCGAGCAGCGGTGACAAAACGGCGGTTTGATCGGCCACACTGTGCCGGCACACGAGTCGCAGAGGTGCACGCCGGCTTCCGTGCTTTCCCCGCAGCTCGCACAGTGCGGTGGGAAAAACAGCGAGAGCAGCGCCTCACCAGCGCGCCGCGCGTTCGCGGCGAGCCGCATAGCTGAGCACCGCCCAAACGACAAACCAGGTCAGCGCGACCACGCCGAGTGCGCCGATGCCGATGATCAAATCTTCCCCGACCCAAGGCATCGTGTCCTTGATTTTGCGCTTCGTGAGTTTGGTGAATCCCATCTTGCTCATCACCCAGCCGGCATGAAGGCCGATTGCCAGCCACAGCCCGCGAGTCCGCAGCACCGACCAGCCGAGCACGACGCCGATCAGCAAGAGCGTGCCGACGCCGGCGGCGAGCAGCATCGGTTCCGCAAACCGCGCGAAGCACGAAGGCAGCACGCGAAAGCCGGTCAGCCAATCCACGTGTGCAATGTCGCCGGAGGGCGGTCTCACGAAATGGACGATCGCGAAAATCAGGCCGCTCGAGATCACCGCCGGCCAGTCGAGCAATGCCCGGCGGAAGAACCCGAGGATCGCTCCGCGGAAAAGCCATTCCTCGAGCGTCGCAACTGTGCCGGCGGTGATCGCGATCTTGATCAGTGCGGTCCACGGCGGCTCATCCTTGAAACGGTAAACGCCGAGGTGAAGCAGCAGCATGGCAAACGCGAGCATGCACAGGAACGCTGCGCCAAAGCCGAGCGCGAGATGCCGCCCGGCATGCGGATCCGGGAAAATGCCGAGCTCTTCGCGCGAGTGCACCTTCAGCGAACGAACCGTCGGCCAGAGCAGGAGCACCGCTGCGATCAGCACCGCGCGATCGAAGTACTTCGGAAAATCCGCCTCGCGTAGAAACTCCCATTGCGTGATGCCGAGGAGCCATTGTCCGCCCCAATAAAGCCAGGGTGCGAGCAATGCTCCGACGAGCGTCGAGCCGAGCAGGAAGAGGAGAATCTTGCGGACTTCTTTCAAGACGCGGCATCATCCAGAAACCGCGGAACGGCTCCACACAAAACACGATGCGCAACGTCCATATCTGGAAAACGACGACTGAAGAAGGCGACAAACGCGAAGTGCGCGCGGAGAAATTCGGCGGTCGCTGGAAGCTCCAGGCGAAGCTGAAGAACGAGGACAACTGGACGTATTATGAGACACCGCTGCTCGAAGATCTGATCGAGCTGCGCGAAGTCCTCTTTCGCAAATACCAGCGCAAGCATCTGTCTTGGGAAGACCTCGCGGCGGTGGAGAAGTTGATCACCGATCGCGGCGGCACGTGGCTGCAATCGGAATGAACGCGGCGACGCGCGTCGCGATCAGCGCGGACCGGGCGCACACCTGGCATCCGTTTACGCCAATGCGCGAGTGGTGCGCGCCAGATCACGAGCCACTGGTTCTTCTCTCGGGAGAGGGCGCGGTGCTGCGCGATTCGGAAGGCCGCGAGTATCTGGACGGCAACTCCTCGATCTGGACGAACCTGCACGGGCACCGGCATCCGAAGATCGACGCGGCGATCCGCGCGCAATTGGATCGCGTGGCGCACACCTCGTTCCTCGGGTTCACCAACCCACCGGCCGCACAGCTCGCGGCGGAACTCGTCGCGCTCTGGCCAGCGGGAACATTGACGCGAGTCTTCTTTTCGGACGACGGCTCCACGGCGATTGAGGTGGCGTTGAAAATGGCGCTCGGGCACTGGCGCCACCGGGGCAAACCGGAGCGCCGGCAGTTCGTGTCGTTTCGCGGCGCGTATCATGGTGACACGCTCGGCGCAGCGAGCCTCGGCCAGATCCCGACGTTTCGCACCGCCAGCCGCGAGGGTTACGAAGTCGTTGAGCTCGCGGATTTGAGCGAGCTGGAGAAGGTCGAGCCGGAGCGGGTGGCGGCCGTCGTGATCGAGCCGCTGATTCAAGGTGCCGCCGGCATGCAACTGTGGCCCAGCGGGATGTTGCGCGAACTGCGCGCGTGGACGGAGCAGCACGGCGTGTTGCTGATTCTGGACGAAGTGATGACGGGCTTCGGGCGCACGGGAACGATGTTTGCATGCGAACAGGAAGGGGTGGTTCCCGATCTGATCGCGTTGGCGAAAGGCCTCACTGGCGGTTATCTGCCGCTCGCCGCGACGCTCACACGCGAGCGGATCTTCGAGAGCTTCCTCAGCGATCCGGACGAAGATCGCACGCTCTACTACGGCCATAGTTACACCGCGAATCAGCTCGGCTGCGCCGCCGCGCTCGCCAGTTTGGAGATCTTCCGTGAAGAGAAAGTGCTCGCGAGTTTGCAGCCGAAGATCGCGCGATTCTCCGAACTGCTGGCGGAGCTTGCGGACCTTCCGCATGTCTTCTCAATCCGCCAATGTGGCTTCATCGCGGGGATTGAAGTGCGCCGCACCGACGGCACGCCATTCCCGCCGGCGGACCGAGTCGGGGCACAGGTTTGTCGCGCGGCGCGTGCTTGCGGCCTGCTCACCCGGCCCATCCGTGACACGATCGTGCTCAGTCCGCCGAATTGCGTCACTGACGCGCAGCTCACTTCCGCCTGCTCCGCAATCAGCGCAGCGGTCGCGGAAATCTGCCACGGGTGAATGTTCAGTGGCTGGTGGGCCGGGTGTCTCCGGAGTGGAGTGGAGGCGGATAGGCGGGCGCAGCGAAGCCGAGAAACCTTTCCCTTCGGGTTACTTGCCGCCCTCGCGTTTTGGTCGAGGAGCGAGCCAGCATTTTACGTCGGTCCGAAGTCTCTGCATTGCGCTGCCTTGGTCGAGTCGGAGATCAAAATGAAAGATGTCCGTCGCAAGGCTTACTCGGTTTTTTTTTGGACTTTCTATCACCCGGTTCCGACGCCGAAGAGAATGACCGTTGGAATCACTGCGAGACTAGGATGGCACACCGTCGCATCACCGAGACCGAACTGGATCAGAATTTAGACAGACAGTTTAATCCACCGACGCTCACCACTGAGTTCACGGACGAGGACTTTTACGCTGAATGGAAACGAGTTCAGTCGGCCATCAAAGCGGCGCTCAGCGCGCTGGGCCTCACGGCTTCAAATGATGGCGGAGAGGATTACACGATATCCGATGATGGGGGTTACGCGCGGCATCACGAGATCGAGATCAATCGGGCGCAGCGATGTTCGGGAGCTTGCGCGTGCCATTCGTTTCGCCCCGTCGCTATATCGTTCCCGGGCTTTCCTTTTTGAGTCTTCGCAGCAGTCTCAGGCTCGGCAACTTCAACCAAGTGTTCGCGGACCTGCTCGGCGCTGCCTCCGATCACCAAATTGAGTCGATCCTCCGACCCGTCGCGCAGGATGACAGATTCCTTCCGCCAGTGTTTCGCTTTGCGAAGCGCGCGTTGCTTTCTAAACTGCCGCCCATGATTCCGAAAGCCCTGCTCCCCGCCCTCGTCGTCTTTACCGCGCTTAGCTTTTCCGCACAGGCCAGGATCAAGACCGAGACGATCACGTATCAGGATGGCGACACGCCGCTGGA
>JAQGOK010000029.1 GCA_028293645.1 Chthoniobacter sp.
TCTGTGATCCATTGGACGAAACTGCCAAGTGTTTTGGACCCAGCAGCGGGATTTTCTCCGACCGCATAGAGCGGGAGCAGGCGCGTGATGTCGCGGCCCGATGCGGGGCTCTGGCAGTGAAGACAAACGTGTTGGGATACGGTGGCTGCGAGACTGCAGTTGTGTTTGAGAATAGCTGCCCGAACAATTCGTTGCCGATCCTGTGGGCACAGAGCAAGGAGTGGTCTCCTCTATTTCCCCGCCTCTGATCTGAGCCTCGCTCCCTAAACGGAACCTTGGGAACCCGCTGCGCGGGGGAAGCTTGAGCTTTGCCCCTCGTTCCCAAAGTGAGGCTTTGGGGACGCACCTTGAAGGGGCAACTCTGTTGCGGGGCTGGGTGGCGGGTGGGATGAGACGCTGCGGGATCCCAAGCCTAATGCCGGACCAGCCGCCACCTTCGAAACGGAGTTTCGCCCGCATAGGTCGCGTTCCCAAAGCCCCACTTTGGGAACGAGGAAAGAACTCAGGACGCGATGATCTTATGCGGCGAATCGGCGGTCTGAACACCGGCTTTGTTTCACATTGGTATCTAAAGTCAGGCTTTAGGCACCGCTGACGGGTACTCTGTGGGACGTGCGGGAACTAGTTCCCGGAATCGCGCAGTGCTCGCTACCGTCATTCTTTGTCTATTTTAGCGAGTATCTCTGGTGACACGGTCGTGTCCAGGGGTGCTATGAAGGACGGCCCTGAGGCAGCCTCTGTTTTGGTCTCCTTTGCCCGAAGCACCTTGTTCTGACTCCGTGTGATTTTCTTTCGAGCCTCGTCTGCTTTATCGCCCTCCATCACCTCGCGTTTGATCACTTCATTCATCAGCACTGCTCTGATCTGCTCCGTTTCGATACGCACTTCCGGCGAGACCCGCCGCAGTTCGCGTCGCACGACATCCAGCACCGGATCAGTTAGGATCATTGCCCCGAGGAAGAAGCGACTGAGCGCCTGCTTCTGCGTGTGATATTCGCCTAGAACAGAGCGGACCCATCCTTCTTTGCACCAGAGATAAAGTAAATCGAGGTCTGCATCGCTTCGCGGGTTCAATGCGCAAAAATCGATGTCGATCACCAGCTCCTGGTCGATCGGCTTGGCGAAGACGATGTGATACACGCGCCAGCAAACTCCATTGGTGAGGATCACCCAGTCGACGGCTTGATTCGCGGCGTAATCCACGACCTGCTTGACGTGGTGGTCTTTCAATTCGAGGCCGATTGCTTTTACCTCGATGAGTGCCTGAAGCGTTCCGTCTAACTTCGTGGCGAGATCGCAGTAGGTTCCTCGGATCGCGAACTCCGACGTTACCTCCGAGTATTTGTCGTAGCCAAACACATCCGCGAGCATGTCCTTGATGATCGTGACGGTATCCGCCTCGCCTACGTCCCTTCCTTTCGCCGCCGTGAGAACGGGTTGGAACCTCTTGATGCCGGCGACTAGCCGTTCCGCCACTTTCTTGGGTATTGAAGCCATGGAGCTTTGTAGAACCTCGAGGGAGCGATGAGAAGCTTGTTTGCGGTAGCGACCCTCGATGCTCGCCGTTCCGTTCGGACGCTCTGCGTTTTCGCCGCGCCGTGAAGTTCGGTTTTGGCCTCGTTCCCAGAGTGAGGCTTTGGGGGCGCACCTTGAAGGGGCAACTCTGTTGCAGGGCTGGGTGGCGGGCGGGATGAGACTCTGCTGAATCTCAGGCCTAATGCCGGACCAGCCGCCACCTTCGAAACGGAGTTTCGCCCGCATAGGTCGCGTTCCCAAAGCCCCACTTTGGGAACGAGGAACGACGGGCAGCCAGTTGATGAGGACTGGATTCTTGCCATGGGCGTCAGCCACCGCGGGGCTCCCGACCTAGGGCCTAATGCCGGACCAGCCCCCACCGTCAAAACGGAGTTTGCCCCTCGTTCCCAAAGTGAGGCTTTGGGGACGCACCTTGAAGGGGCAACTCTGTTGCGGGGCTGGGTGGCGGGTGGGATGAGACGCTGCGGGATCGCAAGCCTAATGCCGGAGCAGCCCCCCACCTTCGAAACGGAGTTTCTCCCGCATAGGTCGCGTTCCCAAAGCCCCACTTTGGGAACGAGGAACGAAAATACACCTCGACGACGACTCCACCGGCGGGCGCTACCTTGCACTCGGTGGCGGGCTTCTACCTCACCAGCATCTTCGATATCGCCCGCGATCGTGACCGCCGCACCGGCGTCTACATCACCAAGGACACGCAGCTTTCAATCGTCAACACGAGCTACGACGCGGTGCGTGGCGCGCTCGATGTCACCGGCGCGGACAATGGCCGCGACAAGATCGATTCCTATGTCGCGGCGGACTACCAGAGCAGGTCTGTCACCGGCCAGTTCCTTGCGGCCATGGCGGCACAACCGTTTCATCCCGCCTCGTTACCAAAGTGAGGCTTTGGTAACGCACCCTTGAAGGGGCAACTCCGTTGCGCGGCTGGGGCGAGGATCGGCTGGTGCGTTACGTTGAGGCCATCCTTCCCTGGTCTTTGTGTTACTTATTTCTTTGCCTCGTATCTGCGGACGACCTTTTTTCCGGTGACTTTGCCATCCACGATCTCCTCGCCTTTAAGCGTTACCGAATACACAGCCGGCGGTAAGGCGCGACCTTCAGTGTAGATCGAGGAAAGCTTGATTCGCATATTTCCGTCTGAAGGTCCCAAGGTCATCTGAGCTTCAACATCACGGGCACCACTGCTCCCTGTCGCATACACGTCCACCTTGGGGTCCTTGAGATCAGCGTTCACCTCTTTGAGATCATTCACGCTAATGACGAAGTGGCTCGCTCGATCGGACGGGCTCGGCTGGCACTCAAACCGTCTGCGGATTTCCTTTTTGATCGTGCCATTCACGGGCTTGTAGGTCTTGCCGTCCATCAACCAATAGAAGTCGAACACCGGTCGGCCCCGATCGGCGGGATTCGTGAGAAAGCGTCCGTCGGCGCCGACCTTGGTGTAGATGACCATGATGTTCTGGGGGTTTACGTTTTTCCCTACCACCAGGATGGGCTGATGTGCACCCAGCTCCGGAATGTCTGTGACCTCGGCAGTTGCGACGCGCAGCATGGACGCAGCGAGAAGGGCAACAGCCAGTGAGGCTTTGCGAATTGGCATGAGGGTTATCGGCTTCGACAAATGGTTCGCATCTCCTTTCGAGGAAGGATTTAGCGGATTGTCGCTCGCGGAGAGGAAACATGAGCCTGGTGCGCAAGGAGCATCCGGATATCGTTGGTGCTGGAAGAACTCGACCCGCGGTGGGTGCAGGATGTCGCCGAGCTGGATGTTCCGTACCCCCACTCCCGGAGGATGGTCCGCTCCGAGAATTTCGGCATTGGGTTATGGAGTCCATCGATTGACCCAAGTGGAGGTGATCGAGTCCGGAGCGTTCCGATTGCCGACGATCCAGGCGCAGATCGAGGTCCATGGCCATCGGCTCGCGATCGTGGCGACCCACCCTCCACCGCCCTTTTCGGCAGAGGGATTCGCCGCGCGAAATGCTCAGCTGGCGGACCTTGCTCGACGCGTTACGCGCGAACCTCGGCTCGGGGAGCGGCTTTCGTGCTGCGGTCGCGCTGTGCGATGCGTTTTGCCACGGAGACCCCCGAGTTCAGCGCGCCTTCCATGTAGCCGACGAACTGGTAGCAGGTGTGCTCCCCGGCAAAGTGCAGCCGACCCAGGCCAGCGCGCAGCAGCGGACCAACGGTGGTCACCTGGCCGGGCGCGGGGAACGAGTAGCCAGCGCCCGTCCACATTTCACCGGGCCAATCCATGAACCGGCCGCGGACAAAATTGCTCCGGAAGCCTGGGTAGATGTTGGTCATCTCTTCGACGTAAGCCTCGTCGCGTTCCCGAGCCCAACGCGCTCGAGCGCTCTGGGCCGCAGGTCCGCCCGAGAAGGCGGTAAGCATCGCGCCTTGCGCATCGCTCCCCTGATTGTCGGTCCCGTCCCAAGTCATGCTCACCATTCCATCGGTCATCGAGTCCGCCCCGGCGCCCGCCTTTTGCCAAAAGCGGCTCTTCACGGCTCCGAGATACTTCACGGCGGTACCCATCTGCGGGCGGATCGCGCGCGGCAGGCCCGGCGAGAACCGAATGTTGTGCCAGGTGCTCGGGGGCGCGGTGAGGACGACGTCGTCCGCTTCGTGCAACTCGCCGTTCGCGCAGCGCACGATCACTTTGTCACCCCGCATGGTGATCTCGCGGACCACACTGTTGAGCCGCAGACGTTTTTCCCCAATGGCTGCCGCCAGCTTGCGCGCAAGGCGGTCGTTGCCTCCGCGGCAGCGATAGACCTCGCTGTGGGTCCAGTATTTGTCGAGCCCGCCTCCTTTGACCTGGGTCAGATTCCCGAGGTAGCTCTGCCGCGAAGTGGAGATGCCGTTGTCGGCGGAGAGCTCAGTGGTGAGCGCCCGTTTGCAGAGCTTGGAAACTTGCAGCGTGCGGACCCAATGCGCCGTGGACCTGGCGTCGAGCTTTCCGGCGTTGGGGCTCTTCCATGGCTCGTCGGCATTGATCGGACGCGCTTCGGCGGTCATCAGTTTGTAAGACGCTTCGATCTCTTCCCAGAGCGCCTCCGACTCTTTGTCGGTGAGTCGCTTGCCGTCGAGAATGAGCGGGAATTCGAGGTCTTCATTCTCCGTCACGTCCGAGAAGCTGAGGCCGAACTTGCTGGCGTAAGCGACCCACGTGGGATGATTCGACCCGATCAGCTCGCCGCCGCCTTCGACGACTTTCCCTTTCACCATGTCCCCAAAGCTGATCACGCGTCCGCCCACGCGATTGCGCGATTCCAGCACCGTCACGCGATAGCCGGCGCTGATCAGCTCATGCGCGCACGCGAGGCCGGAGAAGCCGCCGCCAATTACAATGACGCGTCGGCCGCGACCCACGTCTCGCCGCGCCGCGGACTCGCCGAACGCGGAGAATGAACTGAGGAGCAAACCCGCCGAGGCGGCCAGAGTGGTTTTCAGGAACTCGCGCCGTTCGATTCCGGTGGGCTGCGAGCCGTATCGACGGGATAAGTGGGAGTAAAGAGAGCGCGCCATGGGGATAGGAGTGAACGCGCAGGACGCCGCGAATGGGTCACGAAGTCAATATCGGCGAGTTGGCTGGCGAAGCGGAGTTTGTGCCTTCGTTACCAAAGTTGGACTTCGTAACATACGTTGAAGGGCTAACTCCGTGCGTGCGGCGAATGGCTGGGGGTATGACCGCTGTCGATGCAAGTTACCGCGCCAACCCTCGAAACGGAGTTTCTCCGGGCGTAGTGCATTCCCATTTCCCAGGCAGCCGCCGCATTACGCTCACGCTTGGGATCGTCACAGGTTTTTCCAGACGCCCATGATTCGCCGTGCCTTCCAACATCGAAATCAAAGCGCGCGTCGTCGATCCGACAGAGATGCAACCCCTGCAGGTTGCGCGCCCCTTCGGGGAGAGAACCCAGGGTAAGCGGTCCTCCGTCGCGCCAACCCTGGGCTGGTTGCTGCAACGCCCTCGGCGTTGGCGCCCGGGAGTGCATGACACGCTCCAAGCCTTGCAGCGTCTGCCATTTCGCCACGTCGCCATGCTCTGCAAACTGAGAATCCGCCACATTCGGTGCTAAGCCATGGCGTGAAACGCGACGCAGCGCAAACGAGCAGCGGAACGGGTCCAGTTTCACGCCGCCGAGGTTTCAGGCCGTGTTTGACTCCCGCAAGCGCTAAGTCCCCGCTTGTCGATACGCGGCAGCTCGAAAGGTATCGCAACGTGCACCGTCGCAGTCCCAGGTGCACGAGAGGACTCAGTCTTCGAATCTCACGAGGTGACCCGTCACCTTGAATCGTTTTCGCGTGAGGCTGCCGCGTTCATCCTGTTGATCCACCCAGCCGGTCGCTACGATCCTGCCCAGTCCATCGCGAAAGACTTTGGTTTCACCCGAAGGGGAAACGCTCTGCGCTCTCGGCAGCATCCGTCGCACAGTCATGATGGCGGTGCGGTAGTCCTCCTCTCGCCGCCCGCGCTCTCCGACGGTCTCGGTGGCGGTGCGCTCCTCTTCGTCCCGCATTCGAGGATCGAGCACGGCCTCCCTTGTGGCGCGGTAATCTTCCTCCCGCCGTTCGCGATAAGCCTGATCCGCGGGTTCCCGCGGTCCACATCCGGTAAGCACGAACGCGGCGGCAGGGGCCATGCACATCGTCTTCAGGCTTCGGATAATCCGCACAATAGTTCCAGCTGCCACTTTCGTCAGGGGGGCAGAGCAGTCAGGCACGCTGTTCGATCGCAGTCATGAGGGGAAGCTGATCGGACCGAGGATTAGGCGAAAATGGGCACGACGCAAGAGCCTCGTCGTCACGTCTGGTTCTCCGAAATTCCAACGGCGATGAGCCTGGAGGGCCACCCAAACGCGGGGCAGCGTCCAACCCGTGAGGCCCCGCGCCCGGAGATCACAGAGCGATCCCACCCATCCCGAGCTGACACTTCGCGCGGGTGCCGGTCAGCATCCGAACGCCTGCACTTAATCGCCTACGTCGCGGGCGAAAACGAGGAGGCTGTTGGCGGGAAGAGTGATATCCGCGGACGCCGGTAGCCCGTCCCATCCTGGACCGTTGGCAGTAACTCCGCCTGGGTTCCCTTGGGCGTTGGGGTTGAACCATTGATCATAGATGTCGCCGTTGAACACTTCGTACCAGTGGCCGCTGCCGGGCATCCCGATCCGGTAGCTATGATTGTAAAACGTCGTTTCGTTGAGACTCGCGACGACGACCACATCCCGTCCGATCCCGGGAACCCAACGATGGAAGGCGAAGACGCGGTTGTCGTTATGCACGTGGAAAACGTTCAGCCCATCGGCGCGAAGAGCAGGATGCTTCCGGCGCAACCACATGATGTCGCGGGTGAAACGATGCTGGTCGGCCATATGGCGATCCTTGCCCTCCAAGCCTTCCCACCAAATGAGGAGCTCCGGTCGTTTCGGGTAATCGGTCCAGTACTTGTCCTCCAGGAATTCCTGACCCATAAAGATCATCGGCACGCCCGGCGCAGTGAGCAACAGCCCCGTCGCGACTTTGGCCCGGCTGCGGCCATGCCAGGAGCGTGAGTTGCCGGGATCGGCGAGCGCCGCAATCCGCGGCTGTTTGTCCTCTCCCGTGTGGTTTACATCGAGGAGGTCATGGTTCTCGATGCACTGGAAGGTGGTCCACCGGCCGGGATCCTTGTAGGTGAAGTAGAACGCGTCCCGTAACGCATCCAAGTCCACGCTGGCTGCGGCGCCGCGGCTGCTCTGCTCGATCACCGAGCGCAACTGCTTCCGCAGCACGTCGCTATAGCCGAGATCGAAACCCATCCCATGCGGCGGAGTGGCCACGCCCTTCCAACGGTCCGCTCCGTTGTAATTCCAGTACTCGGCAATCTGCACCGCGCTTGGTTTTACATAACGCAACGTGGAAGTCAGATCCTGGCAGAATGACCAGCCGCCGTGGTCATCAATCACCGTCACCTGATCATAGCGCAAGCCATCGAGGTGATACTCGGCGAGCAGAGCCTTGCCGTTATCGATCAATAGCTGTCGCACCTCCTTCTTCCAGAAAGCGAAGACCAAGCCGCCCGCGTGCCCGTCGCGGGTGAAGTAGAGGCTGCGGTCGTTATCTCCCCGAAGTTGCCGATCAAAGAAATACATACTCTGATCGTCGAAGGGACCGCCTCCGTGGTTATAAACGACATCCGCGATCACGGCGAGGCCGTGCAGGTGACACAGGTCAACGAACACCTTGAGCTGGTTGATCTGACCAGTTAGTTCGGCAGCCGTTTTGTCGGGAACTCCCTTCGCCCTGAAAAGGCGGTTCACGCGTTCCAAGTATAAGTCCAGGGTGGGCCCGGGCCGAACCGCGTAATCCATTTCTGGCGAGAACAAATCCGTGCCGTTGTAACCCAGGCTATTTTCCGTCTGATACTCCTGGAGTGGCAATGGCATGATCGCATTGGCGCCGAGGTCAGCGAGGTATTCGATGCGATCCACCACATCGAGGAGCTTGCACACGCGATTGGGGCGGATGTCGGCGCCTGCTTCGTCTTTCGCGTAGAAAACCCCGATGTGGAATTGATAGACTACGAGGTCTTCGAAGTAAGGGGCGCGAAAGCCCGCGTCGTTCCATTGGTAACTGTTCGGATCGCGCACAATGCAGTCGCAGTCCGGGTAGTCATCCATTCGCAGTTCACGTGCGTAGGGATCGCGCTTAAACCCTGGCCCATCCGCCCCGACGACATAGAAGCGGTATTCAGTGCCATCCACGACTCCCGGAAAAAACCCGCCCCAGTTGCCATCCACGTCTTTCACCAGAAGGTCCGCATCGTTCTTCGCCCAAGGAACCCCGGGCGAAGCGGTGGGTCGGGCGAGATAGACCTCACTTGCTGCCGGCGCCCAAGCGCGGAAAGTGGCCCCGCCGTCCACAAGGTTTGCTCCCATCGGAGTGTCGCTCGTAATGTGCTTTTGTGATGCTGGCATTCGTACTTGTTGGTTGAGTATTATGCGGAAGGACCGGTGTCTGGTTGGAAAGCTCGCCCCGGCCGACGCGCTATAGCAGCCGATCGGGTCCTCTCCTCGACCGGCGCTTGGCCTCCCAGGTCAGGCCTTTGCCACCTTAACGGAGTAGTTCCCGAGGCCACTCGTCCGGTTGTAGTGTCGCACCTGGACGAAGTATTCGCCCTTAACCAGGCTCGCCACGATTCTGGCATTTGTATCGACGCCACTGTCATCATCTTCCGCGATGAGCGCCGTCTCGCTGTTTGGACCGAATAGCTTCATCACCACGTCACTCGGCCCGCGTGTATCAATGACATACCGGCCGTCGGCGGTGACCGTAAACTTGAACAGGTCCTCCTCGCCAATCTTTCCGATCGAAGCCTGCGTTCGGGTGCTCGCGTTCACCTTCAATGGTGTCGCGGAGGATGTGGTAGTGCCGGTCTTGGGATACATCCTGGCTCCGGCGATGAAGTCTTTGTCCATCTGCGATAACACCTCGTTGGCCTCTGTCCCGATCCCGTTCGTGGTCCAGGAAGCGGGGAAGAAGTAGAGCATGATGGACTTCGGATCGAAGGCGGTGCCATTAACCTGATCGGCGCTGTATTTGCGCAGGACGTTGTGACGAGCGGTTGCCTCGTCCCAGAAATTGGGAGACTTCGCCAGCTCCCGAATGACCACCGACTCGTTCCAGGAGATGCCGCCCGCAGGATTCTGATGTTCGTGCGCCAGGCCGATCGCGTGACCAAACTCATGCGCCGCCGTGCCGCCATCCAGAAAGCCGAGATTCATGGTCGCCTCGTTCAGCGGGATGCCGCGGCAATCCGTTCCAACGTATGACCACGCCCCATCACTCTGATCGAACGCGATGCGAATCTCTGCATTCGGTGCGTTGTTGAAGTCGAACTTCAGATTGGCGACCGAACTCCACCATCCGGCTTGCTCGCGAGCGGTGTTCCTGGCGGCGGCGGAGCCCCCGATAAACCGGACCCGCAACGTGGACCCATTCATCCATGACTTGCCGATCGGTGATATCGCCCGGACGCGTCCTTCGCGCCCGCGAACCGTCGGCTGAAAACGCATGAGATCTCGCGGGAGGATGCGGTCAATGCAAACTTTGGCTCTATCGCTCATGGTCGTTAAGTGGATAAGACGAACTGACCTACCGCCATTTACTGCCTCGAAATCATTACTGGGTTCGTCACTGCTTCACTCAGATTCCTGGCGACGACGTGGCGAGGAGCCTACAAGACACCGCGAGAAGGTGTGAATAGGTAGAAACACCCACTGCCAGGACTTTAGAGCGTGTCATGCACTCTTGGGCGCGACGGAGGAGCGCTTACCCTGGGTTCTCCCCCAAGGGCGCCAACCCCACAGGGATTGAATCGAACGATCCCCGTCCAGAGATGCAACCCCTGCAGGGTTGAGCGCTTTTCGCACGGCGTCCCCAAGGTAGCTCGTCCCTTGCAAACCTTGGCCGAAGGATTCGAACGCCTTCGGCGTTCCTCTCGAAGTTCATGACTCGCCCGAGGCCATCCCGAGCTCGAAGACGCCACGACGCAAGAGCTCCAGTTCGGGTCGCAGCGTGTTCGCGGGTCCAATGAGGCTCCGCCCGCGTCGCTCGATCCCGCAGCGCTTCCGTTCCGCGCGCGCCCCTCTCCCCGACGGCAGTTCCTTCCCCCCGGCGAACGCATCTCGGATGGCCGCTCCTCGCCGGGAGCAGTGAACGCTCCGAGATCATCTGCAAAACGAACCGGAGGATCGCCGCAAACTCTTTCGCCGTCAGCGCAACGTGAGCAGTTGCAAGAACCGGACGGGCTCGGCACTTTATCGGCCCCCGAGGCCTGAAGCCGATCGGGGATCATTCCATGTCCTGGTTTTCCTTTCAGTTTAACGACTTCGCTTTCTCCTTCATCAGCGTCCTGTTCGAGGGCGTTCCGTTCGTCCTCCTCGGTTCCTTGATCTCGGGGTTCGTCGATGTATTCGTCTCCTCCGAACGCATTTCGCGGATGCTTCCACGGAACCGATCGGGCGCCATTTTTCTCAGCGGTTTGCTCGGGCTGGTGCTGCCGATGTGCGAATGCGGGAGCGTGATCATCATTCGGCGGTTTATCAAAAAGGGCCTGCCGCTCTCGGCGGCGGTCACTTACATGCTGGCGGCGCCCATCGTGAGCCCGGTCGTGGCGCTTTCAACCTACGCCGCTTTCAAAGGTCAGGGGCCAGTGGTGATGACGTCATTGCGCCTGAGCATTGGTTTTGCGATCGCGGTGGCGATCGGGTTCATCGTCAGCCGATGCCGTCCGGCGACGATCCTGCAGCCAGATGTGCTGGGCGAAGGCGGCCCGCGCCAGCGTGCCGGATTGAGCATTGCAGCGGCACCGACCGCGCGCGAGTTCACGGCTCTCGTGGAAACCGCCACGTTGCGGCAGAAGCTGGTGCTCGCGGTGCAATCAGCCACTTCGGACCTGCTCGACGTGACCTTCTTCCTGATCATCGGAGCCGCGACGGCGAGCGTGTTCAACACCGCCATAAACCAGGAGGTAATCCTGCCCTACGCCGGCAATCCGCCCGTCGCGATCGTGGCGATGATGGTTCTCGCTGCCGCCCTGGCGCTCTGCAGCACCACCGACGCGTTCATCGCCGCTTCCTTCGCGAGTTTTCCTTTCGCAGCGAAACTCGGCTTCCTGCTCTTCGGTCCACTCTTCGACATCAAGCTCTTCTGGCTCTACGGACTGATCTTCAAGCGTCGCTACGTCGCACTGACCGCACTCGGCCTGTTCGTCACCATTGGGCTGATTTGCTGGCGCATTGCCGGGTTGCAACTCTGAGCCGACAATCCCCTACCCGATCCGCATTTTGCGCGTAATCTCTCAACCATGAACAAGCTGTTCGATCGCTGGCTGCCTTGCGCCACTCTCGCGACCTGGAGTGTCATTCTGATCACCTTCTGGAGCACCGGACGCATCCGCGATTTCCTCGCACCTGAATTCCGCCCCGGAGTTTTGATCGCGGGCGTAATCCTCGGGTTGATGGCTCTCGTGTTTCTCTTCTCGAATGTGGACGCCGCGTGCTGCGCCACGGCGAATTGCGGTCACTCGTTATCGCGGAGGCCATCCGGCCGGGTGCTGACGTTCGCAATTCTCCTGCTGCCGATCACGGTGGCCGCCACGTTTTCACCGGAAGGTTATAGCTCGAACGTGGTGAAAAACCGCGGGGTGATCATGGATGCAACCCAACTCGGCCTCGGACCGCGCAAGGCACAAGAGCCCCTGCAACTTCCGCTCCCGACCAAAGATCCCACTGCTCTGCCGGGAAGCGACGTGGAGGCGAATTCCGCAACGCCCCCTGCCCCATCGGCGGACCAGCAGCCCCCTGCCCCCGGCGATTACCTCACCCGAACGCCCGAAGGTTTCATTGTCGCGGAAGTGTTGGACCTGCTTTACGCGGCTCAGGACAATGCCTTGCGGAAAGACTTCGAAGGGAAAGCAGTGCAACTGGTTGGCCAGCTGATGCCGGATACCTCCGGCACTGGAACTGTGCATCGGTTCAAGGTCGTGCGGATGTTCATGACCTGTTGTGCGGCCGACGCCCGGCCCGTTGCGACACTTGTGGAAGCGGCGGAGAAGCCTGCGGCCGCTGAGATGACTTGGGTGAAAATCACCGGCACCTCCACTTTTCCGATCGAAAATGGCCGGCGGATCGCGGTGGTGAAAGCGGACAAGGTGGAGGCGACGAGCCCCCCTGAGGAATCCATGCTCTACTGAGCGTCAGTTTGATTCCGCTCAGGCAGGACGGCAGGAGCCTGATCAATCCCCGTTGCGCTGGATGTGAACGTGGGGATTCGAGCCGTGCAGCAGAACGGTGTAATCAGCACCAAAGGTGCGGTGGGCGAGCTCCTTGAGCAGGCGCTGAGCTTGGGAGTAGTTTGTCGCCGGAGCGTATGGGACCACGACGGGCCACGGCCCGGTGAAGCTCGGATTCATATCCACCGCGTTCCCCGTTTGGTGGAAGCTGTTCAGCGCTGAATCGGGGAGCCGGTCGTTGCGACGCGGATTTCGCCAGCCGGAGGTGACGCGCAAGGGTGGAAATGAAAAGTCCCCATTGCTCAACGGAAAGGCTGCAGCCCACGCGTCGTTCAAGGTCTCCGCGATGTTGACCGAAGCATGCACGACGGCGGGGCTCGGCGAGAAATCGGAATAGCCAGCGAAGTCCGCAAAGCTGAACCCGGCATCCGCCGGGAAGCCACTCGCATCGACGATTTCACTGCGGCTGGGTGTGGCGAGGACGAACTGCGAATGGATCGCCCGCTTATCCACATACTCCTGCCGGATCTGAGATATGCGCTCCTGGACGAGTTCTTTCGGTTCGGATTCCAGACGCCCGTCGGCGGTCCGCGCAATGAAACGGTATTTCAGTGGCTGGCTCCCCTCCGACGTGAACTCCTCAACCGTCGGCGTCCGATTGGTCAGGGTCACCGTCGCCGTCCGGCTCGAGACCGCGACGCCGCTCGTATCCACTGGCCAAAGTTCGCCTTCGCTGGAGACCTCCTGCACCTCCAGGCGAATGTCACTCTCGAGGATATCCGGAGGGGCTTTCAGCCTCACGACGACTTCGTTTTCGCCAATCCCGGTGGTGAAGATTGCTGCACTTGGAGCGGAAGGCACAACGGTGGTGAGACGTTCAATCTCCAACTCGCCGATCACAAACGAGTGAGCATCCCAGATCGAATCCGGATCGCCTGGCAATCCCTCCGTGGCGTTCCCATCCGACAGCGACAGCAGGTATGACTCGGAAAAAATGAGTTCACTTCCGCGGTAGATATTCAGCCGCGCAGTCGTCGGCAGATCTCCGGAATAGTAGTCGGCGCGGACTGTGTACGTCCCCGGCCGGGGATCCAGCATCGTGAAAGTTTCAGGGCCGAATCCATCTGTGTCGTCGTGATCCAAAGCAGCGTCTGGAATTCCGTCCAACGCATCGTACGACGCATGCCGCCCCTGAGGGTCGAAAACGTGCAGATCGATGTCGGTCTCATCTGTATCCCAGGAAAGGACCACCGTAATGCCTGCAGGCGCGACTGCGGCGGGTGGACTCGCGCTGGCGGCGCCTGACTCCGCCAATGCAGCAGCGCCTTCGAGATTGATCACGCGAACCCGGCGGCTCACGCCCGTGTTCCCATCCACGCTGGTGAACCGCACTTCCAGGGTATTCTCTCCAGGCAGGAGCGAAACCACCTCCGAGAAGGCGCCACTCTCCTCCACCCCGCTGAAATAGTCCTCCCCGTTTTGGGAGATCACGACACGCCCCTCAGTCGCTGGGGAACCTCCGACAGACACTGTCCCGTTGATGGTGAAAATATTGTCCGTCACCGTCATGCCATCCACGATCGAAGCGATGATGGTCACCTGAGGCACGGGCGCGGTCGGTTTGCCGAGCGTGACGGAGATCCCGGTGCCTTCCAGCGGCACCTCAACGTCAACCGATGCCTCGTTAAATGTGCGGAGGTAGAGCTTCACATTGTGCGCTCCCTCCGCGAGGTCGGAGAGCGAGGCCGGCGTCTGCAAACCGGTATTGAAGTCGTCCAGATAGATCGAGGCACCCGGCGGATCGCTGCTGATGCGTAACTCTCCGGCCTGGAGCGGCTCCGAGATGACCGCGATGATCGGATCGAAGGCGAGATTCGTCACCTGGACTTCGACGGTGTGGGGAGATCTCCCGGTCACGGGAATCTCAGTCCAACCCGAGTCCGTCATCGCGAGAACCCGGATGTCCGTCAGAACAGTCTCCGCGGGGAAACGGGACGGGCTGATCGGAACGATCAGCCGAACAGGAGCTGCGAACACTTCTCCGACGGGTCCAAAAACCACGCCGGGTCCCACCGCCCGGATTCCAAACGGCAGCGCTGGAAGGTGCTCAGGATCTTCCTGAATCGTTCCGCGGAGGACCCGTGAAACCGCTCCTGCAGGCACGGAAATGCCTGCTCCGAACAACTCGCTGGAATCGTCGGCGACCGTCAGCGCCCCGCCGGCAACAGGTGAAATTTCTGCACCGATCACCGTTGGAGCATGCCACTGCACCGAGACGGTCCGGGTGGCCAACAGCGCGGTGCCCGAGTAAACCCGGACCGTAAGCTCGTTTGTGCCGTCGAAGAGCGCGTGGTCGGTGAAGGTGAATGCTCCCGAGCCCGCCGTCTGCCCGACGACACCGTTAAGCTCGATGCGTCCCGCAGATGGAAAGTGAGCAACGGATCCCGTGACTTCAATCTCGCCTTCCGGAGCGACGGAACCATCCACCGGCGACGTGATCTCAATGATGGGGAGCTGCGATGCACCGCCTGTAAACGCCCCCTTTCCGGTGAGAGCGATCGTGGAAAGATTATGCGAGCGCGCGTCTTTCCCCACCTTCGCCCGGGTCTTCGCCTTTCCACCCATCGCGAGCTGGAAGGTTTTCTGGAAGTCGCCCAGGGAGATGCTGCCTTCCTGAGTAGCGCTGATCGGGGTAACCGTTTGGCCGTCGTAAGCGCCCGCAAGGATCGGCGCCAGGAAAGGTCGTGTTCGCCCCAGTGCGCGCAACGAAATCATCTGCCCTTTCCAGCTTACCACCAGGCTCAGCCACTTAACGGGTTTTCCCTGGTCATCCGCCGACGTGAACACGAAGGCCGCTTTCTGCTTCGCAGGATTGAACTCAGCTGCGTTTCCGAGGGTTTGCTGAAAATTCCAAGTGCCGAGTTTGATACCAAGTAGGGACGAGGCATTCAGCGCGCTCGGATCAAATCCATCGGCTGCGATCTTCGCAGTCAAAGCGAACGCGCCGGTGGAAAGCACGCCGGAGGTGGCCCCGTCCCACGCAATCTTCTCTGCCAGCTTCTCTTTGAAGATGAGCGACTGGGTAGCGGCGTTCAGCTCCCCAACGAAGCTGACCACCAACGTCGCGGCGAAGATCCAGCGAATTACATTCATACAAGCCTTTCTGATTTTGACCTCCACAGCCGGATGCGTCCTCACGCTCGGACCCAAGAACTTTTACGCGAAATTTACAGCACCGGACAACACCCATTCGTCCCGGCATTACGATCAGGGATTTCCGGGCTGAGGTCAGGGATCAGCCTTTCGCGTGAAGGCGTTTGGAAGCAGGGGTGAACGTTGACGCTCTCGCGGCACTCGCGCAGAGTCTCCGCATGCTTCCGGAAATCGAACGGCTTCTCGTCCTGCAAGATCGCGACCGGAAGATTCGCGCTTTACGTCAGGAGCTGAAGATCGCGCCCTCGCAGCGCACGCAACTTGAAGGAAAGCTGACCGCGTCGATCGCTCAGCTGGACGCCGCGAAGCTCAAAGCCAAGGAAGTCGAGGTGGAGCGGAAGAAGCTGGAAAATGAGGCGCAAGCAAAGCGGGACCAGATTGCGAAATATCAGGTGCAAAAATTCCAGACGCGGAAGAACGAAGAGTTTCAGGCCCTGACGAACGAGATCAAACGCTTCGAAGGGGAAGTGCAGACGTTGGAGGATCGAGAACTGGAGTACATGGAGACGATCGAGAAGATGAAGGCCAGCGTCGGCGAGGCCGACAAGGTGACGCAAACCACCAAAGCGCAGGTTGAGCGACAGCTCGCGGACATCGTCACCAAAACCCAAATGGTGGAAGCGCAACTGAAGGAACTCGAAGCGGAGCGCGCAAAGCTGGCGACCGCGGTGGACGAAGAACTGCTGGAAACCTACGAGCATCTTTTCGCGGGCAAAAGCGAGGCGGTGGTGGGCCTGCAGCACGACGTCTGTACGGGCTGCCACATGAAAGTGACGGCGCAAACCGCAGTGTTGGTCAAAGGTCGCAGGAGCATCTGCCACTGCGAGAACTGTGGGCGGATTCTCTACCTCGACGAGCAGTGAATCCAGATGCTCGCGAGCCTTTGCCAGCGACTTAAGACATGGATGGGGAGCAGCGATGCTCTGAGCTACGCGGCGCGACTGTCGGAATTTCCGCTTGGCCCGGATGATGTGGCGATCGACTGCGGCGCGAACGTCGGTGAAGTGACCGAGCACCTCGCCGCAGGCGGCGCGACCGTTTACGCCTTCGAGCCGAATCCCCACGCTTTTGCACGGCTAAAGGAGCGCTTCGCCAGACGTTCCCATGTTCACTGCATCGACCGGGCCGTGCTTGATCGCGTGGAGGTGGTGCAACTATTCCTTCATCAGCAAGCAGAGGAGGATCCGGTGAAATGGTCCACTGGTTCTTCCGTGCTCGGTTTCAAATCGAATGTGGACCAGGCGCGCTCGGTGCAGGTGGAAGCCGTGGACCTCGCCGCCTTTGTGCTGGAGTTGGATCGCGAGGTGCGGCTTTTGAAGCTCGATGTCGAAGGGGTCGAATGCTGCATCCTCAATCGCCTGATCGATTCAGGCGCGATCGCAAGGATCGGCACGATTTTGGTGGAAACGCATGAGAAGAAAATTCCCGAGATCCGCGAGGAAATGGCTGCGTTGCGCACCCGGATCGCTCGTGAAGACCTCAGCAAGATTCGCCTCGACTGGGTTTGAGGCGGCATTGATCCGGCGCTTGTGAATCGCGTCGTCGGCATCGAGACGGAGTATGGTTGCCTGGTCAGCAACGATCCCGGTCATGGGCCGGACACCTGGCCCGCGCGGGTGAAGAACTACCTCTTCAAGAAAGCGAAAGTCGGGATCATCGATCTGCATTACCGCGACTACGAAGAGCCTCCCGGCAACGGCGGCTTTCTACTAAACGGCGGTCGGCTCTACATCGACATGGGCCACCTGGAATACTCGTCGCCGGAGAGCCGCACCGTGCGCGACGCCGTGGCTTACGACCTTGCGGGCGATCTGCTGGTGCAATCTGCGCTCGAAGCGCTCGGCATCGACGACAACGTCTCGTTCATCAAGAACAACGTGGATCATCACACCGGCGCGACGTTCGGCTGCCACGAGAACTACCTGATGAAGCGCGAGTTGCACTTCACGCCGAGGCTGCTCGGGACCCTGCTCTCGTTTTTAGCCACCCGCCAGGTATTCACCGGCGCGGGACGCGTCGGTCAGGCGAATCCGCTCGCGTTCGATTTTGATCCGCCGAACTCGCCTGCGGTGGTCTTCCAACTCAGCCAGCGCGCCGACCACATCGTGAACGACATCTACCAGTGGGTGCAGTTCAACCGGGCGATCATCAATGCGCGCGACGAGCCGCTGGCGGACTTCCGCAAGTACCGCCGGCTTCACCTGCTGATCGGCGATTCCAACATGAGCCCTTTCGCCACTGCGCTGAAGGTCGGCACCACTTCGCTGATCCTGACTTTGCTCGAAGAGGGTGTGCTGCCCCCGGATGTCATTCTTCACGATGCAGTGATGGCAACGCGGCAGATTTCGCACGAGGGGACCGCGCACGGATCGGTCCTGCTGGAAGACGGTCGCTCCCGGTCAACCCTTGACCTGCAAAGTGAATTCCTGGCGTGTGCACAGGAGCATCTGAGCGGGCGTGATGAAGAGACCGACTGGATCCTGGACCGTTGGGCCTTCACCCTGGAAGCCTTGGCGCGCAAACCGGAGTTGCTGGTTGGTGGCGTCGATTGGATCACCAAGAAATGGCTGCTGCAGACGTTCATCGACAGCGAAGGACTGGAGTGGGACGATCCATGGCTGCAAAGCCTGGATCTCGAGTATCACAATCTCAATCCGGCGAAGGGCTTGTTCTTCGGCGTGAACCCCGCGAAGGCGATCGGAGAGTTCAACGACAGCGTCCGACGCCCCGAGGCAATGCACACCCCGCCAGCTGACACTCGCGCCTGGGGCCGTGGCCTGGGCGTATCCTTGTTCCAGGGGCGGCAGGTGCCCTATGTGATCAACTGGGACTCCGTCTCCCTCGATAACGGACATCATCTCCCGATGCCCGATCCTTTTCACACCTACGACGGGGAGGTGCGGTCGCTCGGGAGCTGAAGCCTACAACGAAGCCGCACGGGTGATCTCACCCAGTTTCGCCTCCAGCTTTTCGTTAAGGTGTTCGGCTACTTCGCGTGCCCGACGTTCTTCCATCAGAGCTTCCTCAAGCTCACGAATGCGCTGCTGAAGATTGAAACGAATGCTGGTGCGCACAGGCTGCGACGCAACTTCGTCTTCAGCTTTCTCCGTCTGCAGCGCAGGCATATCCCGGACCAATGTGATCTGGCCGTCCCGGCAGTTCGTTACCGGAGTACCCTGGTTGATTTCGCCGATCTGGAGGAATTCACGAACCGCTCCAATCGTGGTCGGGCCATAGAATTGATCTGGGCTGACTTCGACCAGGTAATCCATTTCCAAACCGGGAATCATTGGCGCTTTTTGCCAGTTCTGCTCATCGGTCGAGACCTTATCGAGAGGAGACACCTGTGCATCGAGCGCCCACTGGCGGAGTTGTTCAAAGCTGATCGGGCCGAAGACCGTGCCGTCATCGTGCTTCATCAGAAACCAGTGCTGTGATTCGTCCATGTTCAGGGGTTCTCTTTCTTTTCGGTAGAAGGTTCGGGGGCTTTGGTCGGGATCGTAAGCGTTTGGCCGATCTGTAGCTTTCGCTCATCGACTCCTTTGTTCGCCTTCTGAAGCTCCGAAATGGTGATGCTGTAGTGCTTGGCGATCGAGGTCAACGTCTCACCCTTCACGACCACGTGCCGCTTCCCGTCCGCCGGCTCAGCTTTGGGAATCTCGGTTGAAAACTCTGCAGGCGCAGCAGCCGTCGGTGCCGTCGGAGCGGTGGTGGACCGCAATGCGGGATCCGGCCGATTCTCCAGGAGCTGTCCGAGTTTGCTGACCTGCTCCGTCAATGTGTCGAGTTGCTTCGACTGTTTTTCAACAAGAGCGCGGAGGTCGCGCAGCTCCTGCGCCGTTTTCGCCTCCTCGGCCGCGCGTGCTGAAAAGGTCAGACTTAGAAATGCGCAGACGGTCAGGATGCCGACAGATCGACTCATGGCGAAGTGTTTGCATAGCCTCGGAATCAAGGCAAGCGCCCCGCACCACCCTGCTGATTATTTCGGGCGCAGTCCGCCGAGACCCGCCGGCCCTTGCGTTTTAATCGACGACCTTTAAACTCCTCCGCATGCCTGACAGGACGCAACGCCCAGTCGGCCCCGCTCCGTGGGGTCCCCAGCAAGGCGACGGCGGCGGGCCCAAGGCGCCCGACGTATCCAAGCCTGACACGAAGGATTTGCTCCAGCGAATGCGCCGGGTGGATCCGAATCAATCGAAGCGTTACCGCCAACGAACTGGCGAGTGACGGGTTATCCGTTCTCAAGCGGCCCGACTTCCCCGGTCGCTGCTCCCGAGGAGTTTGCGGCGGTCCTGCGGCGGCAAGGTTTGTATCCAGCAATCGCTCCGACGGTAGTTGGGAACGGGGCTACGGTTGTGCCGACCGAGGCGACTACCATCCTGGCGTTCAAGTTTGCCGATGGCGTGCTCGTCGCTGGCGATCGTCGGGCGACGGCCGGCAATCTTGTCGTTTATGATCGAGCGGACAAAGTGCTGGAGATCGATCGACACTCCCTTATGGCCATCGCCGGGGTGCCTGCCACCGCTTGGGAGATGGCGCGCGTGCTGGAGCACTCGTTCCAGTTCTACCGCCGCAGCCAGCTGCAAGAGCTTAGCCTCGACGGCAAGGTCCGCGCCCTATCGAAGCTGCTCCGAGACAATCTTGGTTTCGTGATGCAAGGCGTTGGCGTGGTGGTTCCGATCTTCGCGACCTACGATCTCGAAGCGAACGCCCCGCGGCTCTACTTCTACGATGCCATGGGCGCGCAGTTTGAAGCAGCGGATTTTGCCGCCACTGGTTCCGGCTCCCCGGCGATTCGCAGTGTGTTGCATTACGAAAACACCTGGGGGAAGAAGCCGCTCAACCAGCGCGAGGAGGGGGAAGCGGTGATCCTCGCCCTGCGCGCCTTGGATACAGCGGCGGAAGCGGACACTGCCACCGGCGGCGTGGACCGCCGCGGCCGCGTGTATCCGATCATCAAACTGATCGACGGCACCGGCATTCGCACCCTCTCCGACGCCGAGCTGGCGCCGATCTTTCAACAGGAGGTGGCTTAGATGAAGTACGAGAGGTCGGCTGGGTATCGATCGCTCTCCCTGATGGAAGGTGTGCTGACGATCAGCGGATTCCTACCTGGCTTGGTCTGGATGGCTGGGCTCTTCAACAAATGACCGAGGAACCATATCGTTGGGTTGAGGCCATCGCCAATCGGCGCGAGTACATCGAGCATCAACTCGCCGGTGGAAGCCCGATCGTCGCATTGAATTACGCGGACGGCATTCTCCTGCTCACGGTGAGTCGGGAGCGCCAGAAGCTCTTCGAGATCTATGATCGGATCGCGATGGGAGCGATCGGGCATCCCGGTGACATCGAGCGCCTGCGAATGGCCGCCATCGAGGTCACCAGTAGTGAAGGCTTCACCCGATCAGCTGCCGATGTGTCGCTGCGGCGACTCGCGAACTACTCTCTGAGCCCGGCGCTCAAAGCGGCCTTCGAACAGGTGTATGGCGCTCCCTATTTGGCACGATTGCTCTTTGCGGAATTGGGCCGCGGCAAGGCTCCGAACCTCTTCGTGCGCCTGGAATTTGACGGTTCCATTCACACCAATGGCGGAGCGCTGGGCCGGACGTTCGAAGAATTCGGAGTGATCTCGGGAACCGCCGCCTCCACCGAGAAGATGGAGCGCTTTCTCCAGACTCAGGAGATCGGCGCCGGGACCCTGCAACCGAGTGTCAGAGTCGCTCTGGATGCGTGGCTGGTCGGTCATCTCACCCTCAGCGGCGAGACTGGGGATGGCCTGCCAACTGCTGAACAACTGAAGACGCACCGCGTCGCTCAGCTCGCAAACGCCGCCCTCGAAGTGGCCGTGCTGGAGCGCAATAGCGTTTTACCCATGACCTGGCGCTCCATTCCCGAGCTGGACATCCGGCCCCTCTTGGAAAACGATTTATCATTGTGAAAGCGCTCTTCAGACCGACGACTCTCGCCCAATGGTGGTCGCGGATTGCCGGGAAGCTCAACCTTCGGAATGCAATGCCATGCGTCGGACTCATGGTGATGGGTGGCTGCCTTACTTTTATCGTTGCGCCAGACGAAGAGCCGGTGGCCAACAGCCGAGTTATCGCACCAGGACGCTTCCCAGTGGTGATTCTCGACCCCGGGCATGGCGGCAAGGATGACGGAGCTCGTGCCAATGGCTTGGTTGAGAAAGAGCTCACGCTGGATCTGGCCAACCGAGCCAGCAAGATCCTGCAGGAGTTTGGTTTTCAAGCCGTTTTGACGCGGAACGACGATACGTTCCTTTCACTGCCGGAACGGGCAGCCATCGCGAACCGAACCGAGGATTCGATCATGGTCAGTATCCATTTCAATCATGCCTCGGCGACGTCTTCTACCGGCGTGGAGACTTTCTACGCCTCGGAGAAAGTGCCGCCGGAGAGTGCCTGGACGTGGGCCGGTTTCTTCATTCAGCCAAAGGTAATCGATACCGATAATGGCGAAGCGCTGGCCGGCTTCCTTCAATCGTCGATGGTGGATCGCACGCAATCGAGCAACCGCGGGATTAAAGGGCGACCGCTCTACGTGGTGAGGCACACGCGCGGTCCGGCAGCGCTCGTGGAATGCGGCTTCATTACCAATCTCTTCGAAGCGCAACTCATCGCGAACTCGGAGTATCGCGATCGTCTCGCCAAAGCGATCGCCGAAGGAGTAATGAGCTATACCAAATCCCGACCTCGTCCGGCGACGCTCCCGTCCCTTGCGCAGGCGAGCCGTTGAATGCCCGACGGCTGGGTCCGTCTCAACTCGGTATTCGCGCATGAAACGCCCGGTTCTACTCTACGCTCTCCTCTTCCTTTTCAGCGGACGCGCCCTCGCGAATGAACAGGTTCGCGACGTGCAGAGTGAACTGAAAGGGCTGGGTTTCTACTACGGGGAAATCAACGGGCAAACTACTGCGGAGACCACCGCCGCGATCCGTCGCTACCAAATCCGCAATGGCCTCGAAGTCACAGGGACATTGACGGCGGAAACTCTTGCTGCACTGGGAAAGGGTCCGGCACCGGTGACTCCGCAAGCGCCGGCTGCGAAGCGATCGAATCCGCCGGCTCCTCCACCAACGGTTGAAGAAAAGGATCGGAAGTTTTTGCAGCGCGAAGAAGCCGCTCCGACGACTCCTGCGGCTCCTCTCTCTCCCGCTCCGAGGGATTTGCGGGCAGATCCTTCCGTCGTCCCGCCCCCTGCTCCGCTGGAACATCCTTCCGCGGATTTCCCGGTGCTTTTTGAAGACACACCGTATGCGATCGCGCCGCCTGAGGTACAGGAAGCCACTCTGCGTCGGGCGCAAAGTCTCTTGGCGAGTCGCGGCTTCTACCGGGAAGTCATTGATGGCCTGCCCGGACCCGCTACGGAAGAAGCGCTTCTCACGTATCAGCAAATCAGCCGACTGCCGCTGACCGGCCGCCTCGACATGCAGACGCTCAGCGCGTTGCGCCTCCTGCCGACCCGGTCGGTTCCAGTTCCCCGCCGCCTCCCTCCGGAGCGGCGTGACGTTTACCGAGGGATCTGGATCCGCTAGGATCCTTCGCCAAAGCGACCGTCTTCAGCTCAGCCCAGACGCTGCCGACAAAAACCTCGGCCTTCACTTTCAGCAGCAGCCGATCGTCGTCATCGGAGAGCCAACCCACCGCCTGCTTGAACTTTTTGTGGGTCTCCAGTTTCAGGTCCTTCGTGACTCGCTGGAGCGCGATCTCCAGCTTGACTGCGGCATGCTGCCTGCCCCCGGCCTTGAGCTGTTCGGGTCCGATCACATCGACCCGGGCGAGGTAAGCGGCTTTCCCCGGATAAACGACAAAGCTGTATCGGTCACCCGTCTGCAACGGCTGACTGCGCACAAACAGAAGTGCTGTTTGGAGATCGAAAAGATCGGGGCACTTGAACTTCTTCAGCTTCGGTGGCGTGGCGCCGGGCGGCGAAGTTTTGTGCAGCCGCACCACCCCTTCGGGCGAGAAATCCGCGGTTACCTGTTCGACCTCGTCTCGATAGGTCTCGGTTTGCTGCAATCGGATGGGCCGCAACGTCACGCCGTTGCAAAGTGCAGAGTGCTGCGCATCCATGCGCCACATCGCGCGCACCGCCCCCACGCTGCGCGCGTTAACCTTTAGCTGCAGCACGCCTTCAGACTCCTGAGAGTAGTCGAAATCAGCGGTCGCAGCCGTGAATGCGCCCCAGCCGAATTCGTAGCTCGCCTTCATCGGTCGCAGCGGAGCGAAGCCGCCCGGCGTTGCTGGCGTGAGGTCATCGCGCCAGTCCCCGCCCATCGCGGTGAGCGTCAGCCAGCCAAAGATCACGGCTGTGCAGATCCTCATGAGCGGGAAATGCGCACCTGTTCGAGCTGTCCCGCTGGCACCCAGCCACGCCGGTTACCAGGCAACTCACAGTAGGTCCATTCCCCGCGCTCGCTCAGCACTCGCACCTGGCTGCCGGCATTCAGGGTCTCGACTACTCCGGCCGCATCCGCGGGGGCAAGGCGCGCGGGTAGAGATGGCGCCGTGATGATCGCCACCGAGCGTCCGCGTTCCAAATGCCAGATTCCGAGAGCCGCATAGCCCGTCACCACACCGAGCGCGCAAGCAAACAGCCCCAGGCTGCTGCGCGATTTGCCCAGGGCGAGACCAGCGAGACAGGCGACGGCTGCCCAGCCCGCGATGCTCGCGACGAGCACATAAACATCTGTCCGGATCCGTGGGAATACATGGTCGAGCCACGACGAAGGCCAGAGCTTTGCCCCGCTCCGTTGGTGCGCCACCGCAAGGTTCGCCCGCGCTTCGGGGTGACCAGGATCCATTGCCAACGCGCGTTCAAATTGAAGAGCCGCGCGCCCGAACTCGCCCAAACGGAAATAGGTATCACCAAGATTGTAGAAGAGGTTCGCGGTCCACGGCCCGGACCTGGCCAGCGTCTCATACTGATCTCGCGCCTCGGTGAACTGGCCTTTTTCGAAGAGTTCGTTCGCTTCCTCAAAGCTCGCTGCGCGCAGATCACCGGCCATGCACGCCAGCGCGATGAGGAGCACTTTAAGAGTTCGCATGGCTTTGTCGGTAGCGTTCGATGACCTGCAACACTCGTTCGCGAGTCATCGTCGTGCCGGACCCATCGGTGCCGCCACCGCCGGCGTAGAGAAGCTCGCCACGCGCATCGAAGATCGCCTCGATTTCACGTGCGGTTTCTTCATCAAGCCGTCGCGCCCCGATCGCGGCCGCGGCATCGATACTCGCCGGATCACGTCCGGAGGACGCTGCCGCTTCGAGCTGAAGCAGCCGTGCTGCGTCATCGAGAAATGCGGGCGAACCCGGCGCGCTGTGGCCCAAGCGGGCCTGGAGCCTTGCGCGCTCCAGCTTCCACTCGTGCTTGCGCCGGGTTTCGGGATCAACGCGGAGAAAACGGACGCCGACGAGTGCCAGCAGAATTCCCAGCGGAACCAGCTGGGCGAGCCAAAAACCGCGTCGCGCGTAGATCGGCTCAAACGACTCCCGCACCTGCCCGTGATCGTAGCGCAAGCCCAGGATGTCATTCGCGGCGGCCGGTGGTTTCGCCTCCGCGGCGATCGCCGCGTCGGCCCTCTGGTCAGCAGACGGCGGCGCAGGATTGGGCGCGGGCCGTTCCACCCCTGTCACCGCCAGAGGTGCTGACTTGCTTTGCAGCGACACGTATTTCGCGGCCACCGGATCAAAGTAGGAAAAGCTGAATTGCGGCATCGCCGATTTCTTCACCTCGGGAATGACCGCGACGCTGAACGTCTTCGCGCCGCTAATTCCCACCTCATCGTCCGGCTTGAATTCCTGTGAAGGAGGATACGCGCGCCAGCCCGTCGGATCCGATAGCAGCGGCGCTCCCATCCGATTGAAATTCCCGCGCCCGCGGACGGTCAGCTTCATGGTCACTGGGTCGCCGATGTTCACCTGCCGCGGGCTGCCCTCCGCGGAAAGCGTGAACTGCCCGACCGCGCCGGAGAAATCATCCGGCCGTCCAGCCGCGGGCAGCGGTTTCACCTCGATCTCCACCGGTCTCGTTTGCGCCTTGAAAGCCTGATTGGCGGCGAAGAACGGGTCGCCGAAGACGTCATCATCGAAGAGATCAAAAATCGAGCGCTGCCGGTTGCGCTGCGCACGCGGCACGCGGGCAACAAACGCGATCTCAGCTGGCCCAAGCGTCAGCTTGCCTGCTTTGCTCGGAGTCACCGCTGTCCGATAGATCAGCACCTTATACTCGCGGCCATCGATCTGCTGCTGCTCCTCCCGCGGCGCCACGATGTCATGAATGGTGAACCCTTCCCCGTGCAGATCCGGCTTGGAATTTGTGCCGGAACGGATTCGTGCATCGATCATCAGCCGCAATTCGATGGGGATCGCTTCCCCCACATAAGCCGTGTTCTTCGGCACCACGATCTCAGCCCGGGCGATCTCTTCCTTGCCTCCGTTCCCCTGCCCGGTTCTCGGCTCCGCGGTCAGCCCTACTGGCTGGGTTTTCAACTGCACGCCGTCCACTGCGACGTCGATCGCGGGGATGGTGAAGCTGCCCGCACGCTGCGGGACCACTTGATAAATGAAGGTGACGCTCGTCTCGCTCTGAGAGATGCCGTTGGAAAAGCGCATCACCGAACTTCGCGACGGGCCCACGTAGCGAATATCGAGTCCGTCCGCCTGCACCTCGGGCGCGGCCGGCAGCTGACGCGCCCCGTTGACTTTGATCTCGAAGCGCAAGTTCTCGCCCACGCCCGCGACCCGCTGGGAAAGATTCGCAGCGGCGGAAAGCTCAGCGGCAAAGACGTCGCCAGCCCAGGCCAGCAGGGCCACCATCAACACGAGCCAAGAACTGCGAATTGGATGTGAGCTGCGCATAGTCACCAATCTTTCATCACAGGTGCCGCGCCACGTCGTTCACGACGAAGCAGTTGGACCCGGCCTTCTTCGCTTTTCAGCGAATCGAGCAGTGCTTTCGCCTGCTGTTCAGTCATCCGACCCTCTGCCGCGGCCGCAGCTTCCGCCGCTGCTTGCTCCTCCGCGCTCGGCTCGCCTGCTTCCTGCGAAGCCTGCGCTTTCACCTCTCCCGACGGTTTCTTGCCGGCCTCACCCGGAGGCGGCTGGGCCTTCTGATCGCCAGCGTGCTCACCTGGTTCGCCGGGCTCCTTCCCAGCATCCGGTTTGCCGTCTTTCTGCGGCTTGCCCGATTCGCCCGGCTTCGGCTCTTGCGGTTTTCCCTCGGCGCCGGATTCCGGTTTTCCATCGGCAGAATCCTTCGGCTGCCCATCCCCGGATTGCTTCTCTTCGCCCGATTTGGGCTCCTGCTTCTCCTCACCGGACTTGGAGGGCTGCTGGTCCTCGCCCTTGTCGCCCTTGCTTTGCTGATCCTCGGAACCCGCCTTCTCGTCCTTGGGATCTTCGCCTTTGTCGTCCTTCTTCTGTTCTTCCTTCTTTTGCTCCTCGTTCTTCTCGGACTGCTGCTCCTTCTCCAGCTCTTCAAGCATCTTGCGGACAACATTCCGATTGTGCTCCGCGTTGGAATTCTTCGGGTCCACCTTCAGCGCTTGATCGTAATGCTGCACCGCATTCTTCCACTCGCGCACTTTCGGCTCCTTCTCCTTCTGGGCGGCTCCCCGCTGAAAGAGCGTGTTGGCCAGATTGTATTCTGCCTTCGAGCGCAGCTGCGGCTCAGGTGAGGTCACCGCTTTCGCGAATGCTTCCAACGCGCGGTCGTACTCGCCGGCTTTGTAAGCCGCGCTCCCGAGATTAAACTGCAACGCCTCGACCTCCGGGCGGCGGCTCGCCTCTTTCGCAAACAGCTCTGCCGCGGCTTTGTAATCCTGCTGCTCGTAAGCCGCCATCGCGCCGCTCTTCGCCTGTGCCGGCAGCGGGAGCAGGAGGAAGACGAGCGCCACACCTCGGATCGCGGCGGCCCGCCATGCGGAGCGACGCCGCTCGCCCGTGAGCAACGCGCCGCTGAGCGCAACAATCGCGACTGCCAGCGGCCAATGGTATTGCTCGATCGGCTGGCGCGCCATTTTCGCATCGATCTCTTTTTCGTTCATCTGTTGGAAGCCTTCACGGACCACCCGCGTCATTTCGGCCGGTCCACTTTGCAGACGAACGTAGAAGCCTCCGGTCACTTCCGCAATTTTCTGCAGGCGCGGCTCATCGAGACGCGACTTCACAAATTCCCCCTTCGCATCCCGCACGAACTCGGTGCCGCCAGCGCTGCCGGTGACGGGAATCAACGAGCCCTCCGGTGAACCGAGCCCGACGGCAAAAATGCGCAGCAAGTCGCGGCTCTCCGTGGCCACTTTCACGCCGTCCGCGTCGAGTTCTTCGCCGTCGGTGAAAACAACGAGCGCCCGATTGTCGCTCTCCCCTTTCCCGAAGGCATCCACCGCCACCCGAATCGCCTCCGCAAGATTCGTCCCGCCGCGCGGGATGAGATCGACGTCGAACTCTTCGAGCGACGTCATGATCGCACTGAAGTCCGCGGTCAGCGGCGCTTGCAAAAAGGCATTTCCCGCAAACGCGATCAGCCCGACACGATCCCCCTCGAGCTGGGCGATCAAATCCTGTGCCGCCAGCCTGGCACGCGCCAGCCGACTCGGTGCCAGATCGTTGGCGAGCATGCTGCGCGAGACATCGATCGCGATCAAAACGTCGCGACCCTTCCGCTGGCTATGTTGCCAGGTGAAGCCGTATTGCGGCCGAGCGAGGCTCACGATTGCGCCGGCGGCCGCGAGCAGCAGCAGCGCAAAACGCCACCGCCGCTTTCCGACGCTGATCGTACCGGCGAGCCGATCTTCGAGGCGGGCCGCAACCAACGTGCGCAGCAATTTGCGCCGCCGTGCTTCACTCCCGATGAACAGCGCGAGCAGCAACGGGAGCAGCAGCAGAGCCCAGAACCACTGAGGCTGAGCAAACGTCACGCGCGCCTCCTTTCCGCGGTCCTCACGGCAACCTCCTCGCCAGGGCCTCGCCAAAGATCAGCTGCAACGCGAGCAGTCCGAAGCCCGCGCCGAGCAGCCATGGGAAAAGATCGCGATACTGCCGATACTGCGTCAGCTCGATCGTGGATTTCTCGAGTTTGTCGATCTCGTCGAAAATCTGTTTGAGCGAACGCGAGTCCGTTGCCCGGAAAAACTTCCCCTGCCCCATCTCGGCGATCTTCTTCAAAGTCGGCTCATCCACCCGCACCTCCTGCTGTTGGTAAACCTTGCGCCCAAACGGGTCCCATCCCGGAACCGGGGCGAACCCGCGCGTGCCCATGGCGACAGTGTAAATTTTAATCTGCAACACGTTCGCCGCCTCCGCCGCATCCGTGGGAGTGATCCTGCCCGCGTTGTTTTCACCATCCGTTAGCAGAATGAGAATGCGGCTTTTCGCTTCGCGATTCTTCAGCCGGTTTGCCGCGGAGGCGATGGCCGATCCAATCGCGGTGCCGTCTTCGATCTGCCGATCTTCGTATTGCGCCATGCGCACCCGCTCCAGATTCTTCAGGAGCCAATCGTGATCGAGCGTGAGCGGGCTGATGAGGTAGGGGTGCGCTGCGAACGCGGTGATACCAATCCGATCATTGCGCCGGGCCTCGATGAATTGCTCCGCCACGTTCTTGAGCGCGACGAGCCGGTTCACGCGCTCGCCACCGACCGTGAAGTCTTCCGCGATCATCGAACTCGAGACGTCCATCACCAGCATGATATCGATGCCGCTGGCCTCAACATGGCTGCGCGTTTTCCCCTGCTGCGGTCTCGCCAGCGCGATGATGAAGAGCGCGAGCGCAGCGTGGAGCAGCCCGCTTGACCAGCCGCCGGCGCGCGCCCGGCGTGGCTTGCCGAGCGCATGCAGCGGACGCAGCGATGAAAAGATCACGGCCGGCGCCGCACCGCGCGCTCCCCGCAGGAACGCGAGCACCGGCACCAGGAGCAACAGCAAGAGCAGCCATGGATGCGCGAATGAGATCGGACCCTCTCGCAACCAGTTCATGAGCGGCCTCCTTGCACAAACGCCGCGGCGCTTTCGAGCAGCGCCGCGTTGTCCTGAGCGCCAGCGTCGATCCGGGCAAACTTGATCAGATCGCAACGTTCCAAAAAGCGCGCGAGCAACTGGCGATCGTCGTCGGAGAAGCGCGGCGTGCCCGAAATCGCGGCGAGGAATTCGGGCGAGGTCTGCTGACGCGCATGCAGGTCGTAGGCTGCGGCAATGTAGTCGCGGAGCACATCCGAGACGGCGATGCTGAAAGCGTAAGGCTCCGTCTGAGGCAGTTGCATCCTCAGCCTTTCCAAGTCGCGCAGCGCTTTCGTTCGCGGAGAGATCGGCGGCGGTCCGGGACGACTCCGCATCCATAGTCGCACCCCAGTAATCAATCCGCCGAGCAGCGCAATCGCCAGCAGCGCTGCCAGCACCACGACCCATACGGGGTAAGGGAACACATCCACGGGCGGCGCGATGTCGCGGATCCCTTCCGGCGTGGCCTGGCTGATCGCGGCGAGAATCATCGGATCTGCAAACGGCGCTCGCGCGTGCGAAAGAAGCTGCGCAACGCCGGCACGTAATCGGCATCGGTCTTCAACGAGATCGCATCCACACGCTTGCGTCGAAAATCGCGCAACCGCTCGGCGGTCTGCCGCGCTACCTCTGCGGCAAACGCGGTGCGGACGCGGCGGTTCGAAGTGTCGATCTCGATCTGCTCCCCGGTCTCCGCGTCTTCGAGGGTCAAACGCCCGGCATCCGGCAGCTCTTCCTCTCGCGGATCGACGATCGAGATGGCGATCAGATCGTGCCGCCGCGCGGTTACTGAAAGCTGCTTCTCGAAATCCGGCGCCTGGAAATCCGAGATCAAAAAGACCACGGAGCGGCGGTGCAGAACACGGTTCAGATAATCGAGCGCATCACCGGGAAGCGTCCCTTTGCCCTTCGGTTCGAAGTAGAGGATTTCCCGGATCAGCCGCAAGGTGTGAAGCCGCCCTTTCTTCGGCGCGATGAACATTTCCACGTGATCCGAAAACAGGATCAGCCCGACCTTGTCGTTGTTGCGGATCGCGCTGAACGCAAAGAGGCAGGCGACCTCCGCGGCGAGTTCACGCTTGCTCAAATGCACGCTGCCGAACTCACCCGAGGCGCTCACATCGACCACGAGCATCACCGTCAACTCGCGCTCCTCGGTGAACTTCTTCACATAAGCGTCGCCATGCACTTCGCTGAAACGCGCCGTCACGTTCCAGTCGATCGAGCGCACTTCGTCGCCGGGCTGATACTCGCGCACTTCTTCGAAGTTCATCCCCCGGCCTTTGAAGACGCTGCGGTATTGCCCCGAAAACGTCGCTGCGACCAAGCCGCGCGTTTTCAGCTCGAGCTTGCGGATCTTCTTTAGAATGTCGCGCGCCGCTTCCATGCCTGCGCTGCTGCTCAGGGCACGGGAAGCCCCGCGAAGATCTTCTCAATCACCGCCTCGCTCGTGACGTCTTCCGCCTCCGCCTCGTAGCTGACGATAATGCGATGCCGGAGCACGTCGGGGCCGACGCTCTTCACATCCTGGGGCGTGACGTAGCCGCGACCGCTGAGGAAGGCGCGGGCGCGCGCGGCGAGCGTCAGCGCGATCGTGGCGCGCGGACTCGCGCCGTAGCGGATCATTCCTTCCAGCTTCAGTTTGTAAGTCGCGGGTTCGCGCGTCGCGAAGACCACATCGACGATGTAATCCTTCACCCGATCATCGACGTAGATGGAGTTCACGACGCCACGCGCACGGATCACGTCCGCGGGTTCAACTATCGGTTTGACGCTGAGATCCGGCGCGCTCGTCGCCATTAGATCGAGAATTTTGCGTTCTTCGGCGCGGCTTGGGTAGCCGACGCGCAGCTTCAACATGAACCGATCGAGCTGTGCTTCTGGAAGCTGATAGGTGCCCTCCTGCTCGAGTGGATTCTGCGTGGCCAAAACGAGGAACGGATCGGAGAGCGGATACGTGGCGTCGCCGAGCGTGACCTGCCGCTCCTGCATCGCCTCCAGCAAAGCGCTCTGCACTTTCGCCGGTGCACGATTGATTTCGTCGGCGAGGATCAGGTTTGAAAAAAGCGGCCCGCGCTTGGTCGTGAACTCACCGGTTCGCGGGTTGTAGATCAATGTGCCGACGAGGTCAGCCGGCAGCAGATCAGGTGTAAACTGGATGCGCTGGAATCCCGTCTGAATGCACTGCGCGAGCGTCTTGACGGTCAGCGTTTTGGCCAGACCTGGGACGCCTTCGAGCAAAACATGACCATTCGTCAGCAGACCAATCAGCAACCCGTCCACGAGATACTTTTGCCCCACGACAACGCGCCCCACCTCCTGCTCGAGCGCGCCGACCCATTGGCCGGTTTCTTTGACTTGTTGGGTGATTTCCTGGGTGGTGCTCATTGGATGCGAAAGGGCTGTGACAGGGCGCGCTCGGCTATGTTCGAAGCGCGAGCTGCGCGTGGACGGCGGCGACGACTTCGCTCACCTCAATCGCGTGCATGCAACGGAAGTCGATCGGGCATTCGCGGAGGAAACATGGGCTGCACTCGACGTGGTGGCGAACGATGCGATGCGCCGGTCCGCGCGGGCCGGTAAGCGCGTGCTCGGTAGAACCGAAGAGCGCGACAGTAGGGACTCCGAGAAAGGCGGCAAGATGCATTGTGCCGGTGTCGTTGGTGAGCAGCAGATCGCAACTCGCGAGGTGCTCCATGAGCTCCGACAGCGTCGTTTTGCCGACCAGATCCGTCGCTGGAATGTCCGCTGCGGCGAGAATCGCGTCCGCAATCGGACGGTCTTTCTCCACGCCGAAGACTTTCCATTCGCATCCGATCTCTACGTGCACCGTGCGCATGGTCTCCGCGAACCGCTCCGGGAGCCACCGCTTCGCCGGACCGTATTCAGCGCCGGGACAGACCCCGATCGTGGGTCGCAGTCCCGTGCGTTTTCCGTGCGTCACGTTCGGAGTGGGGCTGTTCGAAATATCCGCCCCGACAAACTTCGCGAGCGCGAGATATTGCTCCTCCTGATGCGGTGGCGGCTCCGGCTCTTTTTTCTTTTTCTCGACGTACACCTGGTCGAGCAGCGGCTTGCGATGGTGTCCGGAACTCCCGACGCGACGAGGAATCCCGGCGAGCCACGGCTCCAAAGCGGTGCGGAGCGAATTGGGAAGGATGATGGCCGCTTCGAACTTTCCGCGGAGCTTCCGCGCCACGGCGAAGACGCTCTCCCCTCGTTCGATCGCGAGCACTTCGTCCACTTCCTTCACGCGCCGCCAGACGTCGGCGAGCTTGGCGGGTGTGAGAATCGTGACGTGCGCGTCCGGACGGCCGCGCTTGATCGCCCGCACGGCGGGAATGCTCATGATCGCGTCGCCGAGCCAATTGCTGCCGCGGACGACGATCCGAAATGGCTGTAAAGGGTGCTCCGCTCCCGCCCCGCAAGAGACGCCGCGTTTGTAAGTCGCCAGCAGGAATTTGGGCTTCGGCGTTTTCCAGCGATTGTGCACCCAGAACCAATCCGCCGGCTGCTCCCGGATCTGCGCTTCGAGGACCTCGTTGATCCGCATCGTGATCACCTCGGCGGTCTGCCCATCCGCCTCGATGCGCGGGCCGAAGACGCACCGCCACCGCGCAATGCCGTCGGTGTAAGCGGCCGCTGGAACAAGCCACGCACCGGTCCGCAGCGCGAGCGTCGCCGCGAGCGTGGAAGTCGATGCGAGCCGGTTGAAGAAGGGGCACCACAATCCGGCGTCGCCTGCGTGCTGATCGACCAGCACGCCGACTGCGCCGCCTTCGCGGATGAACTGCATCGCTTTGGTGAAACCCTCCTTGCGCTCGAAGAGCGAGAACCCGAGTTGCGCTCGATCGCGCCGCACCGCGGCGTCGATATGCGGGTTGCCCAACGCCTGAAAGATTCCCCCAACCGGGCAGCGGAACACGCGCGGGGTGAGCTGGGTGAACATCTCCCAACTGCCAATATGGCTGGCGATCATCACAAACCCGCGACCTGCGGCGATGCCCGCATCGATGGTTTCCAGACCCTCGACCGTTACGCGCGAAAGGAGTTCCTCTTCCGAGAGGTGCGGTAGCTTGACGCTGGAGAAGAGATTTGCGCCGAGCGTCGCGAAATGTTGCCGCGCAATTTGGCGCAGCTCGGCAGGCTGTTTTTCGTGACCAAGTGCAATCGTCAAGTTGCGCAGCACCAACCGGCGATACGGCCCGGCAAGATAATAGCCAATCCAGCCCAACGCCGCACCGAGCCGGAATCCCCACTCAATCGGCAGCGCCTTTAACGCGGCTCCGAGCAGCCGATAGACCGCGAACCCGACCTGGTCCATTCAGCGCTTCTTCCAATACATCGCTTTGAGCGGATGTTCGTCGAGCACGTTGGGTTCGATGCCGCCGAGCCGCTCGTGGTCATAGAACTGGATGCCGACGTAGTAGTAGAGCGGACAAATCACCGCCTCGTCGCTGATCAAGAGCTTCTCGGCATGACGGAAGATCTCGAACCGTTTTTGCGGATCCAACTCGCGCGCGGCGTCCTCGATCGCCTTGTCATAGACCGCGCTGCTCCAACCTGTGCGATTGTTGCCGCCGTCCGTGACGAACATATCCATGAACGTATTCGGATCGCCGTAATCGCCCACCCACGTCGAGCGGGCGAGGTCGTAATCAAGGCTGCTCAACGACGCGAGATAGACCTTCCACTCCTGCTGCTGCAGTTGAATCGTGACTCCGAGTTCGCGCGCAAACATTCCCTGCAATTCGACAGCGATGTCGCGGTCCAGATCTGAGTCCCCTTTGAAGAGATAATAGACAACCGGAAAACCCTGGCCACCGGGATAACCGGCTTCCGCGAGCAACCGCCGGGCGCGTTCCGGATCGCGCGTCA
>JAQGOK010000052.1 GCA_028293645.1 Chthoniobacter sp.
GGGTTCACCTGCGGGCTTAACGCATCGATCCTCTGTCGATCGAGGTAGCCGGACTCGACAAAAGGCGGCTTGATCTCACATGTTTAGTCCCCCCTGAACATGAAGATTAACTCCCCCCTTTCGCGCCAGATTCTGGCCACGTCGATCGCAGTGCTCGTAATGAACTCGGATCACGGCCACGGCGCGGCGTGGGTCGGTGACGTGGATGGCAACTGGAACGAACCGACACGTTGGACCGGCGGTATCCCAAACGCGACTGGTGCCATCGCCGACGCGAGCACGGTTGATATCACCGCCCCCCGCACCATCACGATGGATGGCAGCTTCACTACCGGAACACTGCGCTTTGGCGACGCGACCACTCTGGACAATGACTGGTTCCTTTTGCCGCCCGCCGGCAACACGACCAACACCTTGACCTTGGATGTAGCAAGCGGTGTCCCAGTGCTCGAGGTAGTCAACCGTAACGCGACCGTGGAGGTGACTCTCGCGGGCACGGATGGCTTATCCAAAATTGGAGCGGGCACCGCATTCCTGACCGGCACGAATACTTACACCGGTAACACGGCGATCACCGCGGGAGCGCTGATCCTTGGCAATGGCGGCGGGGCGGGTTCGCTTCAGAGCACGCAGGTCAGCAACACCGTCGGCGTAGGAAACAATCTTCCCGGCGGCTTGGAGATCCGCCGCTCGGATACCTACACGCTCCCTTTCACCGTCACGAACCCGACGAACAATCAGGGATCCGGTTCGCTGACCATCAACACCGGGACTTACGACAACCCGACAAGTGGAGCGACGATCAACAAGCTCGTTCGGCAGGCAAATCTGCACGTGGGCCGCACAGCGAACTTCGGCCGGCTGTTTATTGAAGCTGGCGCTGACATCGCTGTCGGGAATCTCTGGGTTGGCGAGCAATCTGGCCGGACCGGACAGGTAATCCAGAATGGCGGAACGGCTCTCGTGACGGCGCAGATGCGAATCGGCCACTGGCCTCAAGTGGATCCACTCACCTTGATCGGGAACACCACGACGCCCAGCACTCATACCATGAACGCGGGAACATTAACGTTCTCAGGAAGCTTCACCGGGAACCCTCAGGGCACCGGAGAGAAGAATGGCATCCTTTATCTCGGGATCGACTCGACTGGCGAACTGATCGTGAATGGCGGGACCGTTGATGCAAAAGCCATCGTGCTCGACAACCGAACCTCAACCGCCGGAACCGATCGGCTCGTGATCAATGGGGGGACGGTCAGGGTCGGTGGAATCGGCAATGGCACCGATGCCGACCTCGCCAACGTCGGCAGTGCAATTATCTCCAATAACGCTGCGACGACTTACAACATCACTTACACCGGCGGCACCCTTCAAGCCTCGGGGAACTTCCTGCATGCTGCGGACGCGGTGCTTGAAAGCACGAATGGAAACATCGCTGTCGACAGTAATGGCAACCTTATCACGGTGAGTGGCGTGTTCTCGGGCGCTGGCGGTCTGCGCAAGACCGGAGCTGGAACGCTCTTGGTGAAAAGCAACAGCACTTACGAAGGCTCGACTGAGGTGAACGGCGGGGTCTTCTCACTTACCGGCAGCCTTGCCAGCAGCGTGAATGTGAACAGTGGGGGCACGGCTTCCGCGAGTGGAAACGGAACTACAACGGGCACCTACGGGAGTGTGACGATCAGTGCCGGCGGCACATTGTCACCGGGGACATTCGGGACGACCGGTTCCATTGGCACCCTTGGCGCCGGGTCATTGACGACCAGCGGCGACGCGCGGTTTGATCTCAGCTCAACCAATACCACGATTGGTGGCGGGGTGAATGACCTGGTGGTCGTAAACGGCCCGCTTACTTTTGGCGCCGGCAGCACGATCACTCCGGTCTTTACCACTACTCCCCTCAGCGGCAGCACTTATACGCTTTTCACTTCGACGGGGCGAACTGGCGCTCCGACGCTCAGCACCCAATCCGCGAGTCGCCAGACCTTCACGATAGACACCACGACGCAGCCAAACAACGTGCTGCTCAGCATCAGTGGCTCGGCCGCCAGCATGAACCTGACGTGGAAAGGCAACGGCACCACCAACACGTGGGATGTGAACAACTCGGTCAACTGGAACAACAACACCGAAAAGTTCTTCCAGCTCGATGCGACCAACTTCGACGACACCGGCTCCAGCACGCCGCAGGTGAATCTCGTCGGCCTCTTGCAACCCGTGGCGGTGAACGTGGGCGGGACGAAGGACTATACCTTCGGCGGCACCGGCACGATCTCGGGTCCCGGCGGCCTGACGAAGTCCGGCACCGGCGTGCTCACGATTACCAGCGGCGCGCATGATTTTTCAGGTGCGGTGAACCTTGCGGGCACCACGATCATTACCGCTTTGCGCGGAGCGGGGCAGGCGAGCTCGCTGGGCGCGGGCAACGCGATTGGCTTCGACGGCACCTTGCGTTACACGGGCAACACCACCACCACCAACCGCGCGATCACACTCAATGGCGCGGGCGGGGCCTTCGACATCACCGATGCGGCCGCGACCGTGAGCGTGACCTCCGCGTTGGCAGGCGCGGGCAAACTCACGAAGACCGGCGGTGGATCGCTCGTTCTGCCGGCGTCGAACACTTACACCGGCGGCACGGACCTTCTCGCGGGCTTGCTCCGCCTGAGCAGCAACAACAAAGCGCTCGGCGACGCATTTGCGGTGAGAATCGACAACGGGGCAACGCTCGATGTGAACGGCGTGACGGGAGCTGCTTCGACCAGGCGCTATGACGTAACCGTCGGTCCGGCTGGCGCCAGGATTCTGAACCTCGGCGCAGGCGCGACCAACGATCCAATCTACCGCAGCCTCACGCTCGAGGGGGGTCTGATCATCGAAACCTCCAGCCGTTATGACCTGAACGGCGGCGCTGTTGACGGCAATGGAGTAACGGTGAACGGCAATGGTTTTCCGATCACCAAGCGGGGCACCGGTGAAACGTGGTGGGCTCCCGCCGCCGGTGCGACGATCGGAGATATCATCGTCGACGCAGGCACGTTTGGCGTGCAGTCGAGCTTCAATCTGGGCGACGACACCAGGTCGATCATCGTCAATCCAGCAGGCCAGCTCCTCACCTATTCGGCGGTGACGAATACCAAGCCGATCATCCTGAGCGGAGGACTGCTCGCGCCAAACAACGCCAGTGCGACGTGGATGGGGAGCATAACGCTTAACGGCGCCGCCACGTCCAATCGCATCGGCGTGGTTGCAGCCGGAACGGGCATTACACTTAGCGGCAAGGTAACCGGTCCCGGCGGTTTTGAGAAAGTGAACGGCGGCACACTTACTCTTGAAAACGCCACCAACGACTGGGTGGGCAACACCCTGATCAGTGGAGGCACGGTCATCGCGACCGCTGAAGGCTCATTGCCGACCACCACGACTTTGCTGATGAATGGCGGAGCGCTCGATCTACCGTCCGGCTCACACACCGTGGCTGGCCTTAGCGGTGCAACCGGCACGATTCAGGGCTCCGGTACTTTGATCGTGAACCAGAGCGAGACGACCTCCTTCGGCGGAACGATCGCGGATCCGGCGAGCCTGACCAAATCCGGCACCGGAACGCTCACCCTCAGCGGAGCAAGTCCGAGCACCGGCAACGCGACAGTCAGCGCAGGCACGTTGCTTGTGAATGGCAGCATCGTGGGCACCACCGTTGTGGACGGCGGCACCCTGCGGGGGACCGGGGCGGTGGGACCTCTGTTCCTGAATGCTCTGGGAACGGTCGCGCCGGGTGTGACCGCCGGAACACTGAGCGCAGGCAATACTGTGTTCAACGGCGGCACTTTCGCCCTTGAACTGAACGGCCCGGCCGTCGGCAGCGGCTACGATCAACTGAACATCACTGGAACTTTCAATCTCTCCAGCAACACTCCGCTCTCGATTAACCTCGGCTACAATCCGAACGACTTCGTGGACAGTTTCGTGATCGTGAACAACGACGACACGGAGGCAATCAGCCGCACCGGGCTGTTCACCTTCAACACCCAGCCGCTCGCGGAGGGAGCGTTGTTTACCGTTGGGTCCCAGCCGTTCCGCATCAGCTACGTTGGGGGCGCAAATGCGAACGATATTGTCCTCTCCGCCGTGCCTGAGCCGGGCTCTCTTGTGACGCTCCTCGGCGGTGTCGGTGCACTGCTTGGATTGCAGCGATTACGCCGCCGCGGCGTGTGATCGAGCGCGTTGTCGTTCTCGGTGGAGGAAGCGCGGGGTTTCTCGCTGCACTCACGCTCAAGACTCGCCTGCCAGCGCTCTCCGTCCGGCTGATCCGCAGCCCGGAGATCGCGATCATTGGGGTTGGTGAAGGGAGCACCGCCGACCTTCCGAATCATCTCCACGGCTTTTGTCAGCTCGATCCGGCAGCCTTTCACGCGATCGCCCGCCCCACTTGGAAGCTCGGCGTCCGCTTCCTCTGGGGTCCGCGTCCTGAGTTTCCCTACACCTTCACCTACCAGGTGGCGGCGCAGCATCCGGAGCTGCCAAAGCCGAACGGATTCTACTGCTGGGATGATTTCCGAAACGCCCATCTGAATGCCGGCTTGATGGAACGGGGTCGCGCCTTCGCGCGGCAGCCGAACGGCTCGCCCGACATTCAGCGGAACGCCGCTTATCACATCGAAAACGCCGACTTTGTCGCTTTCCTAGAAATGGCTGCGCGTGAGCGCGGCGTGCACATCACCGAAGCAACCGTCCAGCAGGTGGAGCGCGGCGGAGCTGGAGTCGCCGCCCTGCACCTCGATTCGGGCGAGCGCGTTCAAGCCGATCTCTTCATTGATGCCTCCGGGTTCAGATCCGAGCTGCTCGATCGTGCACTTGGTGAGCCGTTCGTCAGCTATGCCGACTCGCTCTTTTGCGATCGAGCGATTACTGGCGGATGGGAACGAACCGGCGAGCCGATCCTCCCTTACACCACGGCAGAGACGATGAATTCCGGCTGGTCATGGCAGATCGAACACGAGCGGCGCATTAACCGCGGTTACGTCTTCAGCTCGGACTTCATCTCCGACGCCGAGGCGGAGGCGGAGCTGCGGCGAAAGAATCCGCAACTGACCACAACCCGGCTGGTGAAATTCAAGACCGGCCGCTACGCACGGAACTGGATCGGCAATGTCGTCGGCATCGGCAACGCTTCCGGTTTCGTGGAACCGCTCGAGGCTACAGCGCTCCTGGTCATCTGTCACCAAACGCGGTTTTTGACGCAGATCCTGGCCGCGAGCGACCAGCAGCCCACGCCGACCTTGCGGGATTCCTTCAATCGCGTTGTCGCCGGCTTGTGGGATGAAATTCGTGATTTTCTGGCGGTGCACTATCGCTTCAACACACGGCTCGACACACCGTTCTGGCAACACTGCCAGCGCGAAACCGCACTCCACGATGCGGAGCCGATAGTGCGCTTTTATGAAGAGAACGGGCCCAGCCTGGTCGCGCAGCTCGAATTGCTCCCACCGGACCGCAGCCTCTTCCAGCTCGAAGGTTTTTACACATTGCTCCTCGGGCAGAAAGTGCCGCATCAACGGCTTCACGCCCCTTCTCAAAAGGAGCAGCAAATCTGGGCGCAATACTGCCGCGCAAACGCGGCGCGCGCGGCCACTGGGCTCACGATGAGCGAGAGCCTAGAGATCATCCGCAACCCGCTCTGGAGTTGGACGCCCGGCTTCTACCCCGCCTGACCGAGCGATTCCACTCGGCTCGATGCTTCCCGGACACGAGCTCGGGATCTCACCGCATGTGATCGGCTCGTCGACCAAGTGCTCCACGCGCTCACGGTGTGCGCGCCTCGACGTCCTTCCAAGTCCCGCCTACTCGTTCTCGTCTTCCTGATCAGGATCCGCCAGCCGCGCGGCAAGCATCTGCTCATGGACGGCTTCGTCCATCCCCTCTGCGATCAACTCCTCGACGACGTTGAAGCTGTCGTCGCCTGATATGTTTTCCACATGCCGGCCCACCGAGCCGACCACCATGTCGTGCTCGGAAACGAACAAGTGGATCTCCGATTCGCCGTTGCTGTCGTTGAAAACGTGGCCGCCGTGGAGCTCGTTTTTGGCGGCGACCCAGTCCTCATCGCTGAAATGCGCGTGACCGTTGATGAGCGCGAGTTCCTGAGCCCGCTGGCGACCCATGTCCGCTGATGGAGTGCCCCTGCCTTCGGAGTGTTGGATGATCTTCGCGGAGGCTCTTTTCATCGTGCTCATGAGAACTGTTAGGACCGTCTCGCGGATG
>JAQGOK010000081.1 GCA_028293645.1 Chthoniobacter sp.
TCCGCGAGCAGACGAACCTGTTCCAGAACTTTCACTACTTTGGGCACAAACAGCGCCGCGTCGTTGGTTCGAATCCAAGTGTCGCAAAGCTCGAGGAAGTAATCCCGGGACGGCTTCATCGTCGCCAACGATCTCAGAAGGGTCTCGTCGAAGGGCTCTTTGCCATCGAAATGTATTCGGTGACGAGAGACTTCGTCCACAAAGCGGTCGAGAAAGTCGTCCAGTAGGTATTGCGTGTTCGGATTACCCACACTGAGGGCATCCTGATATCTTGTAAGCTTCGCCGCTAGAGAGAGCTGTTCAGCCTCCGACTCGCTTTTAGACTGCGCTTGCGTGACCAGGATCAGCTTCAATGCTGCCGTTAAGTTTGATACCAGTTGTTCCAAGACTGCTTTTTTCTCCGGAAAGTCACTCGCTGGAAGATGGTAGGTAATTGGCCACCGGAGGTGGCGTAGATCAAACGGAAGGGTATTTTGATTGCAGTCCCCGAAGGCTGTGTTCATTACGGTGACAATTCTGCCATGGCCATGGCAGTGGAGCGCGTAACCGTATTCGATCAGGACATTTGGGTTTGGAAGAAGGCGGTGTTTCGTAGGCGTCTTGATTGACTGAAGTGACTCGCCGACGAACGTCAAATCAGCAACGAATGCGGCGCACTTTTGAATCTTGTCCAGGATGGTCTGCGTGATCGGCGGCGATCCGCCAATGCCCTTAGTATCTTTGTCGATCTCGACCGCCGCGTGCCGTAAGGCCGGTTCTAGCGCGACATCTGCGTGTAACCGCTCTATCGCTATCCCCAGTGCTCTCTCGACGAACGATCGGTTGAGATTGGAGGGCGTGTCACTCTGCCACGAGTAAAAGACGATCAGTTTGTTGGAAGATGCCGACACAAGTCGCTTCATACACGCCCGAGCTCTGTGGGGGCGATGGAAACTACGTCGCTACCCGGTGAGAAGTCCCCGGAAGCGGGACCTCGTGGCGGCGGACGCGCACGTGTTCGAGATCATTCCGAAAAGTGTAACCGTTTTCCACCTCGTGCGTTGGCGAGGGTAGAATGAATTCTCTCATGTCAGATCCCGAACCCGAATTGCAGGACGCGCTGGCGACGACTTTGCTCGCCAATCTCGGCGCTTTCCAAGGCTTCGCCCGACGACGACTCGGCGACGATCAACTCGCCGCCGACGCCGTGCAGGAGAGCCTGTTGCGCGCACTGAAAAGCGAGCGCGGGCTCTTGCACGACCAGAACCTGCTCGCGTGGTTTTACCGCATCCTGCGCAACGTTCTCACGGATCTGCATCGGCGCCGGACGGTGCAGGCAAAGGGGCTGGAGCGTTTCGCGGAAGAACTGGCGATTGCCGACGAAGATCAAGCGGACGTGGAGCAGACAGCGTGTGCGTGTTTTCGCGGGCTGCTGACAACGATGCGGCCCGAGTATGCGCAAGTGCTCCAACTCGCCGACCTCGACGGTCAACCGGCCGAGGCGGTAGCTCAGCAGGTCGGCATCACACGCAACAATTTGAAGGTCCGCCTGCACCGCGCGCGGCGGCAGTTGCGCGAGCGGCTGGAGCAAACGTGCCAGCTCTGCGCGAAACACGGCTGTCTCGATTGCCAGTGCGAAACCAATCGGAGGAACTGAATATGGCTACACCGAACTCAACTGAAAACGGGCACTCATGCTGCGGCGGAAAAGCGCAGCCGGAAGCCTCTCCGAAAACCGCGCCAGTTCGCCCTTACCCGCTCGACGTTTGCATTGTCTCCGGGACGAAGCTTGGAGCGCATGGCGAGCCCTACGTTTTCGAGCACGAAGGACAGGAGATAAAGCTCTGCTGCGCCGGTTGCCTCGACGCTTTCCGGAAAGAACCGGGGCGCTATCTGGCACAGCTGAAAGAGCCGCAAAGCTCGTGCTGCCACAGTGGGGAGCACCACGCCACTGCGGACACGGTGAAGGCTGCGGAAGCGCGGAAGCCATCAGCGAAATACTTCTGCCCGATGTGCCCTGGCGTTGAGTCGGACAAGCCTGGCACCTGCCCGAAATGCGGCATGGCGCTGGAGCGTAACCCGACATGGAAAGCCGCTGCGAAGGCGATCTACACGTGCCCGATGCACCCGGAGATCGAGCAGGATCATCCGGGAAACTGCCCGAAGTGCGGCATGGCGCTGGAGCCGAAGAATATGGGCGCGGGTGACGAAGAGGACGACTCCGAGCTGCGTGACATGACGCGCCGGTTCTGGATCGGCGCAGCCCTGACTCTGCCGGTGTTCCTCGTTGCAATGGCGCACCTTTTCCCCGGCACGCCGGAGTGGGTCGATAGCGATCCATCGCGGTGGATGCAGTTCGCGCTGAGCACGCCGGTGGTGCTTTGGGCGGGCTGGCCGTTCTTTGTGCGCGGCTGGCAATCGCTCGTGAACCGCAGCCTCAACATGTTCACGCTCATCGCGATGGGCGTCGGCGTCGCCTGGCTCTACAGCGCGGTGGTGATGCTCGCGCCTGGGGTCTTTCCGCCGTCGTTTCAGCATCACGGCAAGATCGGCATCTACTTCGAAGCGGCGGCAGTCATCACCGTGCTCGTCTTGCTCGGGCAGATGCTCGAGCTGCGCGCACGGAGCCGCACCGGCAACGCGATCCGCGCACTGCTCGACCTCGCGCCGCCGACTGCTCGCGTCGTGCGTGATGGTGAGGAACGCGAGGTGCCACTCGATGAAGTGCAACGCGGCGATCAACTGCGCGTGCGACCCGGCGAGAAAGTGCCCGTCGATGGCCGGGTGATCGAGGGCAAGACCAGCGTCGATGAGTCGATGCTCACCGGCGAGTCGATGCCGGTGGAGAAAACTGCCTGCGAGAATGTCAGCGGCGGAACCGTGAACGGCACTGGCAGTTTCCTCATGGAAGCCGAGCGCGTCGGGAGCGAGACCGTCCTTTCCCAGATCATCGACATGGTCGCGCAGGCGCAGCGCAGCCGCGCGCCGATTCAGGGACTCGCAGACAAAGTAGCGGGCTGGTTCGTGCCCACCGTGATCGGTATCGCGCTGCTCACGTTTGGGATGTGGGCATGGCTCGGGCCTGAGCCGCGGTTCGCTTACGCAATCGTGAATGCCGTCGCGGTGCTGATCATCGCGTGCCCATGCGCGCTCGGGCTCGCCACGCCGATGTCCATCATGGTCGGCGTCGGGCGCGGGGCGCAGGCAGGCGTGCTCATCAAGGACGCTGGCGCCATGGAGCGCATGGAGAAGGTGAACACGCTCGTCGTGGACAAAACCGGCACCCTTACCGAAGGCAAACCGCGCCTGACTTCGATCATCCCAGCGGAAGGAGTTTTGGAGAACGAGCTGCTCGCCGCAGCCGCGGCCGTCGAAGCGCACAGCGAGCATCCTCTCGCCGCGGCCATCGTGCGCGGTGCGGCGGAGCGCGGCATGAAGCCTGGGAGCGTTGCCGACTTCGAATCGACGACAGGCGGCGGCGTCAGCGGCGAAGTCGGTGGACAGAAGGTGCTCATTGGAAAAGCCCCGTTCTTGAAGTCGCGTAACATCACCGGGCTCGAAGCGCTGGAAGCAAGGGCAGCCGAGCTTCAGCAGGAGGGCCAGGGCGCGATGTTCGTAGCGATCGATGGGCGCGCCGCAGGCATCCTCGCTGTTTCCGATCCGATCAAAGAGTCCACGCAGAGCGCGATCGAGCAGCTGCACCAGCTCGGCATCAAAGTGATCATGCTTACGGGCGACAACGAGCGCACCGCTCGCGCCGTCGCGCAGAAGCTCGGCATCGATGAAGTCGAAGCTGGCGTCGAACCGCAGCATAAGAACGAACGCGTGCGCAAGCTGCGCGAACAAGGCGCCGTCGTCGCGATGGCCGGCGACGGCATCAACGATGCGCCCGCCCTCGCCGCTGCGGATGTCGGCATCGCGATGGGCACGGGCACGGACGTAGCCATGGAAAGCGCCGGCATTACCCTGATGAAAGGCGACCTGCGCGGCATCGAGAAAGCGATCCGCCTCAGCCGCGCGATGATGAGCAACATCCGCCAAAACCTCTTCTTCGCTTTCATCTACAACGCCGCCGGCATCCCGATCGCGGCGGGCCTCCTCTACCCGTTCTTCGGGCTGCTCCTCAGCCCGATGATTGCCGGCGCGGCAATGAGCCTCAGCTCAGTCTCGGTGATCGCCAACGCGCTCCGTTTGAGAAGATTGAGCATCTGAATCGCAGCGCCGTTCATCGCGCAGCCATGTCTCCTTCGTTACGGAAGTTCGCTCTCACGGCGCACATCGTCTTATCCGTCGGTTCGGTCGGTGCCGTTGTGCCTTGCCTGACGCTTGCGATTGCCGGCTTGAGCAGCGCGACGTTCTCGCGAGCCGTAGCCTCATAGGCAACCAGCGTCGCCTCTGAGACAGTCCCGCGTTTCGCTCCTATCCACCGCTCGAGGTATTCGCGTAGAGAAGTCGATCCGAGCGACGATCCTGAAGTCATCCGATGAAGATCGCAGAGCACACGCCGCACCTGTGCCTCCGCCCGCCTCGACGCCGTTGCTGCCTGATACTCGTCTGCGAGCTTTTGCGCGAGCTTCCGATTCGTCGTTTCCATGCTGCGCTGCGCACGTTTCCCATTTGGCAAGGTGAAGCATGCCACCCATTAATGGGAGTTGGGTCACTGGCAGAGTAACGCACCGTGGGTTTAAAACCCACCCCTCCGCTGGATCCGCAGAGCATGTCTGACCTCCCCTACGCCGCCTCCTCGTCGCGTCGCTTTTCCATTCGGCGGAAGGTCCTGCTCGGCTTCGGACTGCTATTGGGAATGTTCGCGATCATCGCGTTGATCTCGCTGCGCAGCACCCGCAGCTTCGCAAAAACGGCCGATCGCGTGGCGGCTTGTCACGAAGTGCTCGAAGTCCAGGAACAGGCGAAGCGGCATCTCTGGGAAATGGAGGCCGCCCGGCGAGGCTTTCTGGCGACCGGAAATGAAGCGTTCCTTCGCGATTCCGCGACTGCGCAGAAAGAGGTGGTGCACAAGCTTCAGGTGCTCGAAGTCAGCACCGCGGAGGACCCGGGACAAACCGCCATCCTGGCGAGAGTGCGCGCGTTGCTTGAGCAGAGTTTCGCCCAACAGGCGGAGGAATTTCAGACGCTCCGCTCGCAAGGCGCGTCGGCGGCGGTTGCGCTCTTCGACACGCATCGGGTTGCCGATCTCCGCGGTCAGATCCGGAGAGGCCTTGAGGAGTTCGAAGCAGAGCAAAGGCGGACGCTCGCTCAGCGGGGGGAACTCACGCGCGAGATTGCACGTGCGACGACCCTCGCCATCGTCGCGGGAACCGTCCTCACCTTCAGCGCCTTGATCGTCGCCTGCTCGATGATCCTGCGGGACATCCGAGGCCGCCGCCGCGCGGAGGAAGCGCTCGCGACCGAGCACAACCTGCTCAGCAGCATCATGGACACGATGCCGAACCATGTTTTCCTGAAAGACGCCAAGGGCCGCTTCATCCTCGATAACGCGGCGCATCGCCGATACCTGGGGCTGAAGAGCGACGAAAGCATCGAAGGTCGCACGGTGAGTGATTTCTACTCGCAGGCGGAAGCAGAGCATTTTCAGGAAGCCGATCGGCAGGTCATTGAATCCGGGCAATCGATCCTGAACATGGAGGAAGCGGTGCAACGGCCCGGGGCGGGTGAGGTTTGGCTCGAGATCACGAAGGTGCCGCTGCGCGATACCGACGGGCAGATTGTGGGCCTCGTGGGAATCAGTTCCGACATCACGGCGCGGAAAGCAGGCGAAGAACAACTCCGGCACTTCGCGGCCCAGCTCGAGCGCTCGAACGCCGAGCTGCAGAGCTTCGCCAGCGTGGCGTCGCATGATCTGCAGGAGCCGCTGCGCAAGATCCAGGCGTTCGGTGATCGCCTGCGCGTCAAGTGTGCGGATGGCCTGGGCGAGCAGGGGCGCGATTACCTGGAGCGCATGCAAAACGCTGCGCAGCGGATGCAGGTGTTAATCCAGGATTTGCTGAAGCTTTCGCGCGTAACGAGCCGTGCGCAGCCGTTCGTGCCGTGCGATCTGGCGCGAATCGTTCGCGAGGTGCTCTCCGACTTGGAAGTGACGATCGAAACGAAATCCGCACGCGTGGAAGTCGGCCCGCTTCCAACCATCGATGCCGATCCGTTGCACATGCGGCAGCTCTTCCAGAACCTGATCAGCAATGGGCTGAAGTTTCACAAACCCGGCGAGCCACCGCACATCGAGATCACCAGTCAGACGTTTCCTGCCCCGGACAATGCGATCCCCGGCGCGCGTCCTGGCGATCCGATTTGCGAGATCACGCTGCAGGACCACGGCATCGGCTTTGACGCCAAATTCGCGGAGCAGATCTTTGTCGTCTTCCAGCGTCTGCACACCCGTGCGGAGTATGAAGGAACGGGCATTGGCCTGGCGGTGTGCCGCAAAATTACCGATAGGCACAATGGTCGTATTCTGGCAAAAGCAACCGAAGGTGAGGGCGCGACATTCATCGTGACGCTCCCGGTGAAACAAGCCGTAGCCGAAACCAATGAACCAACGAAAAGCGATGCCGATCACGATTCTGATGGCGGATGACGACGCAGATGACCGCGCGTTGACGAGAGAGGCGCTCGAGGAAGGGCGGCTCATGAACGAGATCCGGTTTGTGGAGAACGGCGAGGAGCTGGTGGAATACCTGAAGAAGCAGGGCAAATTTGCGCCGCCCGCGGAAGCGCCGCGTCCGGGCTTGATCCTGTTGGATCTGAACATGCCGCGGAAAGACGGGCGCGCGGTTTTGAAAGAGATCAAGAGCGATCCCGACTTGCGGACGATCCCCGTCGTCGTGCTCACGACATCGAAGGCCGATGAAGACGTTTACCGCAGCTACGATCTCGGAGTGAACAGCTACATCGTGAAGCCGGTGACCTTTGAGGCCCTCGTCGATATCCTGCAGACGCTCGAAAAGTACTGGTTCGAGATCGTGGAGCTGCCGCCGGATCGCGCTGCGTAGCTCGCGTCGATGTCGCTTTCACCGGCTGCTCTGGCAGCTTTGCGGCAGGAGTATTCAGAGCGCGGCTTGCGTCGCGCCGAGCTGGACCCAAACCCCATCGTGCAGTTCGGGCTTTGGCTGGCGGAAGCCACTGTGCAGCAACTCCTCGAGCCCAATGCCATGACCCTGGCCACGGTCGATGCGGAGGGTCAGCCGGCGTCGCGCGTCGTTTTGCTCAAAGGATGCGACGATCGAGGGTTCACGTTTTTCACCAGCTACGAAGGAGCGAAAGGTCGGCAGTTGGCGGCGAATCCGCGCGCCTCGCTGACCTTCTGGTGGGGAGCACTGGAGCGGCAGGTGCATGTCCGCGGCACGGTGAGCAAGGTGTCACGCGAGGAGACTGAGACCTACTTTCACTCCCGCCCGGTTACGAGCCAGCTCGGCGCCTGGGCTTCGCACCAAAGCGAAGTGCTGAAGGACCGCGCACAGCTCGAGCAGCAGTTCGAGCAAGCGCTCAGCCGCTTTGGTGAGCAAGAGGTTCCGCTGCCGCCATTTTGGGGCGGATATTGCCTGCGACCTTCCGCGATCGAGTTTTGGCAGGGACGCCGCAGCCGGTTGCACGATCGACTTCGCTATTCGCGCGGGAGCGACGAACCATGGCTCATCGAGCGGCTCTCGCCCTGAGTCTTTTCACTCAGCGGGCGTGGACCGCTGCGCGAAATCGAGCAGCCGCGCCCCGTGTGGCTAATTTCGAACAGCGTGTGAGTTGATGCATTTGCAGCGCTCTCTGTGCGGAATACATCGTAAGCACTGGCACGACCGTTGCTAATGGCGCGGGCGTTTCATTCCTCACCCGAGGCGCGCGCCCCGCCGCAACACCACACACCCGACTCGTTCCGCATGAAAAAAATCGAAGCCATCATCAAACCGTTCAAACTTGAAGAGGTCAAAGACGCCCTCGCGGAGATGGGTGTGGAGGGCATGACCGTGACGGAGGTGAAGGGTTTCGGCCGGCAGAAGGGTCACACCGAGATTTACCGGGGGAGCGAATACACCGTCGATTTTCTGCCGAAGGTGAAGATCGAAGTGGTGCTCAGTGATGAGATCGCGGAGAAAGCGGTCACGACGATCGTGGCAGCCGCCAAGACCGGCAAGATCGGCGACGGCAAGGTCTTTGTTTTCCCAGTGGAGCACGCCGTCCGGATTCGCACTGAAGAGGTCGGCGACAAGGCCGTCTGAGGCGCCCGAAGTCAGCAGACTTCCACCACAAGCGCCGTCGTATTGTCGCGACCGGAGCGCTCCAATGACGCCGTCACAAGACGCTGCGCGGGCGTGAGCGCGACCTCGGCGGCGTCGGGAGCACGCAGCCGCTGCACGATCTGTTCGTCAAAGAGTCCGTCCACCAGTCCATCCGTGCAGAGGAGGAAGCGGTCTCCCGACTCATAGCCGACGGCTCCCACCTGCGGCTCGACGAACTGGTTCCCGGCCCCGAGCGCTCGCTGCAGCGAGCTGCGCCCCGGATGACACCGCGCCTGCCGCTCGGTGATCTTGCCGTGGCGGTAGAGCCAGCCGACGTGAGTGTCGTCCTGGCTGAGCTGTCGCACCCCGGCCTCGCGGGCCGGGAGATAGTAGATTCGACTGTCGCCGATGTGCGCAAAGTACATCCAGCCCGGCGTAAACCAGCAAAGGCTCAGCGTCGCGCCCATCCCGTGGCAATCCGGGTCGCTACCGCCGAGGATGAGCAGCGCCTTGTGAATTTGGGTGAACAACTCGCCGAGCACATCGGCGAACCCCGCTTCCATCCCTGCGGCGGACTGTTTGAAGGAACGCGGAAGCAGACGGGTGATCTTATCGACCACGATTCGACTCGCGAATTCCCCCGCTTTTGCGCCGCCCATTCCGTCGCTCACGGCAAACACCAGATCGTGCGTGGCAAGCGCGGCATCGCCGACCTTTCCGAGGTAATGCATTTCGCGGGCGTCGAACTGCAGCCCCACGAACGAGTCTTCATTGTTCGCTCGGACCTTTCCCCGGTCGCTCAAGCCAGACCATCGCAGCTCGAATGCACGGCCGTTCTGGTTCATGAAGGTTCCTCGGAGCCCGGAAGGATGGTGGCGAACTCGAAGTCGATGATGCAGAACCGGCCGTCGGTTTGGCGGTAGGTGACGTTGCGCACCTCCGGATCGTCATGACGCACGCCGTAGGTTTCGAGTTCGGCGAAGAGTTCCCTGGCCCGCCCGTCATCCAGATGTTCGACCCGGCTTCCGCAGCTTGTGGTCATGATCCTAAGTATGTCCGGGTGAATTTCGAGCAGCCTGGGCACAAATGGACAGCCGCGCTCTTCCAAAAATTGAAGCACCCGCACTTCGTTCGCGAATCTTTGCTCCGCATTGGGGCCTCGGAAGGTCTTTTGCACCCGGCCGTCGTAAGTCATCCGGACGCTGGCGCGCAGCGTGTCTTTGACGTCGTGCATGGGCATCATAAGAGACGAACCGCCGTGGAACGGCAACCTCCCGGGTGCAATCCGCGCGCTTTGAGGCGTTTCCGCTGCGAACTCGACCCGCCTGCGGTGTCGCCCCGCTTGCCACGCTGGCATTCCGCGTGCTAACCCGTCGGCGCGCCCACAAACCCCGCAATTCGGGGCGAAAACTCACCGCGGCGGTCCTGCGCAGCCGCCCGAACCCTAACGAATCCAACCACCAAGACATGGCGAAGTACAAACTGGAATACATCTGGCTCGACGGTTACGAGCCGGTCGCAAACCTCCGCGGCAAGACACAGGTCAAAGAGTTCAAAGACTTTCCTGAACTCGACGAGCTTCCGATGTGGGGTTTCGACGGCAGTTCGACCCGCCAGGCCGAGGGCCGCAGCTCAGACTGTCTCCTGAAGCCAGTCGCGGTTTATCCGGATCCGACGAAGACCAATGCCGCGCTCGTCATGTGCGAAGTGATGATGCCCGACGGCACGCCACACCCGAGCAACAGCCGCGCGACCATCATCGACGATCCCGACACGTGGTTCGGCTTCGAGCAGGAGTATTTCCTTTACCAGAACGGCGCGCCCCTCGGCTTCCCGGAAGGTGGCGGCTTTCCGCCTCCCCAAGGCAGGTATTACACCGGCGTCGGTTACGAGAACGTCGGCGAAATGGCTCGCGAGATCGTCGATACGCACTTGGATCTGTGTCTCGCGGCGGGCATCAACCACGAAGGCATCAACGCCGAAGTCGCCAAGGGCCAGTGGGAGTTCCAGGTCTTCGGCAAAGGTTCCCGGACGGCGGCCGACCAAGTCTGGATGACTCGCTATCTGCTCCAGCGCCTTTGCGAAAAGTACGGGGTCGAAGTGAACTACCACTGCAAGCCGCTGGGCGCGGAAGTGGACTGGAACGG
>JAQGOK010000088.1 GCA_028293645.1 Chthoniobacter sp.
GATGTCGATGTGGACGATCGTTCCGTGCTTGGCGAACTCGCTGATCTTGCCGGTCACGCGATCGTCAAAACGCACTCCGAGCGCGAGCAGCAGATCGGCCTCGTTCACCGCGTTGTTAGCGTAAACGGTGCCGTGCATGCCGAGCCATTTGAGCGACAGCTCATGCGTCTCCGGGAAACAGCCGATGCCCATCAACGTCGTCGCCACCGGAATCTGGGTGCGCTCGGCAAATTCCAGCAATTCCGCGGAAGCTTCGCCTGAGATGATCCCGCCGCCGCAGTAGATCATCGGCTTCTTCGCCATCCGGATCAGCGCCACCAGCTCGTTCAGCTCGGTCTCACCGGCGTGCACCACGGGATTGTAACCGCGCAGCTTCACCTCGTAGGGGAAGATCGGCTGCGTTTCGGCCATCTGGATGTTCTTCGGAATGTCGATCAACACCGGGCCCGGCCGGCCCGTCTGCGCGATGTGAAACGCTTCCTTCACGATGCGCGGGATGTCGTTGATATCCATCACGAGGTAGTTGTGTTTCACCACCTGCGCGGTCACCGAAAACACGTCTGTCTCCTGGAACGCGCCTTTGCCGATCATCGCCTGCGGCACCTGTCCGGTGATCGCCACCATCGGGATGGAATCGAGGAACGCGTCTGCGATTCCCGTCACCAAATTCGTCGCACCGGGTCCGCTGGTCGCCATGCACACGCCCGCACGTCCGGTCGCCCGCGCATAACCTTCCGCTGCAAAGACGCCGCCCTGCTCATGGCGCGGCAGATAGGTGCGGATCTTCTTCGAACGCGTGAGCGCCTGATGCATGTGCATCGAGGCACCGCCCGGATAGGCGAAAATCGTATCGACACCCTCGCGCTCCAGTGCGGCGACGAGGATCTCGGCGCCGTTCATTTTAGGGCCGCGTTCACCCTGCGGAGCGTTGGCGGTGGTGCTGGCGGGAGTCGTCGTAGTGGTCGTGCTCATGGGCAAAAGAGGCGCGGAGACTACAGGCGCTCAGGGCTTCCAGCAAGCTCGCGTTTGATCAAGCCCCAACCCATCGTCGGTTCCAGCACCACCCGCTTGAAGGCTTCGAGGTCCTCGTCCTGTAAGTGTAACCGGAGCATCCCCTCGTTCCCAAACTCCGTTTGGGAACGCACATGTCCCCGCAACTCCGTTGCGCGCCGAGCCGCCCGCACCCATCCAGCGTCTCGACCGCGAAACAGAGTTCCGCCGGCAGCGCGTTCCCCTTCGTCTTCGGCGCGCTGTTTGCCATGCACTCGCATCTGTTCGGGCAGATCATGGACGTCGTTCCGATCGCCTCGCCGGCCGACGCACCACCCCGTGATCATCGGCGTCGTGCCCGCAAAGCTCCTCGGGGTCGCGTTGCTGCTGGGAGAGGCGGCACTCGTCAACTGGAGTTCAGGCGACCGCTGGATGACTGCCTTTCTGGCACTGTCCGGTGCCTGGTTCGCGCTCGATGCCACCTGCCTCTGGCGCGAGCGGCTCTACGCCACCTGGCAGATGCGCCTCTTCCTGCTCGGCTGGAATGGGATCGCGCTGGTCACGATGCCACTGGTCTGGCGCAGCGCGTCGCTCGTGGCGGCGGAGCCAGAACTGAGGCGCGGAAAGAGAGCCACGGATGGCACGGATCAATCCACGGATCGGCGGAACGCGTTCGCTGGTTCCTGAATGCATATCGATCCCATCCCTGGCCTTTCCGGATTAGGCGACGGAAGCTCATGGACAGGAAAAGTCCCTCTTCCTATCTGTCGATTTCTGTCCGTGGCTTCTTCCACCTATTCGCGTCGGTGAACCATAGGCTTGGAAGCTGCTAAGTCTCGCCCGGTAACTTCATGAGATATCTATGGCCAGATTGATCACCCCCGTGGAATCGACGTGGAAGAACGTCACGCCTGGCGAACGGCGTTTCGGCCAGCGGCTGAAGACCCATCTCGAAGACGATTACCTCTGCTGGTTTGACGTCCCGCTCGGCCCCACCCGGCAGCATCCTGATTTTGTCATTCTGCATCCGTCGCGCGGCTTGCTCATCCTCGAAATCAAGGACTGGAAACTCTCCACCCTCCGTGGGCTCGACAAACATCGCGCCGAGATCGAGTTGGGAAACGGCGCGCGCAAGACCGTTGCCAACCCAGTGGAGCAGGCGCGGCAATATATGTTCACCGTCGTCGATCATCTGGCCCGCGACCCGCACCTTTGCCAGCCTGACGGCCGCTTCCGCGGCAAGCTAGGCTTTCCTTACGGCTACGGCGTCGTCCTCACCGAAATTACCCGCACGCAGCTCAACCAGCTCCTGACCGAGGATGAACAGGAGCAGGTGCTGCCGTCTCGACTGGTCATTTGCAAAGACGAGATGACCGAGTCAGTCGATCCGCTCGCCTTTCAGGAAAAGCTCTGGGGCATGTTCCATCATCGCTTCGGATCACCCCTGACGCTGCCCGAGATCGAGCGCATCCGCTGGCATCTCTTTCCCGAGATCCGCATCGACCCTGTCCAGCAGGACTTGTTCAGCCCCGAGATCACCGCGAAAGTCGCGCAGCCAGGCGCGGAAGCCGCCATTCCCCATCTCCTGCGCATCATGGACCTCCAGCAGGAACAGCTCGCCCGCTGCCTCGGCCAGGGGCATCGCGTCATCCACGGCGTCGCCGGTTCGGGCAAGACGCTCATCCTCGGCTATCGCTGCGTCCACCTCGCCCTCACCGCGCAAAAGCCCATCCTCGTTCTCTGCTTTAATATCACCCTCGCCGCCTGGCTCCGCTCTTTCATCGCGGCGCGCGGCATCAGCGAAAAAGTCCACGTCTATCACTTCCATGACTGGTGTAAGGTCCAGCTCGAGACCTATCACGCGCCGCTGCTCGCTGGCCCCGGGCGGCATTTCGATCGCCTCGCGCCCAGCGTCATTGCCGCCGTTGAGAAAGGCACCATCCCGCGCGCCCAGTATGACGCCGTCATGATCGACGAAGGCCATGACTTCCAGCCCGAGTGGTTGCGCCTCGTCACCCAGATGGTCGATCCCGTCAGCGACTCGCTCCTGCTCCTCTACGACGACGCCCAGTCCATCTACAAAAAATCTTCCGCCCTCGACTTCACCCTCTCCAGCGTCGGCGTCAAAGCTCCTGGGCGCACCACCATCCTGCGCCTCAACTACCGCAACACGCGCGAAATCCTCGAGTTCGCCTCCGCCTTCGCGCGCAGCTTCATCGACGCGCAGGGAGCCGACGACGACCACATCCCGCTCATCGAGCCCGAGTCGGCCGGCGTCACCGGCCCGCGGCCGGTTTTTCGGCGCAAGCAGAGCATCGAGGAAGAGATCGAGTTTGCCGTGCAGTGCCTCAGCAAATGGTCCCGCGCTGGCGAACTCCTGCAGGACATGGCCGTCATCTGCGTTAGCAAAGACCACTGCCGGCTCGTCCATGAGCGGCTGAAGAAAGCCGGCCTGCCCCACCTCTTGCTGAGTTCCAGCAAGCAAAAGAGCAGCTACGACTCGGGAGCCGCCGGCATCACCATCCTCACCGCGCACAGCAGCAAAGGACTGGAATTCCGCGCCGTCATCTTCCTCGGCCTCGGCCACATCGACGCCCGGTCCCACACCGGCGACCCAACCAAACTCCTCTACGTCGGCATGACTCGCGCGCGGGAAAAACTCGTCCTCACCGGCTCCGTCAGCACCCCGTGGGTCGAACGCATCGCTGCCCTCGCCGCGTAAAGCAGCCCTCCGCCGCAAGCGGAGCCGGGGTTATCCCCACGGGCGCCATCACAGCCCTGCGTCTGGCCAGGGTGAAGATGTTCGGCATTGTCCATGACCGTGCGCTCGTGCGCGCTGACATCGCGGTGAGGACATTCAAATGCGGGTCCCCTTACACGCCCGCAGGATGTGCTCGAGTTCGTCGCGCTTCATACTTGGCCAAAATGCGCGCCCTTTCGTCCTGCGGCATCAGCACCGCGAATGGGGTGCTCTGCCGGAGCCGCTGACCTTCATCGCTGCGATCCGCCAGCACGGTGAGCACCGCCGGCACTCCATTCAGCGCCACCAAGCTCCAGCGCCCGCCGAGGAGGCGGAGGGGACAATCGGCCTGGCTGAAGAGCGCGCTCGATCCGCCGCGCCAGACGCAGCCACTGTTTCCGCGCCAGATCGCATTCCCAAATGCGGACGACGCGCCAGCTCCCCTTTGCGAAGCGTTTTCGTCACGAGAAGATCGCGCCCCCGATTCCGCGCGGTTCTTCGGCATCGGAGCATGCTTCGACTTCGGGCAGCCGTGCCAGACCGCCATGCGCGACAGCGCGACCAAACGCGGAGCGAAACCGCGGAGCCCGGTCGAAATGCGGGGCAACCAGCCGTCCACAAACACCGCCACCCGCTCCCAGCGAAAGACAAAGTCCGGCTTCCGAACAACTTCTGCCTGTCGTCAGCCGGTGATCCCGTGCTCCCGAAACAGCGCCATTATCCGCAGCTCCGTATCCTTGTTCCCCTTCCCGCGGATCAGCCCCATCGCTGCGCTGCGCTTTGCTTTGGTGAAGACGTCGGGCACGGCAGACTACATCTCTTCCCCAGCCATGCGCAGCACCTCGCGCAAGAGATCGGGTGCCACGCGGAATTGCGCCCGAGTCAGCGCACCCTCCACCACCGGCGCGAGCGCCGCGAGGTGTCCCTGGCGCTTGGGTCGAACGAGAACGCCGAGCACTCCCACAGGCGTCAGGCCGAGGTCGATCGCGACTCCGCGTCCAATGGATTCGTCGATCAGCACGGCATCCGCATGCATCTCTACTGCAAGCGCCAGCGCCTCCGCCTCGCCCGGATCCAGCGTGATGTTCCGACTGATCCTTTCCGGTATTGCGGCTGGCTGGCGAACGTGGATCCACGCGGCAAATCTGACGCCTGCGAATCGCCCATCCGACGCAGCCAGGCGAACGAATTCCGACCGCACTGCGGGCGGAACGAACACTTCGCGAAAGAGGCTGGAGAGCAACTCATCCTGCCCGACGAGAGCGAGGTGAGAATGACCGACGTATCAGCAACGACAATCAAGCGCCCAACAGCCGGTCGAGAGCGGCCACATCATCGTGAAGATCCTGCACCGAGTAGTTCCGCGGAATGCCTCGCTGAACCAACGCTCCCTGGAAAGTGATCAGATCGGTGTCTGCCAGGTGCGAGCCTCCGATCGCAGACAGCTTGCCGCGTGCATAGAGCGCGCAGGCCAAC
>JAQGOK010000106.1 GCA_028293645.1 Chthoniobacter sp.
TTCAGCGAACACGTTACGAAGCCCATCGACTTCGAGCTCTTCCTGGAAACGGTGAATCGCCTCACACGCAAGGGCGGTTCCTAGAGCGTGTCATGAACTTCGAGACGGGAACGCCGAAGGCGTGCGAAGCCTTCAGCCCAGGGTTGCAAGGGACGAGCTACCCTGGGAACAGCGTGCGAAAGGCCCTGCAGCCGTTTGCATCTCTGGACGGGGATCGTTCGATTCAACCCCTGTGGGGTTCGCGCCCTTCGGGGAGAGAACCCAGGGTAAGCGCTCCTCCGTCGCGCCAACCCTGGGCTGGTTGATGCAACGCCCTCGGCGTTGGCGCGCAAAAGTGCATGATACCCTCTAGCTCGTTGGGCCCGGTGCCCGAACTCCCCTCCTCGCTTTCGATGGGTTCCCCGAACTCCGCAGCCTCACGGCTTTGCGCCGCGTGCGGACTTTGTTGCAACGGAGTGATGTTTCACACCGTGCGCCTTCAGCCCAAAGACACGCCAGCGGAACTGGCCGCGCTCGGCTTGAAGCTGAAGCGCAAGCACCGCCAGGACTACATTCTCCAGCCTTGTCCCGCCTACCGCGACGCACATTGCTCGATCTACGCGGACCGGCCGGAGCGCTGCCGGTTGTTCGAATGCCGGCAATTGCAGCGCGTGCAGACCGGCGAGGTCACCGAAGCGCACGCGCTGGAGCGAATCCGCGAAGTGCAGCGGCGCGCGGCCCACCTGGATGTGCTGTCGCGGCGATCGGATGGCAGCCTGCGGAAAGGCCCGCTCTCAAAGCGCTGCGAAACCGCGCTCGCCGAGCCGTTCGACGCCACCACCCATCCGGAACTCGTCGCCGAGCGGGAAGCTCTCGCTCGCGGCCTGGCCGAACTGGATGCGCTGCTCGATGCAGAGTTTCGTTTGCCGACGAAGGAGGTCAGATCGGCGACTCCGGAGTAAGCCGCTCCAGGGTGAACGCGCAGGGCGGATGGCCTTGAGCGATGGTTAGGTGAAGGATCGATTCGCAAAGCTGAGCGAGGCTGGCAAAAGTTGGATCGTGCTCGGCCAACCGCACTGCAGCGGCGCGAAACAATGTCAGACTCGAGACGACCTTGAGGGCGTCCGTGGTGCCGCCCATCAGATCCTCAAGCGCGACACCGCGGGCGAGTTGCTCACTGACCGCGCGGGCGATCTCCTCGTAACGCGCCCGGAGCAGCGGGTCGCGCAGGTATTCGCAAGTTTCCGCCAGATCACCGAGTGCGTAGTCGCGAGCCGTGGACGATCGCCCAAGCCCCGCGATCTGCGGGAAGATATACCAAATCCAGTGGCTGCTCTTCCGCCCTCGGCGGATCTCCGCGAGGGCGGTGTCGTAGCCGGCCCAGCCGCTCGCTTGAGCATCATGGAAGCGTTTCAGAGACATCCGGAACTTAGGTTTGCGCTGCCTTGTTCAGCCGCGCCTGGATCACCGCGCGGCAAAGATGCAGGTGTTCGTATGTGATCGAATCGTCGAGCGCGGCTTTCACCGGAGCGAGCCGATCGATCCCGTGAAGCGCAAAGGCGGCTTCCATCTGTGCCTGTTGTTCCGCGCTGAAGAGCCGGCGCGGGTCGCACTTTTTTCCGGTGGCGATCATCTCCGCGAGGTGCTGGCAAACGGTGCGTGGTGACAGCCCGCGGCGGCGGGCAACTTCCTCGACGGTTTTGCCTTCGGCGAAAAGGTCCCATGTTCCTTTCGAACTGCTGTTGCTCGGGCGGCTCGCGGGCGCTGCGCTGGCCGGCGCGGAGATCGGCGCGAAATCCTGCTTCGCGTTTTCGTTCAGGTAGGCACTGATCTCCGCGCGAAACTCCGGCCCGAACTCGGCGCGCTTCTTTTCCCCCACCCCGCTGATCCCGGCGAAGTCCGCGTCGCTCGTGGGATAAACCCGCGCCATGAGGCGGAGCGCCACGTCGGAGAAGATCACGTAAGCCGGCACATCGCGCTCGTCTGCGATCCGTTTGCGCAGCGCACGGAGCCGTTCGAAAAGCGCCTCGTCGCAAGCGATCGCGCCCTGCCGCTGCTCGCGCGCATCCGTGACGGCGAGCGGCTTCGTCAATGTGATCGTGCGGCGGGAGCGAAGCGCCTCAAGCCCTTCCTGAGTCATTTCGACGACGCTGAATTTCTCCGGCGTCTGCCGCAGCAAACCGAGCCGGATCAGTTCGCGACCGATGGATTGCCAATCGGTTCGCGAGTGCTCTTTCCCCACGCCGTAGGTCGAGACGCGGTCGTGTCCCCACTTCAGGAGTTTCTCCGTACGGGCGCCGGTGAGCACTTCGATGATGTGATTCAAACCGACGCCGAAGTTCCGCGTGACCTGCCGCACGCGGTAAACGCATGACAGCAACTTTTGCGCGGCCAGCGTCCCGTCGAAGGTCTGTCGTGGCGCGAGGCAATTGTCGCAAGCGCCACAGTTCGACTCGGGAAATTCCTCGCCGAAGTACGCGAGCAGGGCGCTACGACGGCAGGAGGCGATTTCCGAATAGTGCACCATCTGCTGGAGCTGCTCGCGGGCGAAGCGTTGCTCCTGCGGATCGGGTTTTTCGTCGATGAACGCGCTCTGTTTCGCCACGTCGCCAGGGCTGTAAAGGAGCAGGCATTCGCCCGGCAAACCGTCGCGGCCGGCGCGTCCGGTCTCCTGATAGTAACCTTCGATGCTCTTCGGGAGGTCGTAGTGGATGACGTAGCGGACGTTCGGTTTGTTGATGCCCATCCCGAACGCAATCGTGGCGCAAATCACGCGCACTTCGTCGCGCAGGAACTTCTCCTGGTGCAGCGCGCGTTGTGACGCTTCCAAGCCGGCGTGATACGGCTCGGCCAGAATGCCGTCCTCACTCAAGCGTTGCGCCACCGATTCCGTCGCCTTCCGGCTTGCGCAATAAATGATCCCGCACTCATCCCGCCGGCCGCGGATGAATTGCAGCGCCTGATCGTATGGTTTCGCTTTCGGCAAGACGCGGTAGATGAGATTCGGTCGATTGAAACTCGCGACGTAGCACGTCGCCTCGCGCAGCCGCAGATGCGTGATGATGTCCTCGCGCACACGCTCGGTGGCCGTCGCCGTGAGGGCCATCACCGGCACGTCCGGGAAGTGGTCGCGGAGCGACGAGAGCGCCCGATATTCTGGGCGGAAGTCGTGACCCCATTCGCTGACGCAATGCGCTTCATCGACGGCGATTTGCGCGACGTTCCAACTCTTCAGCGTCTCGAGAAACCCGGAGAGCATCAGCCGCTCCGGGGCGGCGTAGAGCAGGCGATACTCACCGTTGTGCAATCCACGGAAGCGCGCCTTGGCGTCACCGGCTTCCAAGGTCGAATTCAGGAACGTCGCCGGGATGCCGCTCGCCGTGAGCGCATCGACCTGATCCTTCATCAAGGCGATCAGCGGCGAAACGACAATCGTCAAACCGGGTCGGAGCAACGCCGGGAGCTGGAAGCAGAGCGACTTGCCGCCACCGGTCGGCAGCAGCGCAAACACATCGCGCCCGGCGAGCGCGTCCGCGATGATTTCTTCCTGCAGCGGCCGAAACTCGTCGTAGCCGAACGACTGCTTGAGGGTGCGGTGGAGATCAGTGCTCGACGACATCGAGTGAGGGAGCAAGCCGCGAGGTGCCTGCGGCAGACTTCACTTACCGCCTGGGTGGCGGGACAAGCACCGATTGCATGCCGGCGGCGGTCGCCGCAGCGATGCCGGTCGCGGTATCTTCAAAAACAAGGCATTGCTCCGGCGGCACGTCGAGCCGCAAGGCCGCCTCCAAAAACGGGTCCGGCGATGGTTTACCACGGTGGTAATCTTCGGCGGTCACAATCGCGTCGAAGAGATCCGCGATTCCGAGCGCGCGCAACGTCGTCATCACGATGCGCCGGTGTCCGCCGGAAGCGACCGCCAGTGGCTTTGAGCCGTAAAACTGACGGGCGAGCGCGACGACCGGCTCGATCGCCGCGATTTGCGGGCTGAGCTCGAGAAAGACGGATTCCTTGTGGGCAACGGTGTCTTCAACCGAAAGCGAGAGGCTATGCCGCTCGTTGAGGATCTCGACGATTCGGGAGGTCGGCACGCCGCCGAGTTCATAAAACATCGCCTCGGGAAAGTTCTCGGCGTGCCGGCCCAGCGCAGTCTGCCAGGCTCGGTAGTGAGTGGGCATGGTATCCGCGAGCGTCCCGTCGCAGTCGAAGATATACGCAGCGAAATCGCCCGGCGGCAGTTCGAGGGGGAACGCAGCAAGAGGCGTTGATTTGGTCACTGCAGCGAAGGTGGCGGCATTTTCGGGCGGTGCCAAGGGGTTTGAGTCGAAAGCGCCTGTTGCGGTGAGGCTTCGGAGCGCTCTTGTTCTACAGGGTCCGACGGCGCTCAGAGGCGGGAGAAAAATGCTTCCGCCCTCGGAGCCTTCGGTCGATGATGACCGGCCTTGGCTGGCACGCGCCTTGCCCCTCCCTTTTTTTGATGCTTATGGCCGACCTGAAGTTCCACTGCCCCGAATGCCGGCAGAAGATCGCCGCGGACGATAGCGCGGTCGGCATGAAAATCGACTGTCCGCGCTGCCGCAGCTCAATCGAAATTCCAGCATCTGCGAACGTGCCGGCGCAATTGGTCACGCGCCGCCGGTTGGTGGCGTTCGCGGGCTCCTCGGATAGCGCTTACGAAGAGCTGGAGCGCAAGCAAAAGGAACTCTCGTCCGCCTTGGAGCAGGCTGCTGAGCTGCGAGCCGAGACCGAACGTTCGCGTGCGGAGTTGGAACGCGTGCGGGGCGATCTGGAAGCCGCCGCATCGGAGCGGGACAATTTGAGATCCGTCGGCAGCGAAGTGGATCGCCTCAAGGAAGAGCGAAAGCGGTTTGAGACGGAGTTGGACAGCGCGCGCGCACAACTCAAGGCCGTCGAAACAAAAGTAAAAGCTGCTCCCGGACACGGCGACGCGGACGTTCAACGGCTCACCGCAGAGCTGGCGAAGACGAGGGCCGAGCGCGACCAACTCAAAGAAGCCGCAAAAGCAGCCGAAGAAAGCCAAGGCAGCGTGCGCAGACGCGATGGAGGAATCCAGGATCGCCTCGTCGCGGGAGAAAAGGAGCGCGCAGAACTACGCGCACAGCTGAATCAGGCGCTTTCGTCCAAGGGTCAAGGGCCGGGCGGACAGGGGCAGCTCACGCGGCTGCAGGACCAGCTTTCGACCGTGACCGCGGAGCGCGACAGTCTGAAGATTAACGCGGGGCATGCCGCTGAGGAATTGAATGCCTTGCGGACCGAAGTGGAAGCTGGCCGGCTGGAGTTGGAGTCACAACGCACACGGCTGGCTCAAGTCGCCGCGCAGTTCACCGAGCTGGAGCGAGAGCGAAATGGCCTGCGGGCGCAATTCGAACACGCGCAGACGGCCGTCGCGGAGCTCGCCGCAGCAAAGGAACTCGCTGGCCGTTTCGAACGCGAACTCAGCGATGCGCAAAAGTCCACGGCCATGCTGATCCAGGAACGCGACACGGCGCGGAAAGACATCGCAGAGCTGAAGGAAACGGCGCAGCAGACTTCCCTCATCGGCGAAGCGTCCCGTTTGCAAGCGGAGCAACTGCAAACGCAACTGACGCAGGCGCAGAAGGCGCTCGAGTCCGTGACAACCGAGCGCGACGTCGCGCGCCAGGAGCTGGCCGATCGCGAGAACGCATTGCGGGGCGCCTCGCTCACGATGGACGCGGCTAGAAACGAGCTCGACCGCCTCAAACACGAAGCTGCCGACTCCGCGAACGAGCAAGCCCAGCTGGGCACACAGCTCACCGAAGCAGCGGACGATTCCCGCGAATTGCAACAGCGCGTGGACGGCTTGCTCGACGATCTGCACGCCCGGGAACGTGAGGTGGAGCAAACCCGTGCGACTCTCGCGGAGGTGAGTGCCGCCCGTGATAAGCTCATCGCGGAGCTTCAGGAGATGAATGCCCGCGTCGAGAGAATCGAACGCGAAGCGCAAAGCCGTCTGGAGCAAGGCACCCGCGAACATTCAGACAAGCTCACCGCGGTCGAAGCAGACGCCGATCGAAAGCTCGCGGAAGCTCGGCAGGAAGTGGACCGGACCAAGGAGGTCCTGCGTAGCGAACGGGCGCGGATGGAAACCGAGTTCGCGGAGAACACTCAGCGGACTGGGGAATTGGAAGCCCGCCTGGCCAACCTCCAATCCGATCTGCAAAGGACCGAGCAGGCGCTGGAAGAGCTGCGCCAACAGGCGCAAACTTCCAAGAGCGATCGGGATCAAGCCCTCGAAGAACTCACCAAAAAAGAAGTTCAACTTTCGGACGTGAACGGCCGGCTGACGGCGTTGCAGGAGAGTGAATCGACGCTGCGGGCGAAAGCCGCGGACGACGAGCGCGCGCTGCAGCAAAAGCTGGAAAGTGCCGAAAAGAATCAGGCTGAGGCCGAAGAGAAGGCCGGAGCAATGCGGGCGGAGCGTGATCGACTGGTCGCCGAACTGGAGCGCGCCGCGCACGAACTCACCACCAGTGCGGAACAGTTGCGGCAGGCCCGCCAGGAGCGGGAAGCCGTCCGCTCCAGCATCGGCTCCATGGAACTCCAGCTGGAACAAAGCCTTGATCAGGTCCACGCAATTGAGACGGAACGCGAGGCGTTGAAAGGCGAACTCGAAGCGGTCAAAGCAGGCCTTGAGCGCGCCAAGCAGCACGTCAACGTCCTCCAGTCCCGTCGTGACCAGATGCGCGACGAGATCGCCCGCCTGAAGGTTCAGCTCGGTCACGCACCGGACGCGGTCGGTTAAGGATCGAACATAGCCGGAGTCAACAACGCAGCGTTGCGAGGCGAGTCACCTGGCACGCTGCGACGGCAGATCGGCGACAAGCTTTTCGACAAAGGTCCGGAGTGTTCCGCTCCGTTCCTGTTCATCAGCGGCATCGAGCAGTGGTAGCCGATTGGTTCCGCTGCGTGCGACGGCCAGACGATAGACTTCGAGGCAGCTCTCGAGAGCCGCAGAATACACCGCAACGGCGTCGTCCTTCTGCTTCGGCTGTTCGAGCTGGAAGCTGACAAAGCCAAATACAAACTGCGCTAAGATCGCCCGCCACTCCGGCACTTTTGAGCTTACGATCGTCGGGCTGATGTCGTCCTGGAGGCGCGGAAAGATGTCTGGTGCGTGATCGACGAGCGAAAGGATAACCTCCCGGTCGATCTCCGCATG
>JAQGOK010000111.1 GCA_028293645.1 Chthoniobacter sp.
CTTGGCCCCGGCTTGCTCGGCGGCTCAATCGCGCTCACGGCCCGCCTGCACGGAAACTACCGAGTCGCAATGTGGGCGCGGCGAGCCGAAGCAGTCGTGGCCATCGATCAGCGCGGCATCGCGGATCGCGCTTCGACCGATGTGCAATCCGTCGTCGCCGATGCCGACTTGGTCGTGCTTTGCACACCGATCGGAGCCATGCCGGATCTCGCCAGGCAGATCGCGGGAGCCATTCCCGCCGCTGCAATCGTGACGGACGTCGGAAGCGTCAAAGCTCCCGTGTGCGCAGAGCTCGCCGAGATCTTTCGCAGCCGTGGACGTTTCGTCGGCAGCCACCCCATGGCCGGCTCGGAACAAACCGGGCTCGACGCCGCTCGGGACGATCTGTTTCGCAACGCGGTTTCCATCGTCACCCCGACGCCCGATTCCGATGTGGAAGCGGTCGCGATGGTGAAGGATTTCTGGATCAGCCTCGGCGCGCGTGTGCTCGAACTTGCGCCCGAAGAGCACGACGAAATCGTCGCGCTGGTCAGCCATTTGCCGCACCTGCTCGCCGCGACTTTGATCAATCTGATCGTCAGCGAAAACCCCCGGGCGCTGGATTTTTGCGGGCCTGGATTTCGCGACACGACCCGGGTTGCCAGCGGGCCGCCGGAAATGTGGGCGGAGATCCTCGGCACCAATCACACCGCCGTTCGCCGTGCCGCGGAGGCAATGATTGAAAAACTCCGCGAATTCATAACACTCCTCGACCGCAACCGACCCATGACCGATCTCCTCACCGAAGCCAAAACGCAGCGCGATCGGCTGCGGCTGCCCCCTCGCCCGAATGTCTGACTGGAAGATTCACCGCGCTCCCGTAATGCAGTGCGAGCTGCAGGTCCCGGGCGACAAAAGCATTTCCCATCGCGCAGTCATTCTCGCCGCCATGGCGAATGGTGCCTGCGTGATCAAAGGCTTCCTCGCGAGCGAAGACTGCCTCTGCACCGTCGGCGCCATGCGCGCGCTCGGCATCGAGATCGAGGCCGCCGATGAAACCACGCTCATCGTGCACGGCAAACGTCGCGTCTTCACCGCGCCCAAGCACGATATCGATTGCGGGAACTCCGGCACCACCATGCGTCTGCTCGCCGGCCTCCTTGCGGGTCAGCCATTCAAGAGCCGGTTGATCGGCGACGCCTCGCTCTCCAGGCGTCCGATGAAACGCGTTATCGAACCGCTCACCCAGATGGGCGCGAAGATCACCGCTGAAGGCAACGACGGACGCCCGCCGCTCCGGATTGAGGGCACGCAGCTCCAGCCGATCAGTTTCTCCACTCCGGTCGCCAGCGCGCAGGTAAAAAGCGCCGTGTTGCTCGCGGGCATGTTTGCGAGCGGAAAGACCAGCGTCACCGAGCCGAACCAAAGCCGCGATCACACGGAACGGATGCTCGAATATTTCCTCGTGCGGCCGCAGAAGAACGAGCTCACGGTCGCCATTCACGGTGGCCTCACTCCGGAATCGCGCGACTTCACCGTGCCGGGCGACATCTCCAGTGCGGCATTTTGGATGGTCGCCGCTGCTGCTCAACCGCGCTCGCATTTGCTGGTGCGCAATGTCGGCCTGAACGAAACGCGCATGGGCGTGCTCGCGGTGCTGGTGCGCATGGGCGCTCAGGTGCGCGAGGTGGTCGAGCAAAACGACGCCGAACCAATGGGCGGCATCGAAGTCCGCGGCGCGCGCCTGCGGGGGACCACGATCGAAGGCAGAGAGATCCCCAACGTCATTGACGAGCTCCCGATTCTCGCCGTCGCCGGTGCGCTCGCCAGCGGCAAAACCGTGATCGCAAATGCGAACGAGCTCCGGGTGAAAGAAACCGATCGCCTTGCCGCGATCGCCACGAATCTACGCGCAATGGGTGCCCAGGTCGGCGAGACCGAAGACGGCCTTGAGATTTTCGGCGGACTGCCCTTGCACGGAGCGCGTCTCGATAGCTTTGGCGATCACCGCATCGCCATGGCTTTCGCCATCGCGGGCCTGTTTGCCGAAGGCGAGACGACGATCACCAACACGGAGTGTGTGAACACCTCGTATCCCGGTTTTTACAAGGAACTCGAAAGGATCCTCAAGCCGCCAAACGATCCGCAAACTCCGGTCGTAACCATGCTGCCCTCGTGACGTTGTGACTGTGGATCCCTCACACGTCATCATCGCCATCGACGGACCGGCCGCCTCGGGCAAGAGCAGCGTTGCCCGCGCCCTCGCACGCAAGCTCCGCTACGTTTACATCAACACCGGTGCCATGTATCGCGCCGTGACCTGGCACGCGGTGGAACAGCAGGTGCCGACGCTTGAGCCAGATAAGGTCGTGGCCTTGCTCGCCGACACTCACATTGTTTGCGGGCTCTCGCAGATGGAATCGACCATCACGATCAACGGCATCGATCCGACGCCATTCCTGAGCGAAGAGGCGGTGAACCGCAACGTCTCCAACATCGCGACCGTCCCTGAGGTCCGTCGCCTCCTCGTTCCATTGCAGCGAGAGTATCTCGCGGATCACGACATCGTGATGGAAGGCCGCGACATCGGGTCCGCGGTTTTTCCTGAGACCCCCTACAAGTTTTACATCGATGCCTCCGCCGAAGTCCGCGCGCTCCGCCGCGCGCGGCAGGGTTTGCAGGACTCGATCGTGGCCCGCGACAAGATTGATTCCACCCGCCGCGCCTCGCCGCTGATCATCGCGGAAGACGCCCACGTCATCGACAGCTCGAACCTTACGGTGGAAGGCGTCGTCGGCGAAATCTTCGGCCGGCTCAAACAAAAGGGCCTGCCGCTCGGCGAGCTGTGAGCCTCTCCGCGCGCAGGTTCTTCCGCGGCTGAGGAGTTGGAGATCGCAAAATGGGCGCCTGGTATCAGTCGAGTTATCAACTCTCGCAGTTCATCGCGAAGACGCTGTTCGGCTTCCGAGTCGTGCATCGCGAGCGGATCATCGAAGACGGCCCGGCGATCCTGGCGATGAACCATCAAAGCTATCTGGATCCGCCACTCGCCGGCATCGCCTGCCGGCGCGAGATCCATTACCTCGCTCGGAAGACGCTCATGGATTGGCCCATCCTGGGCCGGCTCTTCCCGAAGCTAAACGTCATCCCGGTCGATCAAATCCGCGCCGACATGAGCGCGTTGAAGTCGGTCATCAAGCTGATCCGGGCCGGCCATTGCACCGTTATTTTTCCGGAAGGTGCGCGCACCCTCGATGGGCAACTGCAACCCGCGCAACCCGGCCTCGGCCTCGTGATCGCGAAGACGCTCGCTCCGGTGGTGCCGATGCGCATCTTCGGCGCGTACGAAGCATTTCCAAGGGGCGGCAAACCGCGCCCGTTCCGACCGATCACTCTCGTGGTCGGCGAACCGATCCGCTTCCACGCCGACGATCTCGCCGGCGAATCCGGACGCGCGCTTTACCAGCGACTCAGCGAGCGCGTGATGGAGCGCATCGCGGCAATCGAGTACGAACGCCGTCCGCCAGCCCGCCGTTGATGTTCACCTATCTCACACACGCGAAGCTCTCGCGCTGATCAGCGAATCATTCGATCAGCGGCCGAAAGTCCGGCGTGGACATTGGCTCCCGATCTTTGGGTGCGCGACCGGTGAAGTCGATGAGGATGCGTTGATTCAACGGCGCGCCCTCCAAATTCACTCGCGCGACTTTCGCGGATAGCTCGGGCGCGTTTGGGACAGAGGAAATCAGATCGTCCACGAGGTAGCGTGGCGCCCAACCAATCATCTCATAGTCTTCGGTGAGGAGGGTCACCGCGAGACGCGTAGCTGGATTGTTCAGCTCCACCATGATGCGAAGTTCTTCCCAAGTTTGAAGTTTCGAAGCCCTTGCCTGCGCCTTTTCACCGAGATGGCGGAGGCCATGAAGGAAGAAGCGGACACGGAAGTTGCCTTGGGGATCCGCGTCAACTTTCGGAAAGACTTCCAGGTTGTCCGTCATTCGAGACCCACCGGAGACCGAAAGGATCTCAATCGGATCAGCATTACCTCGATCCAGGTCCAACCAACCG
>JAQGOK010000114.1 GCA_028293645.1 Chthoniobacter sp.
AATCCGACTCCATTTCCATGACTCCGATTTCCAGCAACGGCGGCACTTCGCTTCAGTTTGATGTAGTCATCGCTGGAGGTGGATTCGCCGGCGTCTATTGCGCGCGGGCTTTGGCCAGACAACTCGGAGAAAAGGCTCATCGCCGCGTGGCGTTGCTTGCCGATCAAAACTTCATGGTCTTCCAGCCGATGCTCGCGGAAGTGGTCGGTTCGTCCATTTCGCCGCGCCACATCGTTAATCCACTGCGGCGCCTTTGCCCCGGTGTCACGGTGCTGCGCGGCAGCATCCAGACCATCGACCTCGATGGGCGCAGGCTGGTCGTGAATGCCGGGGACTTTACGCAAAACGTGGACGTTCGATTCGAGCATCTGGTGCTCGCGTTTGGGGGCATCGTCGATTTGAGCCGAGTGCCGGGCATGCCGGAGCACGCGTTTCTGCTGAAGAATGTCGGCGACGCCTTGAAGCTCCGCGCTGCGATCATCGATCGCTTCGAAGAAGCTGCCCTTGAAGCGCGCGTCGAAGAGCGCCGACGTTTGCTCACCTTCGTCGTGGTCGGCGGCGGCTACTCCGGCGTGGAAACCGCGGGACAGATTCACGATCTCGGCGCGGAAATCCTGAGCTTTTATCCTCGGCTCCAGGCGGAAGAGTTTCGGGTCGCGTTGATTCACAGCGGCGAGCACTTGCTCCCCGAGATCAGCGCCTCGCTCGGCGCGTACTGCGAAGCGAACCTCCGCGCACGTGGCGTCGAGTTGATCCTCGGCGCGCGCGTTTCCGCGATGACCGCGAGCAAAGTCTGGTTCGGCGAAGGCGCAATGATCGAGACGCACACCGTCATCTCCACAGTCGGCAACGCACCGCATCCACTCCTCACCGAGCTGTGTCGCGCGAACAAACTGACCTGCGAAAAAGGGCGCGTCATCACCGAGCCGACGCTGCGGGTGGAAGGCTCCACGCAGCTCTGGGCCGCCGGGGATTGCGCAGCCGTGCCGATGCCAAGCCCGAAAGCCGGGTCACCCACGGATGCACGGCGTTTTTGCCCACCCACCGCGCAGTTCGCCACGCGGCAAGGCACCTTGCTTGGCGAGAACATCGCGCGCGTTTTGATGGAGAGCGAAGCGCCCCGCGCGTTCACTTTCACCGGTCTCGGCGAACTGGCATCCATCGGACACCACGCCGCGGTCGCAGAGATTCTCGGGATGAAGTTTTCCGGGTTCATCGCCTGGTGGCTCTGGCGCAGCATTTACCTGCTGAAGCTGCCCGGCCTTGAGCGGAAGCTGCGCGTGATGCTCGATTGGACGCTGGACCTGTTCTTCCCGCGCGACATCACGCTCTTTCAGTCGAAGCCGACGCAAATCCTGCGCGAGATGCACCTCGAGAAAGGCGACACGCTCTTTAACGCGGGGGAGCCCGCGTTCTCCTTCTACATTGTCAAAACTGGCTCCATCCAGCTCAGCTCGCCCGATGGTGAAAGCGGGCGGTCAGTCGGCCCCGGCGATCACTTCGGCGAACGCGCGCTGCTCCATGATCGGGTCTGGCAGGTCTCCGCGGTAGCTGCTGAGCGCACGGTCCTCGTGGCTCTTGGGGCCAGCGTCTTCGACACGATCACGCGTGCCGATCACTCGATCCGCGACCTGTTACTCAAGACCGCCAGCACGCCGCTCAGGGACACCTGATCGAATCTTCGCTATTGCGCAGGGACAACAGCCGGCGCTGGCGCCGGGCTCGGAAGCGGCAACGGATCGACTCGCGCTGGCGCAGGAAGCTTCGGCGCAGGCGCTGGCATCGCTGGGGCGGCACCCAAGGCGGCGGGAGCTTCGCCTTTGAGGAAGCGGAGGAAGCTGCCTTCGGTCGTCAGCACCAGCGTGGTGTCGCGTTGAAAGGAGGTGCGATAGGTCTCCAGCGCACGCGTGAAGCTGTAGAACTCGCGCGCTTCAGCGGTCTGATTGTAAGCGCCCGCATAAATCGAAGTCGCTTCGGCATCGGCCTTGCCCTGGATGCCCTGCAACTTCCGATAAGCCTCCGACTCGATCTGCTGCATGTCCCGTTCTTTGGTGCCGATGATCCGCGCGGCTTCGCCGGCGCCCTCGCTGCGGAAGCGTTCCGCGATCTGGCGGCGCTCGCTGATCATCCGCTCGAAGACCTTGGAGCTGACGGCGGGATTGTAGTTGATCCGTTTGAAACGGATATCGAGCAGCTCGACGCCGAATTCTCTCAGCTTCTCGCGCGCTTGCTCGCCGATCTCCTGTTCGAGAGACACGCGGCCAAACCTGATGGCCGGCAGACCAGCGGCGACGGATCCGCTGCCGACAACAAGCGTGTCGTCGATGGCGGCCTTGCGGGTCTTGTCGGTGCGGATGAGTTCGACCAACTCGTGGCGCGCAACGGTGTTGCGCGTCTCGCTGCCGAGGATGTCGTCGAGGCGGGACTGCGCGCTGCGCAAATCGCGCAGCCGAATGAAGAAGCGCATCGGATCATTGATCCGCCAGCGGCCGAAGGAATCGACCACGATGTAGAGCTTGTCTTTGGTCGGCATCTCGGCGGTCGGTCCGTCCCACTCCAGGATGCGTTTCTCGATGCGATGAACGTCCTGCACGAAGGGCGTCTTGAAATGCACCCCGGCTGTGGTGATCGGTTCGCCAACAGGCTTGCCGAATTGCGTGACGATGACCTGCTCGGTTTCGGACACGACGTAGAAGGCGCCGCTCACGATGAGCAGCGAAAGAATGGCGACTGCGACGAGCAACCAAAAGGCGATGGGGTTCTTCATGAGAAAAGGCAGCGCTATTTGGCGGTTGGTTTGGTGTCGAGTTGCAGCAGCGGGAGCAACCCGCCGACTTTCTCGTCAAGGATCACCTTGCGTTCGAGGCTGGGCAGCACCTCGGCCATCGTTTCCAGGTAAATGCGCTGCCGCGTCACTTCGGGTGCCTTGAGGTATTCGCTGAGCAGAGCATTAAAACGCTCGGCGTCGCCTTGCGCTTCGTTCACGCGTTTCAGCGCGTAGCCTTGCGCCCCGCTCAGCTTTTGGTCGGCCTCGCCCCGCGCTCGCGGGACAGCTTTGTTGTATTCGCCATTGGCGACATTGATCAATTGCTCCCGCTCCTGCTGGGCCTGATTGACTTCATTGAACGAAGCCTGCACCCCGCGCGGCGGGTGCACGTTCTTCAGCTGCACCTGCATCACGCTCACTCCGAGGCCGTAATGTTCGGTGATCTTCTTCAATCGCTCGAGCGACTCGTTTTCGATCTCCTGCCGGCCGATCGTCAGCACCTCATCGACGGTCCGATCGCCAACCACTTCCCGCATCACGGATTCGCTGGCGTCGCGCACGGTTCCGCCCGGTGAACGCACCGCGAAGAGATACTGCCGCGCGTCGATGATGCGGTACTGCACCACCCATTCGACCAGGGCCATGTTCAGGTCGCCCGTCACCATGCT
>JAQGOK010000134.1 GCA_028293645.1 Chthoniobacter sp.
TTGCCGGGTTTCTGTTCGGATTCGACACCGTCGTCATCTCGGGAGCGGAGCAAAAGATCCAGTCACTCTGGAACCTGAGCCCTGGCATGCACGGCATTGCCATGGGTGCCGCGCTTTACGGCACGGTGCTCGGCTCGTTGATCGGCGGCTGGCCGACTGATCGTTGGGGACGCAAAGCGACGCTCATCTGGATCGGTGTGCTCTACATTCTCACTGCCGTCGGTTGCGGCCTGGCGTGGGACATCAACTCGTTCCTGATCGCCCGGTTTCTCGGTGGCGTCGGCATCGGCGTCTCGACCATTGCGGCGCCGCTCTACATCTCGGAGATCGCTCCGCCTGCGCATCGCGGGCGGCTCGCGGGGATGTTCCAGTTCAACATCGTCTTCGGCATCGTGGTCGCCTTTGCCTCCAACGCGCTGCTCAGTGGCCTTGGCGAAAACGCGTGGCGCTGGATGCTGGGGATCGCGGCGTTCCCATCGGTGGCTTACACGCTGATGTGCTTCGGTTTGCCGGAAAGTCCGCGCTGGTTGCTCACGCGAAAAGGGGACCGGGAACGCGGTTTGAAAGTGCTGCGCCTGATCGAGCCGGACGCCTCGCCGGAGCGGATTGAGGCGGAGGCGAATGCCATCGTCGCGGCCTCATCCGAGCAAAGGAGCACCTCTGGTTTCTGGTCGATGCGGCTGCGCGTGCCGATCCTGCTCGCGTTCCTCGTCGCATTTTTCAACCAGCTCTCCGGCATCAACGCGATCCTCTACTTCGCGCCGCGGATCTTCGCGCTGACCGGACTCGGCGAGAAGGCGGCGCTCCTCCAATCGGTCGGCATCGGCATCACCAATCTGGTGTTCACCTTCGTCGGGATCTGGCTGATTGATCGGCTGGGGCGTCGGACGCTGCTGACGATCGGTTCCTTCGGGTACATCGCGTCGCTCGGTCTCTGCGCCTGGGCGTTCTTCACCGAGCATTTCGCGATCGTGCCGGCGTGCATCTTCGCGTTCATCGCGGCACATGCGATCGGACAGGGCACCGTCATCTGGGTGCTGATTTCCGAGATTTTCCCGAATCAATTCCGCGCCACCGGCCAGGCGCTCGGAAGCGCCACGCACTGGATCTTCGCGGCGCTGCTGACCACCTTCTTCCCCGCCATGGTCTCCGCTTTCGCGCCGGGCTACGTGTTCCTTTTCTTCTGCTTCATGATGGTGCTCCAGCTGATCTGGGTGAAAACGATGGTGCCGGAAACGAAAGGCATTCCGCTCGAGGACATCCAACGCAAACTCGGGGTCCAGGTCTGAGCTGCGACCCCTGCATTCCTCGATGAGCTTCAAAGCAGTCGGCATCGGCGAAGTGCTCTGGGACGTGTTCCCGAGCGGGAAGAAGATGGGCGGCGCGCCCGCGAATTTCGCGTATCACGCCTATGCACTCGGCGCGACGGCGAGCGTGGTGAGCCGCGTGGGTGACGATGCGCTCGGTCGGGAGATCCTGGCGCGTCTGCAAACGCTTGGTTTGCCGACTGATTGCGTCGGGATCGACTCTGACTATCCGACCGGCACGGTGACGGTCGAAGTGGCCGCGGACGGCCAGCCTCAATATACGATTCATGAAGGAGTGGCCTGGGACCATCTCGCAGCGGATGCGGCTGCGCTCGCCGCGGTGAAGAGCGCCGACGTGGTTTGCTTCGGCTCGCTCGGGCAGCGCTGCGAACCGTCGCGCACCGCAATTCGGACCATGATCGCGAGCTCGCCGCGAACCGCCTTGCGGATCTTTGACATCAATCTACGGCAGACGTTCTTTTCCCGAGAGCTGATCCAGGGATCGCTGGAAATCGCGAACATTCTGAAGCTGAACGACACCGAGCTTCCTGTGCTCGTGCGATTACTCAACCTGTCCGGTGCGGACGAGCAGCAGCAACTCGCGGAGCTTGCCGAGCGTTACGGATTGCGGCTGGTCGCTTACACCTGCGGCGCGCGCGGCAGCATGCTTTACGATGGCGCGCGCTGGTCCGAACACTCGGGGATTGCGATCGAGGTCAAAGACACGGTTGGCGCGGGCGACTCGTTCACGGCTGCCGTCGCCATCGGGATGCTCGCGGGCTGGGATCTGCAAACGATGGGCGACCGCGCGAACGAGATCGCGGCCTATGTTTGCTCATGTGACGGAGCGACTCCGCCGATGCCCGAGCACCTGCGGGCGCCTTTCCAAAACGCCACGTTTTCCAGCCATGTTTAAGCTCATCGCCTGTTTACTCCTGATCGTCGCGACCGCTTCCGCGCAGGAGAAATATCGAGAGCCGTTTCGCCCGCAGTTTCACTTCACGCCGGAGCGGAACTGGATGAACGACCCGAACGGAATGGTCTTCTTCGAAGGCGAGTGGCACCTGTTTTACCAATACAATCCGCACGGGAATAAATGGGGTCACATGAGCTGGGGCCACGCGGTCAGTCGCGATCTGGTGCATTGGGAACATCTGCCGCTCGCATTGGCGGAGGAGGACGGGGTGATGATCTTTTCGGGCAGCGCCGTGGTGGATTGGAAGAACACCAGTGGCTTTGGCAAAGATGGTCAGCCGCCGCTCGTCGCGATCTACACGGGCCACCAACCGAAACGCCAGGATCAGCGCCTCGCCTTCTCGAATGACCGCGGGCGCACGTGGACGAAGTTTCCGGGGAATCCCGTGCTGGACATCCAAAAGGCCGACTTTCGGGATCCGAAGGTCGCCTGGCATGAGGCGACGCAACGCTGGATCATGACCGTAGCGCTGGCAGCGGAGCAAAAGATCGAGTTCTACAGCTCGAGCGATCTTAAGTCGTGGAAGTTGACCGGTGAGTTCGGACCGGCGGGCGCGACCGGTGGGTTGTGGGAATGCCCGGATCTCTTTCCGCTGGCCATCGAAGGTGAATCCGGCCCCGCGAAATGGGTGCTCATCGTAAACATCAATCCCGGCGGGCCGGCTGGCGGATCGGCTTGCCAGTACTTTGTTGGGGATTTCGACGGCTCGCGCTTCGTCGCGGACGGACCGGCAGCGGAACGCGCCGAGTTCATTCCCGAGGGCAAGGTATTCGCGGATTTTGAAGGCGCGGACTACGGCGGATGGAAAGTGGAGGGGGAAGCGTTTGGCGCCGCCCCGGCACGCGGCACCCTGCCGAATCAGCAGCCGGTGACTGGCTTCCGGGGCGCTGGTCTCGTCAATTCCTACCGGGGCGGGGACGGCCCGCAGGGGACGTTGACCTCGCCGGATTTTGAGATCGGCGCGCGGCACATCTCCTTCCAGATCGGCGGCGGCGCTTTCGCTGGGCAGACGTGCGTGAACCTTCTCGTCGATGGAAAGATCGTGCGGACCGCAACAGGGGACGAGCGGGAGCGGCTCGCGTGGAAGTCGTGGGAGGTTGACGATCTTCGCGGCAAAAGCGCCCGGTTGCAGGTCGTGGATCATCAGTCGGGCGGTTGGGGGCATATCAATCTGGACCAGGTGATTTTTGCCGACGAGCCGGCGCGTTCGGGTGCCGACAACGTGCTTTGGGCGGACTTCGGCGCAGACTTTTATGCAGCCGTTTCCTGGTCCGACGTTCCCAAAGAGGACGGTCGCCGCGTCTGGCTCGGCTGGATGAGCAACTGGCAATACGCGAACGAGGTGCCCACAACGCCATGGCGCAGCGCGATGAGCATCCCGCGTGCACTCAGCCTTCGTCGCATGCCGGACGGCTTGCGGCTCATTCAACAGCCGGTCGTGGAATTGCAAAAACTCCGAGCTCCCGCGCCGCTTCGTTTTGCCGGCGGCACGTTCGCGGAGGCTTCCGAGTGGCTGGCCGCGCAAAAGAACCTTCCGCCGCTGCTGGAAGTGGAGATCGCTTTGGCTGGTGTCGGCGAAAAGGCGCCGTTCTCGCTGCACCTCCATACGGGTCCGGATGAACAAACCTCGATCGCTTACGACGCGACGAGTCAGCGACTTGCAGTGGATCGCACGCGCTCCGGGCAAAGCGGATTCCATCGCGGGTTCGCGACGAAGCATGAGGCACCGGTTCGCCTCGTCGAGGGACGTTTGAGTTTACGGCTGTTCCTGGATACCTCGTCGCTGGAAGTCTTCGCGCAAGCGGGCGAGACGACGCTGACGGAGTTGATCTTCCCAAGCTCCGTCTCGCGTCGTCTCAGCCTCGAGACACCAGGCGGCGCAGCGCCGACCGTTCCGAGCATTACCATCCACGCGCTTCGGTCGGTCTGGTGATCCGTGCGGGGCAGGGCGGCCTCACGGGGATTGAGGAGGGAAACACCGCTGGCACGTATCCGGCTACAGCTTGGTTTTGACTTCTGTCCCCAAAAAGGGCAGGAGGTCGCCCCAAGAAATTTAATGCCTTCTGCGTTCCGCCTTTTTCACCTGATCCTGACCCTGGTTGTGGTCACGGCAGCGGTCGCTCCGGCTCGGGCCCAACTGAGTTCACAGGAGCAGCAGATTGTGACGCTCCTCTCGAACGCTTCGGGTCAGGGGCGCGACTTCGTGGAGGTGAATACGATTCTTTCCAAAGTAGCGCGCGCCAAGGCCATCGATCTTGCCCGACGCGACTACTTCGCCCACGTGGACCCAGACGGTAAAGGGGCGAACACGCTGATCCGTGAAGAGGGCTACCCATTGCCTTCGCACTACGATCAGGCGCAGAGCGGCAACAACATTGAGTCACTGGCGGCTGGTTACCCGACTCCGCAGAATGCGTGGTCCAACTGGATGACTTCGCCGTCGCACAAGATGCATCTGATGGCGCAGAACTCGTTCTTCGCCGAGCAGACGTCGATCGGCGTCGGTTACCACTACGACGCGGACAGCACGTATAAACACTACTGGGTCGTGCTCACCGCGCCACCGATGGGACCTTCGCTCGCGATCACCAGCCCTGCGGTCAACGCTGGGTTGATCCTGCCGCAAGCGACCATCTCCGGCACCAGCGGGGGGAGCCCTGCAGCAGTGAGAATGATGTATCGGCTCGAGAACGCCGCCGGAACCACTGAGTTTCGCAGCCTCGTCGGGACCAAGGCCTGGACGGGTCTGGTCACTGGCCTGACACCCGGCACCAACACCGTGCGCGTGCGCAGTCTGGATGCGGCGGGTGGCACCATCAAGGAACTCACTCGGAGTTTTCGTTTTGTGGTTCTCCAACCGTTGCTGGTGAGCACGACCGGCTCCGGATCGGTCACAGCAGGCTATCTGGGGACCAGCAATCGCGAACTCGGGACCCATTACACCATCACCGCAAAGGCGGCGCCCGGCTGGATCTTTGACCGGTGGTCGGGCAGCGTAAACTCCACGAACGCGGCGTTGAGCTTCACCATGCAGGAAGGCCTGTCGCTCACCGCACACTTCCGTGAGAACCCGTTTTACGCCCGCAAGGGCAGCTACAACGGCCTGATCACCGGCAGCCCGATGACGCATGCGAGTTCCGGCTTTCTAAACGTCAAAACGACGGCGGCTGGCGCCTTTTCGGGAACGCTGACGCTCGGTGGCAAAGCATACGCATTGAAGGGCAAGTTCGACGCTGCCGGAAATGCTGAGGTGGCCATCAAGCAGGCGGCAACTCTGCCGCCGCTCGCGGTCCGCTTGCACCTTGATCTCGAGGGTGGCACCGACCGGATCACCGGTTCCCTGAGCGATGGCACGTTCACCGCCGCGTTCGCCAGCGATCAGGCCTCGACAGCGACGACGCCGCATTTCGCCGAGGGTCGCTACACGCTCGCTCTGCTCGCAAACGCACAGAACCTCGGGGCGACCTACCCGCAGGGTGACGGCAGCGCGTTTCTCAATGTCACCTCAGCCGGAGTCGCAACTCTGAAAGGAACGCTGGCCGACGGGCGGACCTTTAGCCAGACCGCCACGATTTCAAAAACCGGAGTGATGCCGGTCTATGTGGCGCTGCTTTCCGCCACCGGCTCGATCCACGGCACGCTCCAATTTCAGTCGGGCTCATCCAGCGTCACCGGCTCGATCGTTTGGACCAAGGGTGAACGG
>JAQGOK010000149.1 GCA_028293645.1 Chthoniobacter sp.
AGCCGGAAGACTTCGCGGGTGCAGCGTCTTTCTCGGCGAGGCGAAGTGGCGTGAGCCCGCGTTCTTCCAGCATCCGCGCGGCATCCTGCCGACCGCCAGCGTCGATGCGACCTTGCGTCGCAACGCCGTTTGCCTGCATGGCTTTGTATTCGAAGACGGGCATGGCGCAGCGTTAGGCCGGAGCCGCAAAAGCGACGTCGCCTTCGTCTTTGGAAACGCGGAGCACTTCGGCTGGCGTGGTGATGCCCATGCGCACAAGCCGCCAGCCGTCTTCGATCAGATTCGGCATGCCTTCCTTGCGGGCAAGATCCTTGATTTCGCCGCTCGATCCGCCGCGCAACAGCACCTCGCGAATCTTCGGGCTCATCGTCATGAGTTCGAACACGGGCCGTCGGCCGGTGTAACCCGTCATGCGGCACGCCTTGCAGCCGACAAACCGATAAATGGTGGTATCGCGCAGCGCTTCCACTCGGTCACGCAACGCTTTGATCCGCGGGCTGACGTCCTCTTCTTTGCATTCCGCGCAGAGCGTCCGCACCAGCCGCTGGGCGATGACTGCCTCGAGCGACGACGCGACGAGATACGGCTCGACGCCCATATCCACGAGGCGCGTGAGCGCGCCCGGCGCGTCGTTCGTGTGGAGCGTGGAGAAAACCATGTGACCAGTGAGCGACGCCTGCACGGCGATCTGCGCCGTTTCCTGATCGCGGATTTCTCCGATGAGCACGACGTCCGGATCGTGCCGCAAAATGGCGCGCAAACCGCGCGCGAAAGTCAGGCCGGCCTTTTCGGCGACCTGAATCTGGTTGATGCCTTTGAGCTGATACTCGACGGGATCTTCGATCGTGATGATCTTACGGATCGAGTCGTTGATCTGATGCAACGCGCTGTAAAGCGTCGTGGTTTTTCCACTGCCGGTCGGCCCGGTGACGAGCGCAATGCCGTGCGGCATCTCCAATACCTTCTCGAAAAGCGCCCGTTCGCGTTCCGCCATGCCGAGCCCATTGAGCCCGATCATTCCCGAGTCCTGGCGCAAGAGACGCATCACGGTCGCCTCACCGTGCAGCATTGGGATCACCGAAACGCGGATGTCCACGTCCGTTCCTTTCACCCGGATTTTGATGCGGCCGTCCTGCGGAACACGCTTCTCCGCGATGTTGAGATTGCTCAGGATTTTGATCCGCGAAACGATCGCCGGCTGGAAGCGCTTGATCTGACCGGGCACCGGCACTTCCTGCAAGAGACCGTCGATGCGGTAGCGGATGCGCAGTTCGTGCTCAAACGGCTCGACGTGAATGTCCGATGCGCGCAGCGAGATCGCATCGCTGAGCACCTGATTAACGAAGCGGATGATCGACGCGTCTTCCGCCGCCTTGTCCAGATCGCCGTCATCCTGCCGATCGTCAGAAACGACCTGAAAACTGTCATCCTGCTCGAGCAGGTTCAGCGTGTCTGCACCGACGCCGAGATGCTTTTTGATCTCGCGCTGCAGTGCTTCGCTGGGCGCGAGCACCGGCTGCAGCTTGAGCGTGGTGGACGAACGGAGACTATCGAGCCCCGGGGTCCGGAAGAGCCGGCTCACCGCGACTTCCAACGTGCCGTCCACTTCGCGCAGCGGCAGCAGCTCTTCCTTTAACAGAACTCGCGCGGAGAATTTCGCGAGCAGTGCGCGATCCGGATCAATGTTCTCCAGTGTCGCAAAGCCGAGGCCGTACTCGTCGGCCAGCCAGCGCAATACTTCCTCCTCCGTATCAGCACGTACTTCTCCCGCGAGAATGGCGCGAGCCAGGGCTTCGGCGTCCATGGGAGAGAGCTGATGACTCTCCACCATGGACGCCAGAAGATCCTGGCGCGGGTCAGTCGTGGACGGAGTGGGGGCCTCGGTCACGCAGCGAAACTATTCGAGCATGCCCATCGAGACCAACGCGGCTTCCTGCCGCACGGTCACGACTTTCTTCAGCTCTTCGCGAGCCTGCGCGAGTTCGGCTTGCGCCTTCTTGCGCTGCTCACGGACGGCCGTCAGCTTGGCCTTCAGCTCGTCGGGCGAAGTGCTGTCGCTTTCGAGCGCGGTGCGCAACGCATCCCGCTCGGTGGAGCCGGGGCGATCGGAGCGAGTGCCGCCACCCTGGTTGTTGTCGCCGCCGCCGCCACCACGCCGGCCGCCAAACCCGCCACCACCCATCGCGTCACGTTGCTTGGCCTGCACTTTCTCGATGAGAGGCTGGATGACGGTCCATTCCTCATCGGAAACCTTGAGCGAGGTCTTCAGGCGCTCCGTCATGCGTTGACGGAATTCTTCGGGGGTGCCGCGGCGGTCGCCGCGATCAGCGTCTTGCGCAATGCCGAGCGTGGCGGAAGCCGCCAGAGCCAGAGCAGAGAGGAGGAGGGTCGATGTGATTTTCATGATATGCAGTCGTAGGTTTGTTGGAACGTTGAGACCTGCGCGCCTTGGCGAACGGGCCTGAGGGAACCGCGTTCGGCGGCGTCTCATGCTCAGTGATACAATCGCTTTGTTAGGCGCTGGTTAGGACGGGCCATGAAAAGTGTTAAGAGTTCGTTAAGTTGCGCGCCTTTCCCCATGCGCAGCCTAGTTTCGTGCGAATCACCGCCGATCATGTCGCTCACGCCTTCCTCCCGAAATCCCGCGGCCCGGGCGAGCGGAGCGACGCCGGTGCTCGTGATCGATGATGATCGTGAGCTCTGCGCACTGATCAAAGATTACCTCGACCCGATCGGCTACGCGGTGGTCGCGGAACACGATGGACTTGCCGGCGCGGACCGCGCCGTCCGCGAGAAGTTCTCGGCGGTGATTCTCGATGTGATGCTGCCGAGCCTCGACGGCTTCGAAGTCTTGAAGCGAATCCGCAGCCACTCGGATGTGCCGGTTTTGATGCTCACCTCGCGGGGCGAAGAAACGGACCGGATCGTCGGACTCGAATTGGGCGCCGATGATTATTTGCCGAAGACGTTTTCGTCGCGCGAATTGCTGGCCCGCCTGCGCGCGGTGACGCGTCGCACCACGCGGTTGTCCACACCGGCGGAAGCGCGCGCTGAGTCGGAAATCGTAGTCGGTCCGCTGCGCATCAATACGGCGGCACATCTTGCGATGCTCGATCAGCGGCCGCTCACGCTGACGGCGCTCGAGTTCGAACTCCTCGCTGCACTGGCCCGCTCGCGCGGTCGTGTGAAGAGCCGCGAGCAGCTCATCGAAGCCGTGGCCGAGCGCGAATACGACGGGCTCGATCGTTCAATCGACGTTCACATCTGGGCGTTGCGGAAGAAGCTTGGCGACGATCCAAAGCACCCGCGGTTCATCCGCACCGTGCGCGCACTCGGCTACATGCTCATCAATCCGGACGCGGAATAAGATCATGCGCCCCTGGCTGTCGCTCTACGTCAAAATCCTGCTCTGGTTCTTTCTGAACCTGGTGGTGCTTGCGGCGGTCTTCACGTTGCTCTTCAACGCGCAGTTCAGCCTCAATCTCGACTGGCTCCTCGCCAGCGGCGCCCGGGAACGAATCGAGGCCGTGCGCGACCTGATCGTCGGTGAGCTGAATGTCACGTCACCCGCCGAATGGCCCCAGGTCGTTGAACGGTACAGCGAGGCGCACCGCGTGCGGTTCGCGTTGCTGGACGAGGACGCGAATCTGCTGGTCGGTGATGCGGCGGCACTCCCGCGGGAAGTGCAGGAGCGGATCATGCGGCGCGATTTCGGGCCAAGGCCCACGGGAGACGCGCGTGCTGCCCAAAACGCTCCGACTGATGCACGACCTTTTGAAGGACCATGGCGATCACGCCGCCGACCGCCGCTGCGGGCGATCATGCGGACGACCAATCCGACGCAATACTGGCTGCTGACCAGCGCGCGTGTGGATAACTGGCTGGCCGGTGATCCGCTGCGCGTCGTCCTCGTGGCGCGTTCGAGCTCGATGAGCGGCGGCGGCCTGATTTTCAATCCCAAGCCATGGCTCGCGTCCGGTATCGGCGCCGTCATTTTTTCCCTGCTCTTCTGGTTTCCGCTCGTACACGGCATCACTCGTTCAGTCGGGAAAATGCGCGCGGCAACCCGCGAGATCGCGGAGGGTCGGTTTGATGTGCGGCTGAAGATGCGGCGCCGCGACGAGCTCGGTTCGCTGGGCGAATCGATCGACCAAATGGCCGATCGTCTCGATGGCTTTCTGAAGGGCCAAAAGCGTTTCCTCGGCGACATCGCACACGAGCTTTGCTCACCTCTCGCGCGGTTGCAGCTGGCGCTCGGGATTCTCGATCAACGGGCGTCGCCGGAGCAGACGGCGTACGTCCGGGCAGCTACGGAAAAGGCAGAGCAAATTGCGAGTCTCGTCGGGGAATTGCTTTCGTTTTCCAAGGCCTCGTTCGGCGCCTCGGCGATTCGTCTTCAACCCGTGGCGCTCCGCAAAGCCGTGGACGAAGCATTGCGTCGCGAGTCCACCGACGGCGCGGAATTTCGCATCGACGTGCCTGCCGATCTCACGGCCGCCGCGGATCCTGATCTGTTGATCCGTGCGCTCGCGAACCTCTTCCGCAACGCAGTTCGTTACGCCGGGACGGCCGGGCCGATTGAAGTGCGGGCGAGCCAGCAGGGTGACGAGGTGAGCCTGACGGTTGCCGACCACGGTCCGGGTGTGGCCGATGAAGAACTGCCGCGGATCTTCGACGCCTTCTACCGCGTCGATACCGCTCGCACCCGCGACACCGGTGGCGCGGGACTCGGGCTCGCGCTGGTGAAAACCTGTCTCGAATCGTGCTGCGGATCGGTCACTGCGCGGGGCCGGCAGCCGCACGGTTTGGAAGTCGTGCTCCAGTTGCGCGCGATGCCTCCAGCGCCGAAAACGGCCGCAGACGAAGTGGGCGCGCAAGAGACCGCAACCGCATAGGAGCGGCTCGGTTCACCGGTGAAAACGGATGTGCCGCCACGCAGCCTCGCCTACAGCTTGGCCAGCAAACGATCCACCTCGATGTAGTGTTCGATCAGGCACTCGATCTTCGTGATCCGCTCCGAGTCGCCAGGCAATGTTTTGACGGTCATGGAATGGATCGCACTCGCGACATTGTAGCTGTCCATCGGCGAACTGATCGTCGGCACATCGGAGTTCTTGAGCAGGTCCATCACCGGGTTGCTCGGAAGCAGATCGCCCGAGAGCACGAGGCCGGCAATCGACTGTCCATCCAACTCGCCCAGCGCACAGGTGGAGAGCGCCGCGAGGATCACGTCTTCGCGATCGCCTGGCGTAATGATGAGTGTGCCTGGCTTGAAATACTCCATCGTGTGCGAGGAGTTCATCGCGCCGATGATGACTTTCTGAACACGACGACGCGCCTTGGTCTTGCCGTTCAGGAAGGTCCCGCGCGTGGTTTTCGCGACCTGTCCCAGAGTCGCATTGGCGAGCATCGCATCCTCCGGAATGGCGCCGAGTAGGTCGATGCCCAGCCTCTGCAACCCCCGTTGCGCAAACTCACGAACGTATTCGAATTTCTCCGGAAGAACCTTGTTCAGGATGACGCCCACGAGTTCCACGCCTTCCTGATCGAAGACCGCTTTATTCAGCGCGACTTCATCGATCGGTTTTCCGATCCCCCCTTTCGTGACCAGGATCACTTTGCTGCCGAGCAACTTCGCAACGCGCGCATTGGAAAGATCGAAAACCGAGCCGACGCCCGCGTGGCCCGTGCCTTCGACAATCACAAAGTCCTTCTCCCACGCCGCTCGGTCGAACGAATTCTGGATCCGATTCACGAGAAAGTCGTTGTTCTGATGCTCGATGTAGCGCCGCGTGAAATCCGGTTCGACGGCGATCGGACTCATCGCCTCCAGCGGCGTCTGCACCCCGAACGTCTGGTCGATCAAAACCGAGTCTTCGTCGATCCGGAGACCATCCACTTCAACGAACCGCTGCCCAACTGGTTTGATAAAACCGATGCGGCCGAGCCGCTTCCGCAACGCGGAAAAGAGCCCGAGCGCCGTGGTCGTCTTGCCATCGTTTTGCTGAGTCGCGGCGACGAAAACCCGCGGCGTTTCGGTGTTCATCAGACGATCGCTTCGGTCGGATAGAGCTTCCGATACGCAATCGCCTGCAGTCCCAGAATCGCCGCCACACCAAGGATGTCGTCCTCTGACGCGCCTCGCGACATGTCAGCGCAAGGCTTGGAAAGGCCGAGCAGGATCTGGCCGTAAGTCTCCGCGCCAGCGAGGTGCTGCACGAGTTTCAAACCGATGTTGCCCGCGTCGAGATTGGGGAAGATCAACACGTTCGCCTTCCCCGCGACGAGGCTGCCCGCGTGTTTCTTTTCCGCCAGATCAGGGAGCAACGCGCTGTCCGCCTGCATCTCGCCATCGATCTCCATCTCGAGCCCGGCGTTCTGGGCCTTTTGCTTGGCGAGCGCGGTGGCGGCGGCGACTTTCGCTGGCGAAGCCTGGCGGCCGTCACCCTTCGTCGTGAAGCTCAGCATCGCGACTCGCGGTTTGTTACCCGTAAGCTGACGGCAAATCGTGCCGGTCTGAAACGCGATCGTCGCGAGTTGCTCAACCGTCGGTTCGGGAATGACCGCGCAATCCGCGAAAAGCATCACCCCGCGCTCGCCGTACCGTTTGTTGGAGAGATCGAGCATGGTGCAGCTCGAAATACTCGTCGTGTCGGGCTGCGGTTTAATGAGCTGAATGAGGGGACGCAGCGAACTGCTCGCCGCCTCGCGCGCGCCGGTGACCAGTGCATCGACCTGCCCGTATTGCACCATCATCGCGGCGAAATAATTGGGATTGGCGAAGATGTCCCGCGCCTCCTTCGATCCCAAATCGTGGTAGCGCTTCAGCTTTTCCAGCCGCTTGATGAAAGTCGGCAACTCGGACGAAGTCTCCGGGTCGATGATGCCGATGTGATCGAGGCTGGTCTCCGCGTCGCGCGCGACTTTTTCCACCTCCTCACGCCGGCCGAGCACCACTGGCGCGCCGAGCTGCAGCTTGACGTAACGTGCAGCCGCCCGAAGCACGCGAGGCTCCGTGCCTTCCGGGAAAACAACGCGCTTGGGGTGCCGCTTCAATTTCTGGAAGACGGTCTCGATGAAAGTCATGGCGCGCGAGTGTCTCGGGAGGTTCGGCAGGTGACAAGTGACAAGTCAGCCGCGGCCCTTGCAGACGATCGACCGGAGTCGGGCTCGCCGATCCCGGAGCCTGCGGCGCTTGAGTTGGCGCTGCGAAAACGGGAGAAGTCGGCGAATGCTGAGCGATTTCGCCGATTACCACGTTCACACGCCACTCTGCGGCCATGCCACTGGCTGGCCGGTGGATTTCGCTGCGCGCGCGGTCGAACTGGGTCTCGGCGAACTGGGGTTCGCGGATCACAACCCGATGCCGGAGCGCTTCGATGAATGGCGGATGCTGCGCGAAGATTTGCCGCGCTACTTCGAGGAGGTGGAAAAGGCGCGGACCGCGTTTCCGCAGCTAACCATTCGCCTCGGATTGGAATGCGACTTTTTCACTGGTCGCGAAGCCTGGATCGAAGAGCTGCGCGGGTTGGCCACGTGGGATTATTTCATCGGCAGCGTGCATTACCTGCCGGACGGCACCGAGGTCGATCACCCGAAGTTCATCAGCCGCTATCGGGACGGCGATGTGGAAGAGATCTGGACGGCGTATTGGAAAACTTACGAGACGGCGATTCGCAGCGGGCTTTTCGATTTCGTAGCGCATCCGGACTTGCCCAAGAAGTTCGGGTTCCGGCCGGCTGGGGATCTCCGTCGTTTCTACGAACCGGCGATCGCGGCGCTCGCGGAAACCGGCACGCCGTTCGAGATCAATACCGCCGGCTGGCGGAAGGAATGCGCCGAGCAATATCCCGCCCGGGAGTTCCTCGAATGCGCGCAGGCAGCCGGCGTTCCTTTGCTGATCAACTCCGATGCGCATGCGGTCAGTGAATTGGGCTCGCGCTTCGCGGAGGCTGCGGAGCTGGCGAGAAGCGTTGGCTTCACGCACACGGTCCGTTTTCAAAAGCGCGAGCTGACCCTCGTGCCGTTCGCGTGAAGCTCCGACTGCGGGAAGCGGTCTTCGAATTCCCCGCGCGCCCGTTGATCATGGGCATCGTCAATCTGGGAGCGGACTCGTTCAGCGGTGATGGGCTCACCGACATCGATGCGGCTTGCGAACTCGCGGCGCGGCAGCTCGCCGATGGCGCGGACATCATCGACATCGGCGCGGAGAGCGCCCGGACGAACCGCGCCGCGAACAGCGAGCAAGATGAAGCCGCGCAACTGCTGCGCTTCATCGAACGCTGGCCATCATTGCGAGGGACACGTTCTGCCGGCGCGGCGTGGCCGCAGCTTTCCATCAATACGTGGCGTTCCGGAGTCGTCCGAGCAGTCCTGCCACGCGGGGGCGATTTGCTGAATGACATCAGCGGTCTGCCGACAGACGAGAACGCCCGCATCTGTGCAGATACCGGCGCGGCGCTGCTGATCATGCACAGTGTTGGCGAACCAAAGGTGCCGCACACCCACGTCAGCTATCTCGATGTCATGCAGGAGCTGGACACGTTCTTTGCTGCGAAGATCGCGATCGCCGAATCCGCGGGTGTTGCCCGCGAATCAATCGTGCTCGATCCAGGAATCGACTTTGCCAAACAACGGCCCGACAACCTTCGGATCATGCGCGAGCTGGATCGGCTGCATCATTTTGGGCGACCGATCCTTCTCCCGATCTCGCGGAAGACGGTGATCGGCCAAGTGCTCGACCTGCCGGACCCGCGCGAACGCGATCCGGGCACGGTGGCTTGCCTGGTGCAAGGCATGGCGCAAGGCGCAGCGATCTTTCGCGTCCATAACGTCCGGGCCGCGGTGCAAACGTCGCGAACCATTTGGGCGGTGGAAAACGCTTCTACCGGGTGACCACTTCAGGCAGACGCACCGGAATGCCGTGCTGCGCGAGAAACTGTTTCACGTCCCCGACGGTGTATTCGCCGAAATGGAAGATGCTCGCGGCCAGCACGGCGTCAGCTTTCCCCTCGCCCAACACATCGACCATGTGCTCCAGCTTTCCTGCTCCGCCACTGGCGACCACCGGCACCCCGACGGCCTCGCTGATTCGGCGCGTGATGGTCAGGTCGTAGCCGGCTTTCGTCCCATCCGCGTCGATCGAATTGAGGACGATCTCGCCGGCCCCGAGCGCAAAGGCCCGGACCGCCCAATCCACGGCGTCCAGACCGGTAGGTTTCCGCCCACCGTGGCTGAACACCTCCCAACGATCGGGCTCAACACGCTTCGCATCGATCGAGACGACAATGCACTGGCTGCCAAAGCGTTCGGCACCGGCGGTGATCAGCTCCGGTGTGGCCAGCGCGCTGGAGTTGATGCTGATCTTGTCCGCGCCCGCGTGCAGCATGGTGTGCATATCCGCCGTCGCGCGGATGCCGCCGCCGACGGTCAGCGGCATGAAGCATTGCGAAGCGGTGCGTTCGATCACGTCGATCATGGAAGTGCGACCGTGCGCACTTGCCGTGATGTCGAAGAAGACCATCTCGTCCGCGCCCTGATCATTGTAGCGGAGCGCGAGTTCCACCGGGTCTCCGACGTTGCGCAACCCGCCTTCTTCGGCCCGGCCAAACTGCACGCCGCGGGTCACTTTTCCGTCGTGCACGTCGAGGCACGGAATGACGCGTTTCGTCAGCATAACATGGTGAATATCACAATTTCGGGCACTTTTAACCGTCGGAGCGTCGCGATCCTGTCAAATCTCCCGGGTCACAGAAAAATCCGTGATTGACCGATGAAGGCGAGGAACATAAAAGCGAGCCCGGCGTCGGTCATCTCTACCTTCACTTCATTTACCAAGGCATTCATGGGCAACAACAATCTCGAATCGGCGGGCGGCAATACTCCCCAACCGGAGGCCAAACCGCCTGCCTTCAGCCTTTCGCCCGATCCTGTGGTCTTCGGCGCTCCCGAAGAGGATGTTCACAAGTTCGAAGTAGCACCGGAGGGTGAAGACGCTACGCCTGCGCCCATAACGCCTGCTTTCGAAGATCTCGGCGAATTGCCCACGACCTACCACGAAGACGTGCTGTTCCTCGTGGCCCGCGATCCGCGCTGGCTGTTCAGTTATTGGGACTTCGATTGGACGCGTTTTGGCGCTCAGAGCATGCGCGGCGGTGCGCGGCAGTTCTTCCTGAAAATCCTCACCGGCGCAGGTGCGGAAGAATCGGTCGTCGAGATCAAGCCCGAGGCGCGCAACTGGTACGTGCCGGTGCACTCCGGCGGTTCCGCGTATTTCGCAGAGATCGGCTTCTACAAAACGACGGGCGAGTGGGAAGGCATCGTTCGCTCCGCGATCGTGATGACTCCGGCCGAGGAGGTCGCTCACGAAGAGGCCGCAGCTTTTGCGACCCTTCCGGCGCATCTCACCTTCGAGCAAATGCTGGATCTGTTGAAGGATCGCATGGCGGAAGGGGAAAGCCTCATCGCCGCGCTGGCTCGCGTCGCGGGCGAAGGCCAGGTGGAGTTCCGCGCCGGCGCCGCGCCGACCTGGACGGACGACCAGAAGCGTCTGCTCGCTGCGTTGCTCGGCGACACCTTGATCGACAAGCTCGGACTTGGCAGCGACGAGCTGGATCAGCTTCTTCGCAAGCAGCTCTCCGACAAACTGCAGGGCGATCTCTCCAGCCTCGGGCTGTCTTCCGCGGGTTTTGCGCCGGGACCGCACAGCCTCTTCAGCGGCATTGGCGCAAGCTGGAGTGCGCAACCTTTCAGCATTCATGCGGAGCGCGGCTTCTACATGCACGTGAACGCCGAGATCATTTTCTACGGCGGCACGCATCCCGACGCAAAAGTGACGGTGGACGGGCAACCCATTCAGCTCGGTGCGGACGGAACCTTTCGCTACCACTTCACGCTGCCTGATGGGGATTTCGCGATTCCGATCGTGGCGCGTTCACCGGACGGCGTGGAGCAGCGTTCGGCTACGTTGAGCTTTGTGCGCGGAACCGAAAAGGTCGGCAAAGTGGACGATACCGGTCAGCCCGGAGATCTCGGACCGCTGATCGGCAGGAAGTAGCGTTCGCTGTTGCGGATGAATCCCGTGGGCGACTCGGAAAGCCCACCGCGCGACACGCTCGCGGAAGCCTTCTTCCTGGCGCTCGAGGCAGAGCGCAATGCGTCTCCGCGCACGTTGGTGAATTACCGGCATGCACTCGCGCGCTTTCGTCAGGCGATGCCTGATACTCCGTGGCTGGAACTGACGCCGGATCACTTCCGCCGCTACCTCTTTGCCTGCGGCAAACGCAACATGGCGCGACCGACCATCCGGCTGCACTTCGCGGCGCTGCGCACGTTTTTCAAGTTCCTCACCGAACGCCACGGCTTGCGAGTGAACCCGCTGCACGCCGTCCTCCTTCCAAAACTGAGTCGGAAACTGCCGCTGGTCCTCACGCCCAAACACATTGAAGAACTCCTCAGCGCACCTTTGCGCGTGGAGAAGCCGGCTCGTGCGCTCCCGTGGGTTCCGCTCAGAGACGCCGCGATTCTCGAGCTGTTTTATTCGAGCGGCCTTCGGCTGGCGGAACTCGTCGCGCTCGATGTCGAGAACGTGGATCACTACAGCGAAAATGTGCGGGTGCTCGGCAAAGGCCGGAAGGAGCGCGTGGTCCCGGTCGGCATGCCTGCACTCAATGCGATCCAGCGGTATCGCTCCGCGGCCGCCGTGCATCACGGCCCCCTGTTTCTGGGTCAAAAGGGGCGTCGCATCTCGCGCGTTGCCGTTTGGGCGACGCTTCGACGCTATCTGCCGCACACCAGCATTCCTGCCGGGGCGAGCCCGCACAAACTGCGGCACAGCTTCGCCACGCACCTGCTCGACGCCGGGGCTGACCTTCGCAGCGTGCAGGCCTTTCTCGGTCACTCGAGCCTCTCGACGACGCAGATTTACACCCACGTCACCATCGAACGCCTCAAGAAGGCCTACGACGACGCGCATCCGCGGGCGTAGCGTCGGCGCGAACCGCCCTACCCCGCGCGAGTGAACCTTGCCGCAAACGCCCCGTCGGTCCGATCGCGAAACGGGAGCGCGCGCCGCACTTCGACGAGACGCAGACCAGGCACCTCGGCCAGCGCCTTGGCGACGAGGCCGTCGTTCTCTTCCGCTTCGAGGCTGCAGGTGCTGTAAACCAGCGCGCCACCGGGTTTCAGCAGCGTGGCGCAACGCCGCACGAGCGCGAGCTGCTGCGCCGGCATGCGCAGGAAATCTTCGTCGCTCAGTCGCCAGCGGACATCGACCCGACGGCGGACAACACCAGTATTGCTGCACGGCGCATCGATGAGAATCCGGTCAAAGCTCCCCTCCTCCAAAGGTGCACCGGCCCGCATGCAATCGTGCACGTGGGTCGTGGTATTCGTGACGGCCAGCCGGTGCAGGTTTTCGCGTAATCGTGCGACCCGACTGTCATACAAATCGCACGCGACGATCCGTCCTTCGTTGCGCATGAGTTGGGCGAGATAACTGGTCTTGCCGCCCGGCGCCGCACACGCATCGAGCACCGTCTCACCTGGCCGTGGATCCAGCAGGTCGCAGGCGATCAAGGTGCTCGGGTCTTGCACGTAGCAGAGGCCATTGGCGATCCAACCCAAAGGCAGCCTGCGCACTTTGATCATGCCCGGATGCACGGGAGAAGCCTCCGCATCCGGCACGCTGCGCAGGAGCTCACCGGCAGTCACCTTGAGCTCATTGGCCCGCACATGCACCTCGGCAGGCTCGTTGTTCCATGCACAAAGCTCTTCGGTGGCATCAGCTCCGAACGCGGTCTCCCAGCGATCCACCAGAAACTGTGGATGCGAAGTGCGCGTGGCCAGAGGCGCGATATTCAAGGCCACCGTGAGCGTCTCCTCTTCCCGCAAAGCGCGCCGTAAAATCGCGTTCACCAACCCGCGGGCGCGGCCGGCAAGTTCGACCGTGGCATGCACCGCCGCATGACTCGGCGTGCGCATGTGGAAGATCTGGTAAAGCCCGAGGCGGAGTAACGCGCGCGTCTCCGGATCGATGGCGCCGTCGCGCAGGCGGGCGATCAGGAAATCGAGCCGACTCAGATTCCGCAACGTCCCGAAGAACGTCTCCATAAGAAACGCCCGGTCGAGGGCGCTCAACCGCTCGCGCTCGAAAACCGTGTGCAGGATTTCATCCGAGAAGGTGCGACCCTTTTCCCACTCGAGCAGAGCGCGAAGGGCAAGCTGGCGGGCGCTGGCGGGCATCGGCGCCGATGTTACGACGCCTTGTGCAAAGGCCAAGCTTCCCGAAGCAGCGCCCACTCGCACGCGAACGCCAGCACCGCGTTAGTGCGACGGACGGCCGACTGCGTAGTAAGTGAACCCGAGGTCTTTCATCGTCTCCGGGTTGAAAAGATTGCGCCCATCAAACACGAGCGGCGTGTGCATCTTCTCCTTCACCTGGCTGAAATCCTGGTTCGCGAACTCCGGCCACTCCGTGGCGAGGAGCAGCGCTTCCGCATCCACCACCGCCTCGAGCGGTGTGGCCGTGAGCTTCACTTTGGCGGGATCGATCAGGCCCCACTCGACCGCCTTTTCCGCGCCCTTCGGGTCGTAAGCGCTGACCTGAGCACCTTCGGCGACCAGGCGGTTCACGAGATCGATGGCGACCGAGTTGCGCACATCATCTGTGTCCGGTTTGAAGGTCAAACCCCAGACCGCAATTTTCTTGTCCTTCAGCACCCAAAGCGCGTCGCGCACTTTGTCGATGTAACGCGAGAGCTGCTGCGTGTTGATCCGCTCAACCTCCTCGAGCAGCGTAAAAGGTGTGCCGAGCTGGCGACTGATCGCGATGAACGCTTTCACGTCTTTCGGGAAACAGGAGCCGCCGTAGCCGAGACCGGCGTTGAGGAAGTTGCGCCCGATCCGCTTATCCATCCCGATGCCGTCCGCCACCATCTCGACATCCGCTCCACTGGCTTCGCAGATCGCAGCGACGGCGTTGATGTAACTGATCTTCAGCGAAAGGAATGAGTTCGCCGCGTGTTTGATCAGCTCGGCGCTGTTCACATCGGTGACGAGAATCGGCGCACGGAACGGCTCGTAAACCTGCTTCATCAAATCGGTCGCGCGCTGACTGGCGCTGCCGATGACCACGCGATCGGGGTTCATCAAGTCGGGCACGGCGCAGCCTTCCCGCAGGAACTCGGGATTCGAAACGACGTCAAACTCCGCGTTCTTGTTGTAACGCTTGATGGTGTCGGCGACCTTCTCGCCGGTCTTCACCGGGACGGTGGACTTATCGACCACGACCCGATACTGACCCGGCTTGAGCACCGCGGCGATTTCGCGCGCGACGCGCTCGATGTAAGTCAGATCGACGCTGCCATCGGCCTGCGGCGGCGTGGGCACCGCGATGAAAAGGACTTGGGAATGATCGAGGCCGTCTTCGATCGAGTTCGTAAAACGGAGACGCTTGGCGGCGACGTTGCGGTGGACCAACTCTTCAAGGCCCGGCTCATAGATTGGGATCTTGCCGGCTTGCAACGCATCCACCTTGCGCTGGTCGTTATCGACGCAAACGACATGATGACCGACTTCGGCGAAGCAGGCGCCTGAGACAAGACCGACGTAGCCGGAACCAATGATGCAGAGATCCATATTTGTTTAAGCAGTGAGCAACTCGCACGCGCGGAGAGCCGCGGGAGCAGAAAAGCCGGCGATTAAGCGTCAGCCACGAAGACAGAGCAAGCGTGATTCAGCCCTTGATCGGCGGGATCCAGGGTCCCGGCCATCCTTCTGATCACCACCCCACTGCGCCTCAACGATTCCGGGTTGAGCCGCTGCCGCCCACGCCTTCCGCATCGAGTGCGACTGGGATGCGGACGCCGGGGATGTCTTTGAGGGTGAAAGTCAGCAGAAAGCCGTATTCGTCCGTATCGTTGTTGTTCGTGCCACCTTCGACCCCGCCATTGTCACGGATGATGAACCCGACTGAAGCAACCCAGCTGGAAAGATCACGGTGCAGTTCGTAACGCTGGCTTTCGAGCACGCTGTCCTCGAACTCATACACTTCGCGGAAGCTGAAGCCCCAGTTCTCTCCGAGACGCAAGTAGCCGCCGACATTGAGGAGATTGCTGTCCTGGAACTGATTGTGTTCACCGATGTAGCGGTGCCCGAAGTTCAGCTGCACGTTCTGATTCACCAGGAAACTCACGCTGCTATTCACCTCAGTGAAGCCCTCGTCGAGGAGCGGCAACTGCGAGTCCAGTTGGAAGCTCACCCATGGTACGGGGCTCCAGCGGAGCCGGTTGAAGATATTGGAGAACGTGCCGGTATCGGAGAGCGGCAATAAGCTGCCGAAATGGGGCCGATCAATGTTCACGTCCAGGAAGGTGTTCAGCTCCAGCCAGCTGAAGGTGAGATTATCGCGGCGCGTCTGCAGGCGATTGCGTACTCCGAGCCGCAGGATGGACCAGTTGTCGATCGAATCGATGGTGTTGAATTGCGGGAAGTCGATCGGCGGAAGCTGCGTGGAACGATTGAGGCGATCGAACTGCAGAATCTCATCCGGATCCTGTCCCGTGTAAGTGAACGACGCGTTCATGTACGGCTGCACCACATGCCGCAAACCATCGAGGCCCCAGAGTCGGGACTGCACGGACTCATAAGCGCGCGACAGCTTGAACGACGCTTCGAGTCCGGCGTTCACCACCGGGCGGAACACGGAGCCGCCGAGCCGGAGACGTTGTTCGCTCGTGGTTACCGTGCGCCGCGTTTTGCGCGTCTGACCGTTCGCGTCCACTTCTGCGAGACCGGTGTCCGGGTTGATTTCATCCTCCTCGACCTCCTCCGAGGTCACGACATTCTCCGTGAACCCACTGTCCTGATAGTAAGTGCCGCGCACTCCGGCCCGCGGGACGAGTGAAAGCCAGCCAAAGTAAGTACCGGGATAAGTGAGCTGATGAAAGGTGTCGGCGCGGAAGGTTTCGTAATCCGGAAAGATCGAGGTATCGGCGAAGTTACGGCGGAGGTAACCGGCGCTGTTCTCACCTTCGTAGAAAATTCCACTCCGGCCCAGGATCGGCTGGCGTTTCACATCCAGCGCGGCTTCCGGCAGACGTTCGGTGCCGTCGAAGTCTTCGTTGAGTTGCTTCCGGGCAGTAAGCGTCGCGGTGTAATCTTCGTCCCATTTCGTCACCGTGAACGCGTTGTCGGGGTTTGGGTTTTGACGAAACTCCCCAGGCTCAAAGTCCTGCAGGAAACGGCGGTCGCTCAGCTTGTTGAAGTCGATGGAAGTGTAGATGTCGTCCGTCCAGTAAGTTCGATCCTGAAGCGAGACGCGGTAGCGGCCACTCTCGATCTGCTCGCGCTCCAGCGCGGTGCGGTTCAGGCTCGGATCAGCGTCGTCGATGTAATAGCTCCGAAAGCGGCCCCATCCTTTACCGAGGCGCTCTTCACGTTCATCGCGCTGCGTATTCGTCTCGCCCAAAGTGGTGAGGCTGCTGCTGGCTGCCACGCGTCCACCTTCCTGCCACCGTGCTTCAAACCCGACGCCGAGACCGCGGTCGCTCATCAAGTCGAGCCGCAGCTTGCCTGACATGTTTTCCGCGAGGGGAAAGGTGTACTGGCTGAAGAGAAACGCGCCGAGCGTGCTGCTGTAACCAGGCGTGATGGTGAAGCTCTGCTCTTCGTTCAGCGACTGATAGAGGTACGGGAACCAGAAGATCGGCGTCCGCCCAACGTAGAGCCGCGCGTTTTGGAAGATGATCCGGTCATTCGGGTAAATGCGGACGGTGCGGGCGCGGATCTGGTAGTCCGGTTTGGACGAGTCGCTGGTGGTGAAGACGCCTCCTTTGACCACGTAGGAATTGCTGCCCATCGAGCTGAGCGTGTCGCCGCCAAATGCGAACGGCGTGAAGTTGCCGCGGAAGTCGGCGGCCTGGAGGACCTTGGTCTCGAGATTATAAAGGGCCCGTTCGCCGGTGAAGTTCTGGCCTTCGCGGAAGATGCGCACATTCCCCTGCACCAGCACGTCGCGGGTGTCCGCATTGTACTGGGCGTAATTGCAGTAGATGGTGGTTCCGGCATAGCGGATCACCACGTCGCCTTCGGCCACCGCAACGCCGCCTTCGAACCGCGTATCCGCCGATGTGATGTCGATCGGGACATCGCCAAAGCTGCCAAATTGTGCCCGCACTCCCGCGACGCTGAGCAGCAAAAGTGCAAACGGAAGCAGCAGTCGTATCATGCGGAGCGGCGAACGTATCGGACCCGTTTCTGCGTTGCCAAGTGAAAAGCCGGAAGCGCGCACAGGGCTCTTCCGTCGCACCCGCGGCCATACGGCCAGCGGCAGCAGCGTTTCCGTTTCCCCGGCGACGCTTCACCAAACGGAATCACTTCATCAATGTCTCATCATCAAGTCTGGCAAGGCCGCCCTTATCCCCTCGGCGCCACGGTTACCCCGGAAGGGGTGAATTTCGCTCTCTTCTCCGAAAACGCCACAGGGGTGGAGCTCTGCTTGTTTGACTCTGTGGATGCCAGCCAGGAAATGGTCCGCATCCGGAAGCGCGAACATACCGATCAGGTTTGGCACTGCTTCCTGCCTGGGGTGAAAGCGGGTCAGCTCTACGGCTATCGCGTCCACGGTCCCTACGATCCAGCCAACGGGCACCGTTTCAATCCGGCCCAGCTCTTGATGGATCCCTACGCAAAGGCGATCGCCGGTGAGATCAAGTGGGGCGACGAAATGTTCGCCTACAAACAAGGCACCGGCAGTCCGGACGCGGATCTCGAGATGGACGATCGAGATGACGCTTACGGCATCCCGAAGTCGGTGGTGATCGACGATGCCTTCGATTGGACGGACGACATCCGGCCGGACATCCCACTGCATTCCGCGGTGATCTACGAGGTGCACGTCAAAGGCTTCTCCAAGCTCTGTCCGCACATCCCGGAAGACATCCGCGGCACCTACGCCGGGATCGGGAGTCCCTACGCGATCGAATATTTCAAGAAGCTCGGCGTTACCTCCATCGAGCTGCTGCCCGTTCACCACTTCGTGAACGATGATTACCTGATCAAGAAAGGCCTTTCCAACTACTGGGGCTACAACTCGATCGGATACTTCGCCCCGCACGCTCCCTACGCTGCCGCGGGCATGCAGGGACAACAGGTCGCGGAGTTCAAGCAGATGGTGAAGAACCTCCATGCCGCCGGCTTGGAGGTGATCCTGGACGTCGTTTACAACCACACTGCCGAAGGCAATCACCTGGGCCCGACGCTCTGCTTCCGCGGCATCGACAACCTCGCTTATTACCGCACGGTCGAGGACGACCGCCGTTTCTACATGGATTTCACGGGCTGCGGAAATTCGCTCAACATGGTGCATCCGCGCGTATTGCAGCTGCTCATGGATTCCCTCCGCTATTGGGTGAACGAGATGCATGTCGATGGATTCCGTTTCGATCTGGCCTCGACGCTGGCGCGCGAACTTCACGCCGTGAGCCGGCTGTCCGCGTTCTTCGACGTCATCCATCAGGATCCGGTGCTCAACCGCGTAAAGCTCATCGCCGAGCCTTGGGATGTCGGCACCGGCGGCTATCAAGTCGGCAACTTCCCGGTCGGTTGGGCCGAATGGAACGGCAAGTACCGCGATTGCGTCCGCAGCTATTGGAAGGGCGACGAAAACACCCTCACGGAGTTCGCAACGCGCCTCACCGGCAGCTCGGATTTGTACCAGTGGGATGGCAAACGACCCTACGCCAGCATCAACTTCATCGTGGCGCACGACGGTTTCACGCTGCACGACCTCGTCAGCTACAACGAGAAACACAACGAGGCGAACGGCGAGAATAACAACGACGGCGACAGTCACAGCCGCTCGTGGAACTGCGGCGCCGAAGGGCCGACGGACGATGAAGCGATCAACGCACTTCGCCGCAAACAGCGACGGAATTTCCTAACGACGCTCTTTCTCTCACAAGGCGTGCCCATGCTGTGCGGCGGCGATGAATTTGGCCGCACCCAGCACGGCAACAACAACGCCTACTGCCAGGACAACGAGATCAGCTGGTATCCGTGTACGCATTTGCCCACCGAGGATCAGCTCGTTGAATTCACCTCGCAGCTGATTCAGTTCCGGCACTACCACGCAGTGTTCCGGCGGCCGAAGTATTTCCAGGGACGCAAGATCCACGGCGCTGGGATCAAGGACGTGATGTGGTTCGACACGCTCGGCGATGAGATGGACGACGAGGACTGGACGAACGGGAACGCGCGCTGTCTGGGAGTGCTGCTCAGCGGCGAAGGACTCGATATCGAGAACGAGCGAGGCGAGTTGATTCGCGACGATACCTTCCTCCTGCTTTTCAACGCCTACCACGAGCCGCTCCCCTTCCACCTGCCCGGGCCGGCGCGTGGTCAGTGGGAACTGCTGATCGATACCCGCGAAGAGGCCGGATTCCTGAGCGAACCGACCGCGCACAAGGTGGGCACGAACTTCGAACTCGGCGACCGCTGCACGTGTGTGTTCCGCCTGAAACGCGCGCGCCCGCGCCGCTCGCGCAAACCCGCGCCTGAAGCGGGCTCGGAGGCGCCTCAGCTCACGTAAGTCCGACGATCTTTCGTCCGGCCCAATAAACGGTAAACAGCCCGAGCAAGGCTGCGCACCACCACGGGTTGCACCAGAGTCGGAAGCGCTGCTCCTCGGGCTTTCGCTCTGGCAGGACGCTGAGGCCGCTGACGATCTGCGCGAGGTCCGCAGGACCCGCGTATTTGCCGGAGGTCAGCGCGGAGATCTCGCGCAAGACGTCGAGCTTCGCCGGCAGACCGACTTTCTCCAAAGTCGGAACGGTCGCGGTGAACTCCGTCTTCAGCTGGCGCCCGGCGGATTCGCCTTTCACCTCGACCGCGTACTTCCCGCCTTCGCGCGGAACGAACTGCCCGGTATGCACACCCCATTCGGCATTCTCCGCCGCGAGTTCGATGGTCTCGGTCGTGCCACTCGGCGCGGTGAGCGTCGCGGTCACTTTGCCTTCGTTGATCGGGATGCCGAGCTTATCGAGCACCGTGGCATTGAGCCGCATCCGGTCACCACGTTTGGGCGCTTCCGGCGTGTAGAAAAAGCGGATTCCCTCGTCCTGCGCGAGATGTCGTTGATGCGCCATCCAGCGGACCACCTGCCCCCAAAAGCGGTAGTGATACGTGTCCTCGACGCCCTTGCGCCAGCGCCACGCGGAGTCCGTCCCCATGAACAACACCTTGCCGTTTCCCGAGCTGCGCGTGACGAGCAACGGAATGCGCCCACTTTGATTCCGCGCCGCTTCGTGGACCGCCAGCACTTCACTCCCGGCCTTCGCTTTCACCACCGGCGCATACCAGTAGAAACCCGGCAGCCCGCGCCAGACGGCCTGGTTCGCCGCCGGATCAGTCGCGAGCATCGTCAACCAATGATCGCGGCCGCGGAAAGTCAGGTCCAGGCGCGCTTCCGCACCGGAAGCGAAACCGAGGCCTTTCGCGTAATCCGTCTCGACGGGGATCAAGTCGGCGAGCGCTGAATCCGCGAGCGTCTTCTGGCGGCCGAGCGGCCCCGGCAGCAGCACCAGCCCGCTCGCCTGCTGCTCGATCAGGCCCTTGATCAACGCCGCGTTTTCCATCGTCAACATGCCGCCACCGATCCCGACATCGCCGAGGAAAATCACATCGTAAGCCTGGAGGTCCTCCCGCTTTGCCGGGAACTGGTTGAGATAGCCGGTGCCTTCGCCGATGCCGATCTGCGGATGGTAAAGCAGCGTGCTCACCGCCACGCCGGGATCGCGCATCAGGGCGTTGCGCAGATATCGAAACTCCCAGCGGGGCTGCGAATCCACCACCAGCACGCGCAGCGTTTCCTTCCGGACAGCGAGGTGAAAGCTGCGCTCGTTGTTTTCGGGAAACACTTCCTCGGTCTCGACCGGCACGCGCACCTGGAAGTCCCCTTCCCCTTCTGCCTGCGGCGTGAATACCAGCATCTCCTGCACTTGTCCCATCGGCGGCAACGTCACCTTTTTCGTCGCCGTCGCCCCGCCCGGCCCGGAGATCGCCACGCTCGTTTTCACCTCGCGTGGCAAGTGGTTCTGCAGAGTGAACATCACGCTGATCCGCTCGTTCACCAGCCCGTAGCTCGGCGCGAGCACCGACTGCAGTTCGACATCTGGCAGATACGTTTCGCTGCCGACCCCGACCGTGAAGACTGGGACATCGCGCTGCGCCAAAGCGGTTGCCGCGGTGATTGGAGACTTGCCGAGATTCCAATCACCGTCCCCGAGCAACAGCACCGCGCGGAGGTCGCCATGCTGCTTGAGCGCGCGTTCCAGCGGTGAGTTCAGGTCGGTACCAGTCTCCGTCTCGGTCGCCGCCTGCTCGTCAGTCGGCGGCGTGGAAAACGGTTCGACTGAAACATTGAACTGCTTTTCGAGCGGGGCCCAAAACTTCGCCTCGACCTGCTCCTTCACCCAACCCGCGCGCGAGGTCGTCTGGCGTTCCCCCGTCAGCACATCCTTCGTCTCCATGCTGCCCGAGCCATCCCAAAGCACGAGCACGCGCGGCTGTTCCGTTCGCCTCGTTGCAATGACCCGTTCCGGCCGGAGCAGGGTGAAAGCGATCAGCGCCGCGATCACGAACCGCAGTGCGTGCAGCGCGGTCATCCAGCCATCGGATCCTTCACGGTGGCGGCTACGCAGGAAGAACCAGCCCGATGCGATCAGAAACGCGAGCGCCACCCCGACCACCCACGGCGCTGTGTTGATTTGCCAGCCGCTGATCATCTGAAAAATGGGGAAGGTGCAGCGGGGAGCACAGGCCGCCGGCCTGTCGTCTTCGGCGGCCCGCCGAAGACTGCCGAAGTGTGCGATTCACGCGGGTAGAGCAGACGCCGCCCCGGTCCACGGCAGGTAAACCAAATCCTACGCCCCGTGTTACCGGCGGGCCGCCGGAAACGACAGGCCAGCGGCCTGTGCTCCCCAAGATGCGCTCTGCGCATCACGCGGTGACCTCCATGGGTCGAGGTGTTGCGCGCACACGCGGCGCCGTCGCCGGCTTCTGCGGGAGCAAACCTTTGCTCGTGGCCAGCAGCATTTCCGCGCACATGAAGAGCATCGTCACGACGATCATCGCCGGCCAGATTTCGCTCTGCAGCCGGTCAGCCTTCAGCTCCAGCGCGCCGGCCATGACGTTCATTTTCACTCCGGGCACGAGCAGTGGAAGACGCGTCGTTTCGACGAGATCCGGAACGTCCTCGGCATCGGGACGGTTCAGTGCGATCCGGCGCGCGCCGCTTTGATAAACCCCCGCGTGCCACCGCCAGTCGCGCCGCTTGTCCGTCTCGACTGCGGTCCACGTCTCGTCAGCATCCGCGGGTTTCCACTCGCCGGCGATCGCCATGGCCGGTGGCGCGAAACGCGAGCCGCCGAGTGCAAACAGCCGCTGCGTCATCGGCAACAGCACGAAGCCCTCGCCAAGCGTGCTCCACGCGGGATCCGGCAGCGTCGCGCAGGCGAAGACCTGACCGGCGCCGAGTCGGCGACCGATCAAAAACGGCCGCCCATCTGCGAAGCTGCCGTAAACGTGCGCCGTCTCGCCGACGGTCGGAAGCTGGCGCCGCTGCACCTCGAGCCTTGCGACGGGAAGCGGGGCACCGCTGTCTGTTCGGGCGAGCGGTCCATCGAATTCGTCCCAGCTCGTCACGCGAAACGGCGTCGCACTCGCAGCGTTTTCAACCGCGGTCCAACTCACATCCAGCGCACCGCCCCCGCCTTCACCTTCCGGCGGAAAACAGAGCAGAACGCCACCCGCCTCCACCCAACCGCGCAGGTTCTTCGCAACGGTTTCGTTCGGCGCCGGTGCGGCCCAAATCGCCAGCGCCACATCCTTCCACGCAACGGAATCCGCGCGTGTCAGAGGTATGACTTCAACCGTGCGATCGGTCCGCGCTTTGTCTGGCGCGGCGGCGAATCGCAGGCGAGCCGTCGCCGGTCCATCGCCGATGATCACCGCGCGCAGCGGCACCGGCGGCGCATAAACGAAAAAGGCGGAGTTGTCGGAAAGCAGATCATCGGCGGGCAGCTCGATCTTGCCCCAACCCGCTTCCAGCTTCGCAGTCGCGAACTTCAGGTTCTGCCGCTGCACCGCGGCGGTCAGCGCAATGTCATTCTGGCTCCTGGCGCCGTCGCGCGTGATCAGCAGCGGCAGCGGGCCTTTCCGATCCGCATCGGCTTTGAACTCCAGGTTCAGATTCAACTCACCGCGCCCGGAAGCCGGATCTCGCGCGCGCAACTCCGCCCCTTTCACCGCGACGGAAACATTGCCACCAGCGGGGGCGGAGAGATCGAGAATGCGCACTGGCATCGCTTGCGGAAGCCCGGCAAAGCGCGCGGCAAGATCCTGCCATTCGGGACTGTCGGGGCGCCAATTGCTCGCCTGCAGATCGCTCGCGATCCAGACCTCCGCGCTGCCCGGCTTGTTCTTCACCACGTGATCGAGAGCGACTCGCAGCATCGTCGGCAAATCCGCGGCGGTGTCGGTGGCTTCGGCCATTTGCATGCCCGCCAGGGCCGAGGCGTCCGCCATTTCGAGGGGCTGCCGAAGCACGCTTTCGATGAGCACAAACCGGCTGCCGGCACTTTGCTTCGCCGCTTGCGCGAGCAGCGCGAGAGCGTGCGCGCGTTTGCTTTCCGGCCGATCGCCACCGTGCGCTTCCATGCTTGCGGAGCGATCGAGCAGGATGAGCACGGTTTCCGGTGCACCGCCCGCGGCCGCGCCAAGCCAGCCGCCAATCAAGGGTCGCGCCATGGCCCAGAGCAGAAAGAGCACGACGAGCATCCGACAGGCGAGCAGCAGATACTGGCGGATCTTTGCGCGGCGCGTCGCGGCGCGGTTCGCTTTCAGCAGAAAAATCATCGCGGCCCAATGCACCGTTTTGTAGCGAAGCCGATTCAGCAAATGGATGATCAGCGGCAGCAAAACCGCCGGCAACGCCCAGAGCATCCATGGCTGAAGGTAGGCCATCAGATGGGGATGAATTCTGAACGATGAATTCTGAATTCTGAATGGAGGCAGCGTAGCGCACCGCACTGGCTCACAGCTTCCGCCCATTCATCATTCATCATCGAGAATTCAGAATTTCGCTTCATCGCCGTCCGCCTTTCGCGCGCTTGATCCGTTCCAGGAGGAAGCTCGTCAGCACGCCTTCGTACCCCTGGTCGAGATAGGTCAGCCGGTAGTCCACATCGAATTCGCGGCAGCCGTGCTTCAGCGTCTCGAGGTAGTCGTTTAAAGCATCGCCGTACGCTTCGCGGACGACCGCCGGATCGGTGATCAGATCCATGCCCGTTTCCATGTCCACAAAGCGCACCGGGCGATTGAAATCGAAGTCGAACTCCTGCCGATCGAGCAGGTGAAATGCGCAGACGTCGTGCTTGTAGAAGCGCAAATGTTTGAAGCACTCGAGCAGTTCGGGGACTTCGGTGAAGAGGTCGCTGATGATCACCACGAGGCTGCGTTGGCGGATGCGTTCGGCGAGTTCGTGCAGTGTTTTGCTCAGGTTCGATTCGCCCTCCGGTTTCGCTTCCGCGAGCGTGTTCAGCACTTGCCGAAGATGAGTCGGGGTCCGGCGCGGCGGAAGTTCCTGGAGCGTTTTATCGGCAAAACAGACGAGGCCGGTTGCGTCCCCTTGATGAACGAGCAGATGGGCGAGCGTCCCCGCGAGCCGCCGCGCAAAATCGAACCGCGTGAGGGCGCCGCTGGTGAACTTCATCGACGCGCTCGTATCGAGCACAACGTAGCAGCGAAGGTTCGTGTCGGCCTCGAACTCCTTCATGTAAAAGCGGTCCGTCCGCGCGAAGACCCGCCAGTCGAGAAACTTCAGGTCGTCGCCCGGCGCATACTTCCGATATTCCGCGAATTCGACCGACGAGCCGCGGGTCGCGCTGCGATGAATGCCCGTCACCGAGCCGAGCATGGGCATGCGGACCGAGACGGTCAGCCGCGACAGGCGCGAGATCACGCCCATGTCGAGGAAGTCCCAGTTGGGCGTTTTTAGAGGCATGGCCGAAGTGCTTTACCGCAGAGCGCGCGGAGACGCAGAGGGCCGCAGAGATCAGGCATGGAGGTCAGCGGATGCGACATTGTCCGGAGTCTCTGCAAGCTTGTTCACGACTCGAGTTACACCATCGACCAATCGTTCGATGTGGAAGTTAATGATGAGGCCGAGATGAACACCGGCAAGGCGGAGGTAGCTGCGGAGCTGAGTTTTGTCCAAGGCGGTGACTTGTTCCCTGGCTTTCAGGTCAACGATGACCGGGTCCTCAACGAGAAGATCGAGCCGGAGTGGAACCGACAGACTCAAGCCTTTGTAGGAGATCGGCACGGAGCGTTGCCGTAGAAAGCGGAGACTGCGCAGGTGCAACTCATGGCAAAGCGCCTCTTCATAAATTTTCTCCACAAGGCCTGGCCCGAGTTCTCGGTGTACGTCGATTGCCGCTCCAATCACGTCTCGAGAGACATCATTCACCTTCATAGCTCCCTCTGCGGCCCTCTGCGTCTTTGCGTCCTCTGCGGTGAAGCTCACTCCGCGGTTTCCGCGATGATGCGCCGGATAATCTCGATGCTGCCCACGCCTTCGCTCTCGGCGTGGAAGTTCACCAGGATCCGATGTGCCAGCACCGGTTCGGCGACGGCGTGCACGTCTTCGAGGCGGACGATGTAACTGCCCTGCAAGGTCGCGCGCGCTTTCGCGCCGAGCACCAGGTATTGCACGGCGCGCGGGCCGGGTCCCCACATCACCCACTTCTTCACCCAGTCGGGCGATTCGTCGCCGCCGGGGCGGCAGCGGCGGACCAGCTGGACCACGTATTCGTAAACGTGGTCCGGCACCGGCACGCGCCGCACCACATCCTGAAAACGCAGGATGTCCGGACCGCTGAGCAGCTTGTTCAAGGTCGGCATCGCGCCGCCGGTGGTCGCCTTGGCGATCTGCAACTCTTCGGCTGCGCTCGGGTAGCCGACATTGATCAAAAACATGAAGCGATCGAGCTGCGCTTCCGGGAGCGGGTAGGTGCCTTCCTGCTCGATCGGGTTTTGCGTCGCCAGGACGAAGAAGGGCGAATCCAGCGTGAAGCTATGTTTGCCGGAGTTTACCTTTTGCTCCTGCATCGCCTGGAGCAAAGCCGCCTGCGTCTTTGGCGGCGTTCGGTTGATCTCATCCGCGAGCACGATGTTCGCGAAGATCGGGCCCTTCACGAATTCGAATGCGCGGCGTCCGGGCTGATCCGTCTCCTGCAAGATCTCGGTGCCCGTGATGTCGCTCGGCATCAGATCGGGCGTGAATTGCACGCGGTTGAAATTGAGCGACATCAGGTCCGCGAGCGAATGAACGAGCAGCGTTTTCGCCAGACCGGGCACGCCCATCAGCAGCCCGTGGCCGCGGGCGAAGATGCAGATCAGCAGCTTCTCGATGACTTCGTCCTGACCGATGATCACCTTCCTCAACTCGGCGCAGATCCGCTGGTTCAGCGCGCGGAGTTCATCGATGGCGAGGACATCAGCCTCGGGAGCCGCCGCGGTGGTCTGGTTGTGCATAAATCGGAGCCAAACCTCTTGGTTCCCACAGACCCTCTGCGAGATGGACGAGGTGATGGCGCGAGAGTGAAGAGGAGAGCCCGGAAAAGTTCACGGCTAAAAGCATCGAAGTGCGAAACCACCGCCCGGCATCGCGCCCCAGCCGTTTCATGGTATTCCCCGACCAAGAGGTTGCCCACGCCCCTGAGCCGCAGCGGTTCGGCGTCGCGCGAAGTGGCCATGCAGCCCTCGCGTCGCGGGAGTTGCGCCAACCATTAACTCACAAATCTACTATGTCTCCACGTGACGAACTTATCGACTGGCTCCGGGATGCTTACGCCATGGAGCGGGGCCTCGAGATCACCTTGCAAAAACAAGCGCAGAACGAGGACCTGCACGGCGCCTTGCGGCAGCAGTCCGCTACCCATCTGGAGGAAACCCGGCGGCATGCGGAAGCGGTGAAAGCCTGCCTGGAAAGCCTCGGCAGCGACACTTCGACAATCAAAACCGGGATGGCGAAGGTCATGGAAACGGTCAAAGGATTGGGCACCAATTTCGCCTCGGATGAACGGGTGAAGGACCTTCTCGCGGCATATGCGAGCGAGCACTTCGAGATCGCCTGCTACAAAGCGTTGCGGGCCGGCGCACTCGCCATCGGAGAGCCGCAGATCGCTGCGGTGTGCGACACCATCATTCCTGACGAGGAGAACATGGCCGAGTGGCTGGACGAGAATCTTCCGACCGTCGTCGCCAGTTATCTCCAGGAAACCGCGGCCGCCTGATTCCTCACGCGTGGTGCCCGGACTCCCCTGAATCGGCGAAGCGCCGCTTCCCTGAGCCGCACCCGTTTCGCCAGCAACGAAAACTCGCACACCTATGAATAAGACAATCCTCTCCAAAACATTCGCAGTCGTAGCCGTCGCGCTCACGCTTCCCGTTGCGGCCATCGCACAGGGAACCGGGGCCGGGACATCTGGCACCGGCACCTCCGGGGCCGGCACCTCGGGCACCGGAACTTCCGGCACTGGCACCTCTGGAACGGGCACGTCCGGCAGCGGCACCTCCGGCTCGGGCACCTCGGGCAGCAGCGGCCTTGGCTCCAGCACGCTCGGCGGCAGTGGCACTGGCGCTCACGGTGCAATGAGCGGCGCGCTGAGCAATCCAGCCGCGCTCTTCACCACCCTGGACACCGACAAAGACGGGAAAATCAGCCGCGATGAGTTCATGAAGATCAGCTCCGCCGCGGGCGGCACCGGAACATCCGGCACGAGCGGACTCGGCTCCGGGTCCGGCACGTCCGGCAGCAGCGCAACCGGCACGGGAACCAGCGGAACCAGCAGCTCGGGCGCCGGCACCACCGGCAGCGGCTCAGGTCGCACCGGCACCTCGGGAGCGACGGGCAGCGGCACTTCCGGCAGCGGCGCTTCTGGCACCGGAACGTCAGGCGCAGGCGGCGCCGGAACCGGCACCTCGGGCGGAACCTCCCGCTAATCCACAACCCTAACCGCAAACAATCCGCCCCGCTCGGCATCGACCGAGCGGGGCGTTGCGTGTACCGACTCGCCCTTATGGAGATTCCGACGCCCCTTTCCGATCTCGCTGAAAAAGCGGAGGCAGCAGACGTTGCAGTCGGTGAACGCCTGACCATCCCAAAGGATGAGCCACTCGCCAAAGGTGCAGACAAGGTCGGCAAGCTCGGCGATCAAGGACCGCTGTATGCAGTGGCAACCGTGCTGATCCTTGGCGGCTGGGCCAGCCGCGATCGGCGTCTCGCAGGAGCCGGTGTGGCGATGCTGGGAGCCGTCGCCGCAGCGGATGGAGGCAAGACGCTCGCCAAGCACTCCGTCAGCCGCACCCGGCCGCACGTTCTCCTCGAAGGCCACAACTACAAAGCCAAAGCGGGCGGATCGGAGGAGAAGTCGGAGCAGTCGTTCCCGTCGGGCCACGTTGCAGGCTGTGTGGCTGCGGCGCGGGCGATTCACCGGGCTTACCCGGAAGCGGGTCACGGGCTCACCATCGCGACGCTCATCATCGCAGCCGCACGGCTTGTGAAAGGAGCCCA
>JAQGOK010000153.1 GCA_028293645.1 Chthoniobacter sp.
TCAATGCTGGGGAACACGCGTCGGCCGGAACAGCGCTCTTCTGGTCCGGCAGTCCATGCCGTACCCTTTCAGGCATCGTCCGTCTGCGAGTCTCTGCACCTCCGCGCCCTCTGCGGGAAAATCCGGATGAAACAGTCTCTTGCAAACCGGCGATCATGGGGTCGTCTGCCGTAGATTTCGTCGCCATAGCCATGTTTCCCCCACTCCGTGTTTTCCTCGCCACCGCTTTCAATTGCGCCCTCATCGGGTCGCATTTGTTTGCCGCTGGCGCGCCGGATTTCCATCGCGAGGTGCGGCCGATCCTTTCGAACAACTGTTTCAAATGCCACGGTCCGGATGAAGGCTCGCGCGAGGCTGAGCTGCGCCTGGATTCGCGCGAGGAGGCGCTGAAACCGGCGGAGTCCGGTGCGAAAGCAATCGTGCCGGGCAAACCGGGCGAGAGCGAGCTGCTCACGCGGATCTTCAGCGACGATCGCGACGAGGTGATGCCGCCGCCTTCGGCAAAAAAGCATCTCACCGCCGAGCAGAAGGACATCCTGAAGCGCTGGATTGCGGACGGTGCAGAGTACCGGCCGCACTGGGCTTTCATCGCGCCGCAAACGCCCCCAGTGCCGGAAGTGAAGCGGGCCGACTGGCCGCGCAATGCGGTGGACCGTTTTGTTTTGGCCCGGCTGGAGGGTGAAGGTCTCGCGCCTTCGCCGGAAGCCGACCGCTACGCGCTCGCGCGCCGCGTTTCACTTGATCTGATCGGACTTCCCCCGACTCCGGAGGAAACGGACGCGTTCGTGAATGATCCGCGTCCGGATGCTTACGAGCGGCTGGTCGATCGTCTGCTCGCCACCCCGCAATACGGCGAGCGTTGGGCGCGACGCTGGCTCGATCTGGCGCGTTATGCCGATACGAACGGTTACGAAAAGGACCGCAATCGAAGCATCTGGCCGTGGCGCGACTGGGTGATCCGTGCGCTGAACGCGGACCAGCCATTCGATCAATTCACGATCGAGCAGCTCGCTGGCGATCTGCTGCCCAACCCCACGCGCGATCAACTCGTCGCCACCGGTTTCCACCGGAACACGATGCTCAACGAAGAGGGTGGAATCGATCCGCTGGAGTATCGCTTCCATGCGATGACCGATCGCGTCGCCACGACCGGCGTGACGTGGCTCGGGTTGACTGTGGGTTGCGCGCAGTGCCACACGCACAAGTTCGATCCGATCACCCATCGCGAGTATTTCCAGATGATGGCGTTCCTGAACAACGCTGATGAGCTGGAGCTGGATCTGCCGGAGGCGGGAGCCGCCGAGCGGCAGAAAGCGAACGCCGAGAGAGCGGCGAAGCTGATCGCAAACCTCCCGCAGAAATGGCCGGGCGCAGCGGACGCGCGTCAGCAAACCATCGACGACCGTTTTGCCGAATGGTTGCAGCGCGAGCGCGACCGGACCGTGCAATGGATTCCGCTCACGCCGGACGAGCTGAAAGCGAATCTTGCCTTCCTCAAAGTGCAACCCGACGCCTCGGTTTTCGCGAGCGGCGACATGACCAAGAGCGACACCTATGACCTGACGTTTCGCTCCGTCCCGAGTGGCGTCACCGCGATCCGACTCGAAGCGTTGCCGGACGAACGGTTGCCACGCCACGGCCCGGGCCGCGTCTTCTATGAAGGGCCCGCCGGGGATTTCTTCCTCAGCGAAATCACCGCGTTCCGCGGTGGGGAAAAGGTCGTGCTCACCCAGCCGACGCACAGCTTCGCAGCGGCCAAATTTCCATCGGAGAAAGCGCTGGATGGAGACGCGCAATCCGGTTGGTCGATCGATGGCGGCCAGGGCCGCAAACACGAGGCAGTTTTCAAGCTCGCGACGCCACTTGCCGAAGCCGGCATGCTCTCGGTGAAGCTGCTTTTCGAAAGATACTACGCACCGGCGCTCGGACGCTTCCGGATCTCGGTGACGACCGACCCACGCAGCGCTGAAGCGCGCGATTTGAGCGACGACCTCACCGCCCTTCTCGCGCGCACGGACGCGGAACTTACTGCCGAACAGCGCGCCCAGCTGCTCGAGCAGTTTCTGCTCGATGCGCCGGAACTCGCCGCCGAGGTGAAGACGATCCGCGAGCTGACGAAACCGTCCAAGCACACGACGACGCTGATTTTCCAGGAACGGCCTGCGGAGAGCCCGCGAGCGACCACCATGTATCGCCGCGGCGAGTTTCTGCAGCCAGCGGATCGCGTCGAACCGGCGGTATTGACGGTGCTCAATCCGTTGCCCGCGAACGCGCCACCAAACCGGCTGAGCTTTGCGCGCTGGCTCGTCTCGCCCGAGCATCCACTCACCGCACGCGTGACGGTTAATCGCCAGTGGGCGGCGCTCTTCGGACGCGGTTTGGTCAAGACGACGGAGGACTTTGGATTCCAGGGCGAGATGCCGTCGCATCCCGAATTGCTCGACTGGCTCGCCCGCGAATTCGTGGCGCAAGGCTGGTCGATGAAGAAACTGCACCGGCTGCTCGTGACGAGCGCCACGTATCGGCAATCGTCGCGCGTGACGCCGGAATTGCTGGCGCGCGACGGCGAAAACGTGCTGCTCGCTCGGGGGCCGCGGGGGCGTCTCGAAGCAGAGATGATTCGCGATTCGGCCTTGCGTGCGGCGGGTTTGCTTTCGCCGAAAATGGGTGGTCCGGGCGTGTATCCGCCGCAGCCTCCCGGCGTGAGTGAAGTCGCCTACGGAAGCCCCAAATGGAACGCGAGCACCGGCGAGGATCGTTATCGGCGCGCCATTTACACGTTCGCCAAGCGAACCGCTCCCTACGCGATGTTCACCTCCTTCGATGCGCCCACCGGCGAGGCGTGCCTCGCGCGGCGCGACGTTTCCAATTCTCCGCTGCAGGCGCTGACAATGCTGAACGATATCGTCTTCATCGAAGCGGCGCAGGCGCTCGGGACAGAGCTCGCGAAGAAGCAGGGCAGCGTGGAAGCGCGAATCGACGAGCTGTTTCGCCGCTGTCTGACGCGCCCGCCGGCTGATGACGAATACGCGGAGCTCGAACGTTTTCTCGCCACCCAGAAACACCGCTTCGAAGCCAGCGAACTCGACGCCAAAGCCGTCGCTGGCCCCGGCGAGGGCGACCTGAATGAACGCGCCGCGTGGACTGTGCTGGCCCGCGCAGTCTTGAACCTCGACGAAGCGATTACCCGCCCTTGAACCGCATGAACCCGCATCCCGCACCGCACGTTTCTCGACGGCATTTCCTCCAGGATTGCGGCGTCGGGCTTGGGAAAATGGCGCTCGCCGGTCTGCTCACGGAGCGCCTCGGGAGCCGTGCGTGGGCGGCGAATCCGTTGGCGGTTCGGCAGCCGCATTTCCCCGCCAAGGCAAAACGCGTCATCCATCTCTTCATGGCCGGCGCGCCGTCGCAGCTCGATCTTTTCGACTACAAACCGGCCCTGGCGAAACTCGAAGGCCAACCGCTTCCGCCGTCGGTGATCGGCGGTCAACGGTATGCGTTCATACGGTCGGACGCTGCCGTGCTCGGGCCGAAGTTCGCCTTTTCCAAACACGGTCAGAGCGGCGCCGAGCTGTCGGAATTGCTCCCGCATCTCAGCAAGATCGTGGATGAGATCTGCCTCGTGAAATCGGTGAGCACCGATCAGTTCAATCACGCGCCGGCGCAGATTTTCTTCAACACCGGTTTTGCGCAACCCGGCCGCCCGTCGCTCGGCTCGTGGGCGCTCTACGGCCTTGGTGCGGAGACGGAGGAACTGCCCGCGTTCGTCGTGATGAGCACCGGCAGCGGACTGAGTGGCGGCTCGGCGCTCTGGTCGAGCGGCTTCCTCCCGACGACTTACACCGGCTGCCGTTTCCGGAATTCCGGCGACCCGATCCTCGATGTTTCGAGTCCCGCCGGCATCGATGCCCGGCTCCAACGCGACACGCTCGATCTCGTCGCCGCACTGAACCGGAAGCGTCTCGCGGCCACCGGCGATCCGGAGATCGCCACGCGGCTCGCGAACTACGAGCTCGCCTTCAAGCTCCAGACCTCGGCTCCGGAGCTCATGGATCTGAAAAGCGAGAGCAAGGAGACGCTCGAGCTGTACGGCTGCGATCCGGCGAAGCCGTCTTACGCCCGTGCCTGCTTGCTCGCGCGGCGGATGATCGAGCGCAACGTGCGTTTCGTGAACATTTACCACGAAGGCTGGGATGCCCACAGCGACGTGGTCGGCAATCACAAAAACATGTGCGCCGCGACGGATCAGGCGAGCGCCGCGCTGGTGCTCGATCTCAAACGGCGCGGCTTGCTCGATGACACGCTGGTGATCTGGGGCGGTGAATTTGGGCGCACGCCAATGGTGGAAACAAATGCGGCGCTCGGCCGTTCGCTCGGGCGCGACCACCATCCGCAGGCGTTCACGATGTGGATGGCCGGCGGCGGCATCAAAGCCGGGATGAGTTACGGAGCGACGGACGAACTCGGCTTCCATGTCGTCGAGAACCCGGTCCACGTGCACGATATCCAGGCGACCATTTTGCACCTGCTCGGGTTCGATCACGAAAAGCTCACTTATCATCACGCGGGTCGCGATTTCCGGCTGACCGATGTGCATGGGAAAGTGGTCAAAGCGCTGCTGGCGTGAATCAGAGCGTCCGTTGAGCGTGCTCGCGCGAATTGCGTTCACGCCCACCGCCGCTACCTTCCATTCCAACGTGAAAACCCGTCTTCTCACCCTTGCCGCCGCCGCGCTCGCGACCGTGGCTCTTTTCGACACCACTGCTCCTGCCGTGAACACTAAATCTCTGACTCCCGCTGACAAACCCGCTCCAGGCCTCGAACGCGCCATCTTCGGCGGCGGTTGTTTCTGGTGCGTCGAAGCGGTCTTCGAGCGCATCGATGGCGTGAAAGACGCCCAGTCCGGATATGCGGGCGGGCACAAACCGTTTCCGACTTACGAAGAAATCTGCGAGCACACCACAGGGCACGCCGAAGTGGTGTTGATCGATTTCGATCCGAAAGTCGTGAGCTACGAGAAGATCCTGGACGTCTTCTGGCACGCACATGATCCCACCACGCTCAACCGGCAGGGCAACGATGTCGGCGACAATTACCGCTCAATTATCCTGACGCTGAACGATGAGCAAAAGGCGATCGCCGAGAAGTCCAAGGCTGCCGAACAGAAGAATTGGAAGACCCCGATCGTCACGCAGATCGAGCCGCTGAAGGTTTACTATCCGGCTGAGGTCACCCACCAGGATTACTATCGCCTGAACGGGAACAAGAACCCGTATTGCCAGGCCGTGATCCGCCCGAAGATGGAGAAGCTGGAAGCGAAGGGGATCCTGACGAAGTAGAGAGGACCGACGGGAGGCGCCCGGGTGAAGGCGGCACCTCCCTCGCGAGCGGATCGCGTCAGGAGCGGATGCGTCATTGGTGGCGATCAGCTTGGCGCAGCGGAGAAAGTTCGATATTCGAGACGCATGTTCCTCCTCCGACATAGCTTCGCTGCGGCCCTCATCGCGTCCCTTCCCGTCACGGTCTCCGCCGCCAACTGGCCAGCCTGGCGCGGCGCGGGTGGTTCCGGCGTCACGACCGAAACGGCGCTACCGCTCACCTGGAGCGCGACGGAAAACGTGCGGTGGAAAGTGGCGCTCCCGGAGCGGGGAAACTCCACGCCGATTGTTTGGGGTGACCGCGTTTTCCTGACGCAAGCGGTCGGCCAGCAGCGGACGTTGCAATGCTTCGATCGGAAGGACGGTGCGCTGCTCTGGAAGGCAGGGCCGACGTATTCCGGGAAGGAGCCGACCCATCCGACAAACCCGCTCGCCTCAGCGACGCCGATGACGGATGGCGAGCGCGTGGTGGCTTGGTTTGGCAGCGCCGGACTGCATGCCTATGACTTCTCGGGGAAGGAACTCTGGAGCGCCGACTTCGGCAAAGTGGATCATGAGTGGGGCTACGGGATTTCGCCGGTTCTGCACGAGAACCTTTGTTTTATCGCGAACGGCGCCGGTTCGGAGACCTTCATTGCGGCGGTGGACAAGCAGACGGGCAAGGTTGTCTGGAAAAACGATGTGCAGTTTCGAAAGGTGACGGAGCGGACCGATGGCTTTGCGGGCAATAACGATGGCGTGATTGGCTCCTGGAGCACCCCTTTGATCGTCGAGAGCGCCGGACGCGCTGAGCTGGTGATGACCTGGCCGGAAGACATGATCGCTTACGACCCGAAAACCGGGCGCGAGCTCTGGCGCGCGACCGGCATGAACCCGCTGAATTACACTTCACCGACCTTCGGCGAGAATGTGATCATCGGCAGCGGCGGTTTCGGCGGCAGCACGATCGCGGTGAAGCCCGGCGGTTCGGGCGATGTAACGGGCACGCATCGCCTCTGGCAGAAGATTCGCGACAAGCAGCGTATCGGCTCGGGAGTGATCACGGGCGGCCACTTCTACGTGTTGAATACGCCAGGAACGGCGCAGTGCATCGAACTCGCGACCGGCAAACAGATCTGGGAAGAGCGGCTCAAAGGGAGCGGCGCCAAGTCGGAATCATGGTCGTCGATGGTGCTCTCCGGCGACCGCATTTACGTCCTGAATCAAGGCAGCGACACAATCGTCCTGCGAGCCAGTCCAAAGTTCGAGGTGTTGGCGACGAACCCGCTCGGCGATGGCATGACGAACTCGTCGGTCGCCGTGTCGGACGGGGAGCTTTTCATCCGCACGCAGAAGCACCTCTGGTGCATCGGCCAGCCGAAAGCCGCTGCGAAGTAGGCCGATTCGGTTGGCAGACTGCCTCGCTGCGAGGTAGAAGCCCGGATGCAGAAGAAACTTTTCTCGGAACTCGGCCTCTCGCCCGAGTCACTCAAAGCCGTCGCCAAGATGGGCTTTGAGGAGGCGTCGCCCATTCAGTCCGAGACCATCCCGAAGCTGCTCGCCGGCGCTGATGTCGTCGGGCTTTCGCAGACCGGCTCCGGGAAAACGGCGGCGTTTGCGCTCCCGGCGATCGAGCGGATCGATGTGAATCTGCGCGCGCCGCAGGCGCTGATTCTGTGTCCCACTCGGGAGCTGGCGATGCAGGTCGCGGAGGAAGTGGCGAAGCTCGCGTTCTTCAAACGCGGCGTTCGCGAGCTGCCCATTTACGGCGGGCAGAGCTACGATCGGCAGCTCCGCGGTTTGCGCGAAGGCGCGCAGATCATCATCGGCACACCAGGGCGCGTCATGGATCATTTGCAGCGCGGCACTTTGAAGCTCGATCAGATCAAAATGGTGGTGCTCGACGAGGCGGATCGCATGCTCGACATGGGATTCCGGGAAGACATTGAGACGATCCTGAAACAGGCGCCAACGGAACGGCAGACGGTGTTTTTCTCCGCAACCATGCCGCCGATGATCCGGTCGCTGATCAAGAACTTCACCCGCGATCCGGTGAACGTGCGGATCGAGGACCAGGAGATGACAGTGCCGGCGATCGATCAGGTTTACTACGAGGTCGATCGCCGGTTTAAGCTCGAGGTGCTCTGCCGGCTGATCGATCTGCAGGACATCAAATACGGGATCATTTTCTGCGGAACGAAGATGATGTGCGACGAACTCGCCGATCATCTGAAGGCGCGCGGTTACAGCTCCGACAAACTGCACGGCGACATCTCGCAGCAGATGCGCGAGCGGGTTGTCGCTAAGTTCCGCAAACGCGGCTTTGAGTTCCTCGTCGCGACCGATGTCGCGGCACGTGGACTTGATGTGGACGACATCGAAGTGGTCTTCAACTATGACCTGCCGCAGGACGCGGAGGATTACGTCCATCGCATCGGCCGCACCGGCCGCGCCGGCAAAACCGGCCGTGCGGTGACGTTCGTCTCCGGGCGGGAGATTTGGAAAATGCAGCAGATCATTCGCTTCACGAAAGGGAAGATCCGGCGCGAGAAGGTGCCGTCGGCCGAAGAGGTCGAGGAGAAGCGCACGAATCAATTCGTGGACACGCTGCGGGAGACCCTCGAGAAGGGCGACTTCAAGCGTCAGGACGCGATCATCGATCAGTTGCTGAACCAAGGCCATGCCGCGACGGACATCGCGAGTGCATTGATGCATTTGCTCAGCGAAGGATCCACGCGCGATGTCCAGGCGATCGTCGAGGAACCGGCCCGGCGCGATTTCCGCGAAGTGCGCCAGCACCAGCATCGCGAACCTCGCGACTATCCCAAATACGAGCCCCGGCCAGCGGCGACACCGCGCGAGCGGCCGATGCGCGAGTCACGCCCGCGGCGTGAAGGGAGCGAAGCGTCCACGACTTCGCATGAACAAGGAATGACCCGGTTGGTGCTGAACATCGGCACCGCACACGGCATCGGACCGGGAGATGTGGTCGGGGTGATCGCCGGCGTTGCGCGCCTGACGAAGGAGGATATCGGCGCGATCAATCTCCAGGAGAAGCACACGCTCGTGGACGTCACCGACGAGAATTCGAAGACCGTTTTGAAGAAGCTGAACGGGATCAAATTCAAAGGGCGCAAGCTCGGAGTCGATCTGGCGGGCTGAGGCTGCGCGAGGCGGATCCGAGATCACCGGCCCTCCGTCAGCCGAGCGTTGCGTTCCGCCTCTCCGCGGTTGATGCGCCATGCCAGGGCGCTCGGCCGCAGTGGGCTCAGCCGAACCCAGAGTTCGCGATCTTCACGCCGGACGTCGATCACCTGAACCATTTGCAATGCGAGCAGGATTTTGAAGCGGGTGTCGGCTTGCGGAATCTCCAGCGGCAGACTCTGCAACCGCAGCCGGCCTTCTGCCGCGAGATGGTCAACGAGGTCTGAAGCGAGTTGCAGTTCCTGAGCGTTGAGATGCTGCCAGGCCGATAGCGTGCTCCAGAGGGAGAGCGTAACGCGCGGAACGAGCAGCACGAACTCCATGACGATTTCGCCGAAGCTCTTGTGATCGCGTGGACGATCGTCCGGGCGGAGGCTGCGATCGATCCAGGCGATGGTGAGAAGCACCGCCGCAGCGATCCAAAAGCCGGGTTCAAACCAGCGCGGCATCGTGCTCCCCAAGCCGCCGATCGCCGTCGCGAAGAGCAGCGTCAGCCACTTAGCCACCCCGTGGAGGAGCAGCCATAAAATGATCGCGGCAACCACGGTAAGGACTGCCAGCAACGCAACGCGGAGATTGTGACCGGTGAAGTGCTCACGCAGCATCTTCGCGGTGCTCGGAACGGGCCCCGGAGCGTTCGTTGCGATCTCCGATGAAGCGCGGGAGGACATCTGGCAATGCGTGTGAAACGAACGTCGGCGCTACCTCGGAGCGGCGGAGAACAGCACGATCAGGTCCGATAGCCTGCTGGATCGATCTCCACCGTTCCGTATCCGGTGGCGAGCAGACCCGCTTCAAGCGCGGCACGCACATTCGCCAACAGCGGCATTTCAACAGGGGCAATCTGCACGCGCGCCCGCAGCGGCTGCGCCGGTTCCACCACGTGCCGCACGCGGAAGACCCGGAAGCCAAGGCTGCGCACGTGCGCCTCGCCACGTTCGATCATCGATAACGCTTCGACGGTCACCGGAGTGCCATGCGGAATACGGGAACTCAGACATGGCTGGGCGGGCGCATCGGCGGTCGGCAGGCCCAGCTCTCGTGAGCGATCGCGGATCTCCTGCTTCGTCAGACCGGCATCGCGCAGCGGCGCGAGGATCGAAAACTCCGTCGCGGCGAGCCGGCCGGGACGCGTCTGGCGCATGTCATCGGCATTCTCGCCGTAGGCGATCGCGCGGAACCCGCGTTCAGAGGCAAGCGAATCAAGCTTGGTGAAGAGCTCGGCCTTGCAGAAATAACAGCGATTGAGCGGATTCGCCGCGTACTCCGGATTGTCGATTTCGGCCGTGCCAACCACCTCCACGTTTGCGCCGATCCCGGCCGCGAGGGCGAGCGCATCGACCAACGCCTGGCGCGGCAGGCTCGGACTATCCGCAATCACGCCGAGCACCTGATCGCCGAGTGTCCGTTGCGCTTCGGCCAGCAAATACGCACTATCGACCCCGCCGCTGTAGGCGATCACGAGCGGCGCGTGCGCTCTGAGCTGGATGCGGAGCTGGTCGAGTTTCGCGTTCATCCCGGAGGCTCGGGTTAACTCAGAGCTGCAAGCGGCGGAAGAGTTCGTCGAGCGGCACCTGCAGGCCGATGAAAAAGTCGCCGAACTCGGCGTATTGCGCGCTCACTTCGTCGAAGCGCATCTCATAGACGATGCCTTTGATGTCCATCGGATCATGCGCGAGGAGCGTCACGCCCCATTCCATGTCGTCGAGGCCGGTCGAGCCCGTGATCAGCTGGAGGATCTTGCCGTGCCAGGTGCGCCCGACCTTCGCATGACCCATCATCAACTTTTTGCGTTCTTCAAAGGAGAGCGCATACCAGTTCTGGCCCGGACCGCCGCGGCGTTTGCTCATCGGGTAAAAACACATCACCGGCCAGGCGGGCAGCACCGGGTAAAGCCGGTCCTTGAGATACTTCGTCATCCGCTCCCGGAAGGCCACGAGCTTTGCCTCGTGCTCCGGCGTGCCCGCAGCGAGATGCTCTTCGTTGACCAATGACTCCGCGTATTCGGCTTCGCTGGTCGTGTATTCGCTCTTCTCGGTCATCGACAGGTAGCTGAAGACCGGCGAGAGCACATCGGCCCCGAGCGATACGGTCAGGCGCTTTTCGAAGGCATTCGCGTTATGCAGATCCTCGCAGAGCAGCATGAAGCCGAGGTCCGCTTTCGGTGAAACCATCGCGAAGACGAGCAACTGTGCGCCCTTGGTCGCCCGGATATCTGCTACCAGCTGCGTGAGCTGGGTGCGCGCGACGATCTGCTCCTCGGGACTGAGCAGCGACCAGGCGCCTTGCTCGATCTTGTAGAAGAGGTGCAAGACGTGCCAGCCCTCGGCGGCAATGATCGCGGAAATCGGGTCGGTCATAGAAGCGCAACCATCCCGACCGCGGGGAAAGCGGTCAACTGGATTGCGGTCCGCGATTGACCCAAAAAGGCATTGCATTGAAAGGGCTCGCCCCTATTTTTGCCGCCGCTCTCAAAGTCCTATGGCCGATCTCGCAAACAAGTATTCTGAAAATGTCACCGGCGCTTACTACGTCGATGACCAGTGTATCGACTGCGACCTTTGCCGGGAGACAGCGCCCGCGAACTTTACCCGCAACGATGACGGCGGGCACTCCTACGTTTTCAAGCAGCCGGAGACGGAGGAGGAGTTGAACCTCTCGAAAGAAGCGATGGAAGGTTGCCCGGTCGAAGCGATCGGCAACGACGGAGCCTAAGCT
>JAQGOK010000174.1 GCA_028293645.1 Chthoniobacter sp.
CCGCATAGACTTAGTGGTGATCCCGCAATAATTACGAAGGTAGTGATGTTTGCGCCGTGCCCATGGACCACTTACCCGGGCCGGTAGTCCGTCACTTCCGTTCACATATTCCAGCCTTTCCGATAGGGGCATAACGGGCAAACGCTAACACCGCAATCCGCACCACGAAGCCCAAATCCAGCCGCTGATATTTATGCAGGCTGTGACGGCGGCAGTAAACGCGGACACCTTTATTCTTTCAGCAGCCGCTTCTCCAGATCAGGCGGAGCGATGAAAACAAAAGCCTTGCCGCGCTTGCTTTGATCCAGCAGACCCCTCTGCGCGAGACCAAGCAGGTCCGCCCGTGCGGTGGCGTAGGCGATACCTTGCAACGTCTGGTGTTCCGCCACGGTATAAGCGTGGTTCGGATGCCGGAGCGCGTGGGTGAGGATGACTTGCTGGCGGGGGTTCAGGTCTGCGTTCTCGTGAAGGAGTTTAAGGGCACTGCGAGTCTCGCGAGACTTTTTGGCGACGTAGTCGTGCAACTCCTCCAGCGATCGTCGAATGATGCCGGCCTGATGAATGATGAAGTAGGTGAGATCGTTGTCATCCGTTTCGGTGTGCAGAAACGCTTCGCCATACGGCACCGGAGCCTTGCGCAGGAACTGAGAAATGGAGACGAACTCGAAAAGCCCGTAACCGCGGTGCAACATCTCCCAGTAAAATAGGGCGCGTGCGGTGCGGCCGTTGCCATCGACGAATGGATGATCGTAGGCGAGCCAGAAATGGAGGATGATCGCACGCAAGACAGGGTGGATGAACGGCTGATCGGATGTGGCGTTCGCAAACTCGCACATCATCTCCAGGCGTTCCGGAAGCTCGTCGGCGCTGGGCGGAGTGTGGAATACGGTTCCATATTCGTCCGCGACCTCGATCGGTTCGTCGGGGCGCCGGAGCCGTCCGGCGGCGTCCGGCCGATCCAGCGCATTCTCGGAGATTTGCCGGTGGATTGAGAGGACAAGTTCGGGGGTCAAGGGTTGGGTCTTGAGATCGATGATCCGCCGCATCGTCGCGAAGTTGTTCACGATCATTTGCTCGCCGCGATCTCGGGGGCGGCGACCTTCCGCGAGCATCTTTTTCGCGACTTCCCGTGTGACGGCTGCACCTTCAAGTTGGCTCGAGGTGATCGCCTCTTCCATGAGCGACCGGATAACGTAACGGTCGCGCTCCTCTGGGTCGGTCACCGGCTCCGGCAACCGCAACAGCGTGCCGCCATCGCGGTCGATCAGATGAAGCAACTCCGCCGTGAACTCAGGAACTACATACGAAAACGGCTTTGCGTGTTTGTCCTTGAGGTTCAAAAAACGGCGTCCCGTCTGTCGCGCCAGTTTCTCGGCCAGCCACCATTCCTCGTGTTTGAGGCCAGCGGGCGGGGGCCGAAAGCGAAGTTCGTTCCAGTGCAGATAGCGCTCAGGCGCTGCAGCGACCGTTGCTTTCGCCCGAAGAATGTTCAGGAGCCTCGGGGTCAGCTTGCTGAGAAGTTCTTCGACCGGTGGTGGCGTCTGCGGGAACTTCATTTATCAATTTCCTATCAAAGTGACAGGAATTGATAGAACGCGATCAGGAGAAATCAAGTTGAGAAACATTGATAGCAAATTGATACGCCACACAACCGCGATATATGGGGCTCCATAAAAATTAATACCCCACTATGATGTATTCGTTTGACCGGACACTCGGCTACGGCATCGGAGCTCGCGATGATGAACTGGCTTGGCAAACTCTTCGGTAGCAGCAGTTCGCACGTCGATGCGTCGCATCCCCCGCTGCCTGGCGGCAAGGATCGATTCCTCCCCGAGGCCGGAGTGACCGGGTTCCGGGCGAGCGTCAATGTGTCGGGAGAACATCCTCGGACGGGGGCGGTGATCTTCCGCGCGGGCGCGGGGGCGGCGCGCGCTTCGCCGCCGAAGTCGGGCAGAGCCACACCGTCCATCCGGGATGATCGCGCACTATCACGACACCTGGTGCGCTGCGCTTTCGGATAAGCCGCTGGCGTAGATGCGCGCTCTCCTGCCGGTTGGGCGTTCATCGCCGGTCAGCTGCCAGAGACGCTTGTGGACTGCGCCCCACAGACCCAGCGTCTCGCTATCGTTGGTTGCCTTCGGTTCCAGCAAGGGCGCACGAAGACGCAGGCCAGGCATTCTGCCTAGTTCATCCGCTCCAAGTTTGATTCAATCGCGGTGCTATGCCGAAACCGATCTGTTTCATGGTGATGCCGTTTGGGACGAAGGAGACGGGGGCGAAAGCACCGGCTCCCAGCAAAATCAATTTCAACAGCCTGTGGCAAAAGGCGCTCTCGCCTGCAATTGAAAAACTGGGCTACCAGCCGGTGCGAGCGGACCAGGAACTCGGTGCGCTCATCATCCAGGAAATGCTCGAGCGGCTCTATTTCTCGGACCTGGTGATCGCCGATCTCACGATCCCGAATGGGAACGTTTATTACGAGATCGGCATTCGCCACGCGGCGCGGCATCAAGGCTGTGTTCTCATTGGAGCGGAGTGGTCGAACGCGCTGTTCGACGTGAACCAGATGCGCCAACTGCGCTATCCGCTCCCGGCCGAAGAAGTGGATGCGGAGACGGTAGAGAAGATTCGCGAGATTCTGGAGAGAGATGTGCCGGCGATGGCGAAGGGAACCGGCCCGATGTTCCAGACGCTGCCAGGGTATCCCGATGAGAAGGCGGTCGATCCGACGCGAGCCAGTGCGATCAAAGGCTTTCTTGAACAGCTCTCCGCCTTTCAAGCCGAAGTAAGGGCGGTAGCTCACGCGCCCGCCGGCCAGCAACGGGAGCTATCCCTCGCGCTCCGCGATAAGTATCACAACGGGACCGCGCCTACGGTTCCCTCGGTCGCCATCGAGTTGCTCCATCTCCTGCGCGACCACGCGAAGTGGGACGACGCGCTCGCCTTTATCGACTCGCTGCCGCAGGCAATCCGGCTGCTGCCCACGGTGCGCGAGCAGCGTTGTCTTGCGCTGTCGAAAACCGGCGATCACGCCGCGGCGATCGGCGCGCTGGAAGAGTTGATCAAGCTCAGCGGCGCAACGTCCGAGCGCGAAGGGCTCATTGGCGGACGCTTCAAGAGCCTCTATCGCTCCGCTGCCGAACCGCAGAAACCGCAATACCTCTCTGAAGCGATCAAGCACTACGAGCGCGGGATGAAGCTCGACCTCAACGACTACTACCCGTCGTGCAATTTGCCGCGGCTTTACCAGGCCCGCGGACGCAGCGGCGACGAAGATCGAGCCAGGGCTGCAGCGACCGTCGCTCGACTCGCCTGCCAGCGGGAACTTGACCGCAATGCCGCCACCGAGTGGACACGACCGACGTTGCTCGGCATGGCTTTCGACGCCGGGGACGTCGCCGCCGCCGAGGAAATCTGCGATCAAGTCAGCGACGAGGGCGCAGCCAGATGGAAACTCGATACGACTCTGACGGACTTAAAACAAAGCGCCGCGCAGGCCAGGGACGCCGATACGAGGGCGGGGTTGGAAGCGGTTTGCCTGCGCCTCGCTGCGATGGTCTGAGCAATCTTTG
>JAQGOK010000184.1 GCA_028293645.1 Chthoniobacter sp.
CTGGAAGCAGCACCGTCGTGGTCGATCGAATCGGCTTCCGTGATGATCCAGAACCTCCTGCTGTCCGCCGCGTGATACACCGAGAGCAGTCGCAATCCCTCTTTGAGCGCTCGCTCGGTTTCCGCACGATCGTGCTCGTCAAGATCGCCCCGTCACCACGTGCATGGCGGCTGATTGCGATCCGGAACGGTCTGAGACGATCCGCGTGGTGCGCAGCATGAACCGCAGCTGCCCCTCATAGGCGCAAGCGGACTGGCCAGTGCGATTCACGGGGCGAAAGCTCGTCGAGCTCGGAGTGAAAAATGTTCTTCCCAAACCATTCACGGGTGCCGAGCTATTGAACATGGTCGAGCAACTGCTTGAGGAATACGGCCCGCTCGGTGAGGAAAGGCCGGAGCACAAGGCACAGCGGTAAGGGGAACAATGGCCATCGAACCCTCGCACACCGACGTGCCCGCGAACCATGCGCGGTTTGACGAAGAGATGGTGGCAATGAACGAGGCGTTGGTTCTCGGGTCGTTGCGGCAACCGGAACTGACGGAAGCCGCGGAGTGTGCGAATGCGCAGCTCCAGCTGGAGATTGCAGCGCGGCAGAAAACCGCGCGCGAGCTGGCGGAGAAAGCCCGCCTGCTGGATCTAACTCACGACGCCATCATCGTGCGGGATTTCGACGATAAGATCACCCTCTGGAATGAAGGCGCTGAGAAACTCTACGGATGGAGTTCTGAGGAGGTAATCGGAAAAGATCTACATTCGTTTCTGCAGACCGGGTTTCCCAAGCCGCGAAAGGAGATTGAGGCACAGCTTTGGCGGGAAGGACGTTTTGCAGGCGAGGTCGTGCAGATCGCCCGGGACGGGCGGCGCGTAACATCGCTCTGCCGGTGGGTGCTCGACCGCGAGACCAGGTCCATTTTAACCAGCTACACTGACATTACGGAGCGCGCGCAGGCCGTAGAGGCGCTGCAGGCGAGTGAAGCGCGCTTCCGCACCGCGATCAGTGTCGTTGGCAGTCTGATCTGGACCAGTAACGCTTTTGGTGAGGTGGAAGGCGAACAGCTTGGCTGGGCTAACTTCACCGGTCAGACGCGGGAAGAGTATCAAGGCAGCGGGTGGATCAATGCGGTGCATCCGGAGGATGCGCAGCGGACGGCGGACGCGTGGGCGAAGGCCGTGGCCGGGCGACGCTTGTTTGAGTTCGAGCATCGGCTTCGGCGCGCGGACGGAGAATGGCGCCTGTGTTCCATCCGGGCGGTGCCGGTCTTCACTGCCACGGGAACCATCCGCGAATGGGTGGGCGTGCACACCGAAATCACGGAGCGGAGGCACAGCGAGAAGGTGTTGCGAGAGAATGAGGAACGCCTGCGCGCGTTGGTGACGACCAGCTCGGAAGTGGTCTATCAAATGAGCGCTGACTGGACCGAAATGGGCGTGCTGGATGGTCGCGATTTCCTCAAAAGCGCCGCTGAACCGAGCCGCACCTGGTTCGAGGATAACGTCCACGTCGAAGACCAGGCACATGTGCTGGAGGTGATCCGCCAAGCGATCCGCACCAGGAGCATTTTCGCCCTCGAACACCGTGTTTATCGCGTGGATGGAACAGTGGGCTGGGCTATCTCCAAAGCGGTGCCGCTCTTTAACGACGAAGGTGAAATCGTGGAATGGTTTGGTGCCGCGAGCGATGTGACCGAGCGGCGAGAGGCCGAAGCGGAGGTGCGCGCGACGTCGGAGTTCATGCGGAGCATCATCGAGAGCAGTTCGGACTGCATCAAGGTGCTCGACCTCGAAGGGAATCTGCTTTCGATGGAAGCCGGACAAGGACTACTGGGCATCACCGACCTGACGCCGCTTTTGGGCAAACCTTGGATTACGTTTTGGGAGAATGACGAAGACCAGCGAGCAGCCCGCGAGGGGGTCGCGGCCGCAGCCGCGGGCGGCGAGGGGCATTTCGTCGGCTTCTTTCGAACTCTGCATGGTGAAGACAAATGGTGGGACGTGGTGATCTCGCCGATCCGCAATGGCGACGGCGACCCCGAGCGGCTGCTCGCAGTGTCCCGTGACATAACCAAACGCCGGCAGTTGGAAGAGTCACTGCTCGCGCGCGCCGAGGATCTGGCGCGGGCCGATCGGAGCAAGGATGAGTTCCTCGCCATGCTCGCGCATGAGCTGCGCAATCCGCTCGCACCTTTGCGCAATGCCGCAGAGATCTTGCAAACCGAAGAGGCCTCCGCGGATGAGCGCACTCAAGCTCAACGGATCATCGGCCGACAAATCGAAAGCATGAGTCGGATGATCGACGACTTACTCGACGTCGCGCGGATCACCGAAGGGAAGATAGAGTTGCGAAAGCAGCCGGTGGCGTTGGAGGCAATCCTCACCGCTGCGACGAGTCTGGTGCGCTCCGACGTCGCCGCGCGACATCAGGACCTGGCCGTGTCGATGCCGAAACCCCCGGTCTTCCTGCACGCGGATGCAGCGCGGCTCGAGCAAGTCTTCGTCAATCTGCTGAGCAACGCCTGCAAGTACAGCGACGAAGGTTGCCACATCGCCATCACTGCCGAACGGGCGGTGAGCGCCGAGTCGCCGGAAGTCATCGTTCGCGTACGAGACGACGGTGTCGGGATTGATCCGGAATTACTGCCGCGCATCTTCGATCTTTTCGTGCAAGCGACCCGATCGCTGGACCGCACCCACGGAGGATTGGGCATCGGCCTTACTCTCGTCAGCCGCCTGGTGAAGTTGCACGGTGGGAGCGTGGAGGTCCGCAGTGAAGGGTTGGGCCACGGCAGCGAGTTCGTTGTCCGTCTTCCGACTTTGCTCGAGCCACCTGCGCCGGTGCCCGTGGCGCCACTTTCCGATCGTGGAGGCCGCGAGCCGTCCCGGCGGATCCTCGTCGTGGATGACAACACCGATTCCGCCCGCAGTATGGCTGTCCTCCAAACCCGCCGAGGCCATCTGACGCGCACCGCGTTTGACGGGGCGGACGCGCTCGCCGTCGCTGCGGAGTTCCTGCCGGAGGTGGTGCTCCTCGACATTGGGTTGCCGGGAATGGATGGCTACGAAGTCGCTCGCCACTTGCGCAAAATGCCGGCCCTGGCTGGCGTGCTTCTGATCGCGATGACTGGCTATGCCAGCCCAGAAGATCGCCGGGTCGCGAAAGAAGCTGGCTTCGACGAACACCTCGCGAAGCCTGTCGATCTCGACACCCTGCGCGAGTGGTTGCGCAATCGGATTTAGGACGTGCTCGAGCACGGACGCGGAACACGCTGGTGGAGGGACAACGTCTTTGCCGCTTTCCGTGCAAGCGGCACCATCCGCGACGGCTGCGCGATCAGGAACGCGCGCACAATGCTGCGGCTGCTCCGCAAAGACCCAGTCAGGACGAGTTGAGTGATGCGCAATCCGCGCTGCGGTTCCTTTTATTCCTTGGCCGGGAAGTCGTCGGGCGGCGGCACATTGGGCGGAGTCGAAGCAGCTACAATGGTGGCAGTGGACACTCCCAATCTCGCCCGGAGCAGGTCATCGACGAGCACGGCGCGGCTGTTGGGCACGATGCCGGAACCAAACTTGCGCACATAACCTTTCGTAATCTCCGCGCCGAAGAAGAGGATGCAGGCCGAGTAGTAAATCCACGCGAGCACGATCACGACGGACCCGGCCGCGCCGAAACTGGACGCAATGCTGCTCGTCGCGAGGTAGTAGCCGATCACCAATTTGCCGAGCGAAAAGAGGAGGGAAGTCGCCACGGCCCCCAGCCAGACGTCACGCCAGCGGAGCCGCACATTGGGCAGCAGCTTGAAGATCATCGCAAAGAGGCCGCTGACGACGGCGAACGAAACGACGAGATCCCACACCTGCCAGATTGCGGGATGAAGTTGAAAGTGCCCGCTCAGGTAGTGGCTGAAGGCGGCAAGGAGCACGCTGATCACCAGCGAGACGAGGAGCAGAAAGCCGATGGCCAGCACGATCGAAAACGAGAAGAAGCGGTCATGCAGGAGCGTGAGGAACGGCCGGCCCGGCTTCACCACGACGCCCCAGACCGAGTTCAGCGCGTCCTTCAGTTCAGCAAACACCGTGGAAGCGCCAAAGAATAGCAGCGCCGTGCTCAGGACGGTTGCCCACACCCCGGCCGACTTCCGCGCTGCGCTCGATTGCACCGCCGCCTGAATCGCTTCGCCCGCACCTCTGCCGGCGAGGGTGGCGATCTGCTGCGAGATTTGCCCGCGCGCCGCATCCTCCTCAAACAGCAGGCCGGCGACGGAAATCAGGATCACGAGCAACGGGGCGAGCGAGAAAATCGCGTAATACGCGAGCGATGAACTGAGCCGCATCGCGCCATCGTCCACCCAGTCGTTAGCGGCGTCCTTGAGGATCGAAAGCAGGTGACGCGAATGATCAAAGATCATCGAAATGCTGTAATGGTGGTGGTTGCGTCCTCATTCAGGTGTTCATGCAAAACCGGCGGTCGCGGCCCGCCGTCGCACGGGCCCGGAGCGCGCGAACCAGAGTCGCTCATGGGTGGTCTTTTGGCCAAGTCCACTTAAAGTCCCGCCCTCATGGCTTCCAGTCTTTTGGCGCTGATCGACGACATCGCCACCGTCCTCGACGACGTGGCGATCCTCACCAAGGTGGCAACGAAGAAGACGGCCGGGGTGCTCGGCGATGACCTCGCGCTCAACGCGCAGCAGGTGAGCGGAGTCACCTCCGATCGTGAATGGCCGGTGGTATTCGCAGTCGCGAAAGGGTCTGCGGTCAACAAAGCGATCCTCGTCCCGGCAGCGCTCGTGATCAGTGCCGTGGCGCCATGGGCGGTGACGCCGCTCCTGATGATCGGCGGCGCGTTCCTTTGCTACGAGGGTGTGGAAAAACTCGCGCACAAGTTCCTCCACGACCCACAGGAGGAGCAAGCGCATCAGGCGGAGTTGATGAATGCGCTCATCAATCCCGAAGTGGACCTCGTGGCGCTCGAGAAGGACAAGATCAAGGGCGCGATCCGGACCGACTTCGTGCTCTCGGCGGAGATCATCGCGATCACCCTCGGCACCGTGGCGAACGTCGATTTCACCACTCGCGTCGCCGTGCTCGTCGCGATTGCGCTGATCATGACGTTCGGCGTTTACGGACTCGTTGCCGCGATTGTGAAGATTGATGACGCGGGTCTGTACCTCAGCCGGAAGCAGAACGCGGGATCGCAGAAGATCGGGGTCGCGCTGCTCAAGACCGCTCCCTATCTGATGAAGACCCTCTCGATCGCCGGCACCGTCGCGATGTTCCTCGTTGGCGGTGGAATCCTGACGCACGGCATCCCGGCGCTGCACCACTGGATTGAAGAATTCTCGCACCGGCTCGGTGGCTTCTTCGGCGGGGTTGCGCCGACGGTGATCGACGCGGTGGTCGGCGTCGTCGCGGGCGCGGTGATCGTCGCGGTGGTGATGGGTGTGAAGAAGGTGCTCCCGAAGCGCCCGCACGCGAAAGCGGCGTAGTCTCCGACACTCCGGGCACACGGCCAGCCGCGGCGATGCAGCCCCGGCCTACCATGCGCTGCCGGTCAGTTCTCGATCCGATACAGGTGCGTTCGACTGCGGAGGAAAAGCGCGCGGTCGGACACGGCGGGTGACGCCATGAAGCCGTCGCCGAGCTTGTTTTCAGCCAGCACCTTGAACTCCCGGCCCGGCGCGAGCACGGCGACTTTGCCCTCCTCGTTGGTCATGTAAATGCGCCCGTCTGCGTAAATCGGGGAGGCGCTGCAATTGCCGCCGATCCGCTCAGACCAGACAACCGTCCCGGTGCGGGCGTCCACACACGAGGCAATGCCGCCGTCATTGAACAAGTAGAGCAGGTCGTCGATGAGCAGCGGCGAAGGTTTGTTCGGGGCCGCCTTTTTGAGCTCCCAAGCGGCAGACTTTTGAGGATCGAGCGGACCGGTGCCGCCGAGTTTGACGGCAAACACCGCACCCTTGGAAAAGCCGCCGGAGATGAAGGCCAGCTCGTGACCGACGACCGGCCGCGCCGCGGCGCTGTGATGCTCCGGATCGGGGAAACGCCAGAGCTCCTTGCCCGTCGCTGGATCGTAAGCGTAGTGCGCCTTCGCACCGCTGCTGAGGAGCACGGGCTGGCCGTCCTGCTGATAGACATGCGGCGTGGCGAACGCCTTGCGATAGTCACCTTCAGCGCTCGGCTTACCCTCCTTGTCGAGATCGCCGTAATCGACGGAGCGTTTCGTCTGCCACACGGTCTTGCCCGTCTTTTTGTCGAGCGCGACCACGAACTGGTGATCGCTGCCGTCGAAATTCATGATCAGCAAATCGCCCCAAAGAATGGGCGACGAGCCCGCGCCACGGAAATGGTTGCATACGAAATCCGTGCGCTCCCAAAGCTTCGCGCCGGTCTTGGTGTCGAGGCAGGCTGTGCCGGGCGATCCGAACGTGACGTAAACGCGGCCTTCCTCCACGGCCGGTGTCGGCGAGGCGTAGCTGTTGAACTTGTGGCAAAATTGCGGCGTCGCCACGCGGAAGAGCACCTCGTCGCGGAGCACTTTGCCGCTCTCTTTGTCCACGCACAGCACCGAGAGTTCGGTGCCGTCTTCCGTCGCGGTCGTGAGCCAGATCTGCGAACCCCAGATGACCGGCGAAGACCAGCCCTTGTCGTGAATCGCGGTCTTCCACTTCACCCGCTCACCGTCGCTGAAGGTCACCGGCAGGTCCTTCGCGTCGCCATGCCCGTCGCCATTTGGTCCTCGGAATTGCGGCCAATGTTCCGCGGCGAAAACTTGGGTGGTGAGGAAAAAGGCGAGAACCCGAAGCGTGGGGGAAAGCATGGTGGGACGCTATACCGTGTCTTTTCGCGAGTTACACCCCCGAAGTGCGGCGGTGGACGGTATGGATCAAGTGCGCGCCTGAAGCTGGGATGCTTCGCGTGTCGCGGGCCGAACCTCTGCCAAACGCGAGCGCGTTCTGGATCGCGACTTTGGTGGAAACTTAAGCACCGGAAGCCCAGCACGTCGGCTTTGCTGAGGCGCCGGGTTGAACGGTTAGGTTGTCATCGCGTGCTGAACTGCGCACCTTCATCAAATGGAAGGGCGCTGCTCCTCTCGTCTGGACTGGGCCGGCGATCGTTCGGCGGCGCGGATCTTTCGGAACCGCGCTCGACTCTCGGTGATGGTGCTCGCGCTCGGGTGCGCGGATTTTTCTGTCCTGGCGGCGACGTGGACGGGAGCCGGTGGGAGCGATCTCTGGAGCGATGCTTCGAACTGGCAGGGGAGTATCCTGCCCGGCAATGGCGACGAGGTGGTTTTCGGGCGGAACGGAGGCGGGGATTCGATCGCGAACTACACGCTTTCACTGACCGCGTTTCGCTTCACGCCGGAGATCCTGCCGGCGCACGACATCCGTATCACGGCGTCGCTCACGCTGAGCGGATTCGGGATTCATAATCAGTCGCGCATCCCAGGATTCGGCGAGCCGCAGATTCCGCCGGGCGTGATTCGACAGCAGTTCTATATCGAAGCGGCCGGAACCATGACGTTTCAGAACAGCGCGACCGTGACCGGAAATCTGCCCGTCGATCTGAATGCGCAGAACGGCGGCCGAATTGTGTTTGAGGATAACAGCACGGCTTCGGGGCCTCCGGATTACGCCTTCACGATTTTGCGCGCATATGGAGCTGCGGTCGCGGGAGGACTGGCGGGCGAGTTGCGTTTCAAAGATGACGCCAAAATGGGTGAAACCGCAGGGTTCCTGACCGCCGCAGGGCAGGTTGCCGGAGCGCTGGGCGGGCTGGCCGTATTTGAGGGCCGCTCGATGGCTTCGGGCAACGTGTCGAATACGACGAGCGATGGATTCGGCGGGCGGATCATCTTTCGGGAGAATGCAGTGGGCGGGGGGAGCCTCGGACTCAGTAACTTCGGGGCGGTGCATACCGGCGCGGGCGCGGAGGCGGTGACGCAGTTCCTCGACGACTCCGCGCTCAGCGGCGTGATCCAGAACTTCGCGGGTCAAGGTGCCGGCTCCCTGGGTGGTCGCGTGGAGTTTCGCCAAAACGCACGCTTCGATGGCACCCCGGTCCCGCCGGAACTGGGCAGCATTCTGATTTTAAACAACGGCTCCTTTGACCGAAACAATGTGCCCGGCACTGCGGGTTTGGGCGGGCAAACCGTTTTCTACGACGACTCGCGCATCCTCGGCGCGAACGTTTACATCACGAACAACACGGAGTCGGAGGGGCCGAATCCGGGTGGCGTCGGCGGGACCACCGATTTCTTGGACCGATCGCGCGCAGGGGCGGCGACCATCAATAATTCCGGTGCGTCCTCGGGCGCGGCTGGCACCCTCGGCGGGCGCACGTTTTTCCGCGGCAACTCCAACGCAGAATCGGCGAACATATTCTCCAGTGGTGGCAGTCAGGAGATCGGCGCGCCGGGCGGATTCGTTGAGTTCTCCGGCGCTTCGACCGCAGCGGGCGCGACGCTTACTGCTTTGGGCGGGACCGATGGCGCCTCAGGCGGAAAGATCATGCTGATCGAGAATGCCAACGGCGCGGCGGCCAGAGTGGTGACTGAGACGGGCGGAGTCTTTGATATGAGCGGGCTGACGAGCGCGGGGACGACGCTCGGATCCATCGAAGGCGGAGGCACTTTTTTCCTCGGGAGCAGGGCGCTGACCGTCGGGAGCGCGGGGTTGAATACAGAAGTCATGGGCGTGATCAGCGACGGAGGGCAGGGTGGCGGCGCGGGGGCGACGCTGACGAAAGTGGGCGCGAGCGTGCTGACTTTACGCGGGGCGAATACTTTCACCGGGACGACGACCGTGAGCGCGGGCGTGCTGCTCGTGAACGGCTCGCTTGGCTCCGCGCCAGTGTCGGTCGCAGGTCTTGCGACACTCGGCGGCTCGGGCACGATTGGCGGCGCGGTGGTGGTCGCGAATGACGGCCGGATCGCGCCAGGCGGGCCGGGGTTCGGCACGCTCACGGTTGGCGCGTTGACGCTGAGCCCAAGCGCGCAACTCGATTTCCAGCTTCGCACGGCAGGCGCGATCGGCGGCGGCGTGAATGATCTGCTCGAAGTGAACGGCGCGCTCACGTTCGACGGCATTCTGAACATCGGCGCGCCGATGGGGCTCACGCTCGGCGCCTATCGGCTGATCAATTACAGCGGAGCAGTCGCCGACAACGGCGTGACAGTCGGCACCGTCCCGGTGGGCACGAGCGCGAGTGATTTCACCCTCCAGACGAGCGTTCCGGGACAGGTGAATCTGGTGCTCGGTGGCGAAACGGACGTGCTCTTTTGGGACGGCGCGCAGGTCGCCGCGAACAACTTCGTCGATGGCGGCGCAGGCACCTGGAATAACGCGGCGACGAACTGGACCAACTCCGCCGGCTCGGTGCAGCGCGGGTGGAATGGGCGCACCGCGGTTTTCTCCGGAGCGGCGGGAACGGTGACACTTGGCGACAATGTGAGCACCCGCGGAATGCAGTTTGCGACGACCGGCTATATCGTGAATGCCAGTGCAGGCGCGGCGATGACGCTCGATGGCGCGGTTCCGCTGCGGGTCGATTCTGCGGTCTCCGTGACGATCCATGCGCCGCTCACCGGCGTGGGTTCGCTGCACAAAATCGGGATCGGCACGCTCACGCTCACCGGCAACAGCGGGTACACCGGCGGTACGACGATTACCGATGGCGAGGTGTTTGTGCGCAATGCAGTCGGACTCGCCTTCGGCAGCGGACCGGTCGCGGTGCTCGCTTCACCGACGTCGGAGCTCAGCTTTCTCGACAACTCCTCCGCGGGCCTGATCACGTTCACCAATGCCGGATCTGGGCCGGCGGGCGATGCGGGTTTGATCGCGCTTCTGGACACGGCGAACGCGGCCGGCGCGACCTTCATCAATCTCGGAAATACTGGCGACACGGGCACGGGTGGCACGTTGCGCTTTGGCTCCAGTTCGCGGGCGAACGCCGCGACGATCGAGAATCGCGGTGCCGCATTCAGCAGTCCCGCCGCCGGCTTTTCCGGCGGCGGCCAGACGTTGTTCAGCCAGTCCGCATTGGCGGAATCGGCGAGGATTACGAACTTCGCCGGCCTCGGAAGTGGCCTGCAAGGCGGGCGCACCGTATTCACCAATTCCGCCTCTGCAAACAGCGCGGCAATCACCAATCGCGGTGGTCAGGTCGCGGGTGCGCTTGGTGGCTGGACGACGTTTTCCGGCAACGCGAGCGCCAACAGCGCAACGCTAATCGCTGACGGCGGTGCGAATGGCGGACTCGGTGGATTGATTGTGTTTTCAGGCACGAGCCTCGGCGGCACCGCGCGCGTGATCCTCGGTGTGGGCGACGGCCAGGCCGGCACGCTCGACCTCAGCGCGCTGGGGACCGGCATTCTCACGCTCGGCTCGATCGAAGGCGGCGGACGAATCTTCCTCGGCGCAAAAGGCCTCACCTTCGGCTCGAATAATCTCAGCACGGAATTCGCCGGGACGATCTCCGAGGCCGGCGGCAGCGTCGCCGGGGTCGGCGGCAACATCTCCAAGCAGGGCGCGGGCACGGTGACGCTCTCCGGCAACAACTCCTACACCGGCACGACCTTCATCCTGGGGGGCGAACTGGTGGTGCGCAATGCGCTCGGACGTGGCCTCGGCACTGGTCAGACCGAAACCGTTCCGGGCGCCACCCTGCGCTTTGTGGGTGATTCCCTGGCGGGCGCGACGTCGCTCATCGTCAACCGTTCGGCGGGGCTCACGGTGTTTGAGGATGATGCGAGCGCCGGCACGGTTCGAATCACCAACCATCTGGACGCCGGCGCCGGTTCCGGCGGAACGACGCGCTTCCTCGAGCGTTCGACGGCGGCCACGGCGCAGCTCACGAACCTGGGCGGGGATCTCACCAACAACGCGCTGGGCGGGGTGACTCAGTTTTACGACGACGCCACTGCGGGCAGCGCCATCGTCAGCAATGAAGGCGGTCGATTCACCTTCGCGTCCGGCGGGTTGCTCGAGTTCTTCGATCAAGCCACAGCCGGCGCCGCGACGGTTGCCAATGCCGCCGGCATGGTCACTGAAGCCCGCGGCGGCGTGACGATCTTCCGCGAGATGTCCCTGGCCGGCGCCGCGCGCATCACCAATGCCGGCGCGACGGTCGCCAAGGCCTTCGGCGGCTCGGTCGCATTTGACTTTGGCTCCGGCTCGGCGGACCGCGCGACGATCATCAACCAGGGCGCCACGACCACCCAGGGTCCGACCGGCTTCAGCCCGCGGTTGTCAGCCGGCTATGCCCAATTTTTCCCTGGCTCCTCTGCGGGCACGGCGACGATCACGAACGAAGGCGGCCTCGCGAATGGCGCGTCAGGGGGGTTCACGGAGTTCACCTCGCTCAGCTCCGCCGCACAGGCGACGGTCTTGAACAAAGGGGGGATGGTCAGCGGAGCTCTCGGTGGTTTGACGACGCTCCAAGGCAGCGGCGGGAGCGCGACGTTCACCAACGAGGCCGGTGGCTTCGTCGGGAGCTTCGGTGGGAGCACCAGCTTCACGGGCACAGCGAACGCCGGCACTGCGGCGATTCTGAACCGCGCCAGCGCGGTGGCGGGCGCGTTCCCCGGCGATACGAATTTCTTCGGCAGCGCCCAGGCGGGGGAGAGCGTCATCCATAGTGAAGGCGCGGCCATTCCGGGCGCGGACAGCGGGCAATTGCGATTCCTCAACTCATCCTCGGCCGACCGCGCGACGCTTTACGCGGACGCAGGCGTCGGCACGGCCGCCGGTGGCGGGATCGTTTTTTACAACACGAGCGAGGGTGGCACGGCGCGCGCCATCCTTGGCTCGGACGGCGCGGGCGCGGGCTTCGGCGGGCTCGACATCAGCTTCCTCACCGACAGCGGGATGAGCATCGGCTCCATCGAAGGCGGCGGCGTCGTGAGCCTCGGGCGACGCAATCTCGCGGTCGGCGGGAACGATCTCACGACTGAGTTTTCCGGCCTCGTCCGCGACGGCGGCTTCGTCAACGAGTCTGGCGGTTCGCTGACCAAAGTCGGCACCGGCACGCTCGTTCTCTCCGGTACGAATACTTACACCGGTACGACGACCGTCGTTGACGGTATCCTGCGCGTCACCGGCTCGCTGGCGGGTTCGGTCGAGGTGCAAGGCGGCGTCCTCGGCGGCAACGGCATGTTCAACGGCGGCGTCGTCGTTGGACCCGGCGGGGTTGTCGCACCCGGTGCAAGCATCGGCGCTTTCGAAACGGCTGGTCCGCTCTCACTCGCTTCCGACGCTACGTTCCAGTTGGAGATCGACAGCTTCGCTCGGAATGCGGACCAGATTACCGCGGGCGGAGTGACTCTCGCGAGCGGCGCACGGCTGGCCCCGCTGGAACTCGCGCCTGCCTTCCTGCCGCCTGGCTTCCGATTCACCGTCATCGAAAACGCTTCTCTGAATCCGATCGCAGGCACCTTCGCTGGCTTTCCCGAAGGCGGCGAATTTGACCTCGGCGCCAACCGCTTTCGCATTAGCTATACAGGCGGGACGGGTAACGACATCACTCTCACGAATCTGATTCCCGAGGCGGGTACCGCGCTGTTTGTTCTCCTGGGTGGCGTCTCACTCTGCCTCACCCGCGCGCGGCGCGCCGCGTAAAGGTTGCGAGCAACGTTAGGCAACAGTCCTCCAGCGGATCCCGCCTCTGAGGTTACTTTTCGTCTAACTTCTCGATCCCCAATGCCCCGGTCACCGCTGCAGTCGCGGGTTTTGGACGCTCGTAGTCTTTCGCCACTTCGACCTGCACTTCCGCTTCTTTGCGTGCGGAGATCAGACCCAGCTCAGCGGCGTGCTGCGCCATTGCCTGACTGTCGGGCGCAAGAAGCATCGGCACTCCATGTTGCGCCGCAGTCTTGATGTGATCGCGCACGAGATCATCGCGCTTCGTGGCGGTCGCCGGATCCACATCGCGGATGTAGATGGCTTTGATGCGGTCCGGATGCAGCGCGGCCGCTTCCGCGTAAAGTCCCGCATCGTGCTGCCCGGAATCGCCGATGAGCACAAAGGGCAGCTCCGGGAAATCGGCCATGACCTTCAACGTGCGATCCAGTTTGCCCCGATGGCTCCTGCTGCTGAAGAGCTGCTTCCGACCAATCCCGTAGTCACGCAGGAAAATCGGACCTTTTGGAATCTCGTTCAGCTCCATGAATTCACAGAGCAGATCGTAAAGATTCCACGGTGAACTGGAGACGTAGAAGAGGGGGTTTAGCGGCCGGCCAGCCCTGCCGCTCGCCAGCGAAGCGTAAAGCGCGGCCACACCCTCCAGCGGTTTTCGCGTCTTGGCATTTCCCATGAAGGTCAACTTCGCCGCGGTGAGCATCTCGGTGACGTTGGTCTCGATCACGGTGTCATCGAGGTCACTGATCACGCCAAACTCGGCGTCGCAGCTTGGAGCGACGATCTCGTGCGCCGCAGAAATTTCCTGGCCGCGCACGGTGCAACGCGCCTCGACCGGCAGCCATTCCCGGTCGCTCTGTTCGTGGCGCGGAAGCTCCAGCTGGTAGTAACCTTCGCGATCGGTGTGGGTGGTATGTTCGCGACCTTCGAATCGGATTGCGACCGGCACATGCGGCACCTCGTCGGTCTCAAAGCGGTGGTAGGCATCGAGGAGGCTGCGCCAGAAGCCGTCGCCACCGCGCAGCTCAGCCGGCGGTCGGTTGGCGAGCACACGGCCGGAGATCAGGACCTGTGTGCGGGTCGCATAGGTTCTGTAGGCGCAGATTCGCATTGGCAAAAAGTTGAGCGATTCCTGCGTCCGGCGACCCGAAGGCACCTAACCCTGGCAGTTCTGATGAAGCTGGTGAACTCGCGTGCTCAGGCGCTCTCAGTCGTCGTCCTCGTCATCATCATCGTCGTCCGGGTCGACTCGGCTGGTCACCGTGGTCGTCGTAACTCGGACAAACTCGGAGGAAGTCCGCCGCTTGGTTTCAAACGGCTTGAGAACTGGACGACCTTGCGCATGAGGCGCGAGGGTGACCTCCGCGGGATCTTGCTGAGCGGGGTTCTCGCGGCGTGCGACCGATTTCTTGGATTCCTCCGCGCGCTCTTTTTGCAGCGAGCTTACCGCTTTCCGAACGTTCTTCTTGGGTTTCGGTGCGGCCTCGGCAATTCGGTCAGAACGCGACGCTGCACGAGCCGGCTTTTCGCGGGTGGTGCGAGTTGAGGTCTCGGCCGGAATGCGGGACGAAGCCTGGGTGGAGACACGATCCGACACGGGACGCGTCGGCCGCGATGGCTCGGGAGCAACGGTCGCCGCGGGCTGAGGGGCGACTGCTGGGGCTGCTTCTTGAGCGACCGCAACGGTCGCGGGAGCGGGATTGGATTTCTGCTCAAGAGTAGCCAGGAACCGGCGATCGGTCTCTTCAGCCGAAGGCGCGGTGGCGGTGTTCTCCTGAGCGATTGCAGCTGACGAGAGGAGCAGAAGTGCGAAGAGGTGAAGCGGTTTGAGCATGGCGAGCAGTGGTTGGGCCGCTGCGTCTCGGGCCGTCAGCGACATCCTATAATCGAGAGCCACCGGGTCGCTGGACCCTCATTGTGTCTGCGGAGCTGCGGGATGCGCTCCAGCGCTCTTCCGGTCAGCAACCGCAAACGCTATGATCCCCGTCTGCCGCTATTCAGATGCCGATGGAGGCGCTGCCGCACCGCTCTTGATCCCCTCCGGTGTAAATTCTGCATCCGCGAAGGTGACATCATGTTTGATGCGCGAGCCGTCGAGATTGGTGGTGGAGCCGCGTGGTCCACGGATGGTCAGATTCGCCGGAATCGCGCGGCCTTTGTCGTCGGTCACCACGCGCGCGGTCTCGATGCGCCGGACGACGCGGCCGGGCGCGCCGTACTTCTCGACGCGGAGCGGGACCATGCGGCGGGTATCCACCCAAGTCCGAACGCTTGCGTAGGAGGACCGCTCGCCCTTGCCGGGTTTCGATTCGAGGATGGTGCAGTTTACGCGATCCACGACCTCCGTGCCGACGACAGCCTGCTGACCCCAGGCGAAGAAATTCTCGATCACATCCTCGTACGAGAGATCGCTGCCGAAGAGCGGTTCATCGAGCTGCGCCGCCGTGAGCGGACGGACGCCGTCGGCCGGAGTGAAGACCGAGCCACTGATGCGACCGTCTGATTTGCGGAGCAGGACCGCTTCGCCTTTGCGCTCCTTTGGAAAGAGCACCTGATACACCAGATCGGTGCCGGCTCGAGACGCCCGCGATTTGATCTGCAACTGGAGCGTGCCTTTGCCGGCCGTCTCCATCCGCAGTCGAATGAGCGACGTTCCGTCCTGCTGCTTCGCGCTGAGCCTCGCGGCGAGTTCCGCGGCAGGGATGGGCGAGGCTTCCGGCTCGGCGGCACGGCCGACACAGGCGAGGAGGGCGAGGAGGGCGAAGCAAAGGCTGGCAGCGGCGAAGCGGATGGTCATTGGCTTGAAGGGGTTCACCACACCATTCGGTGAACGCGGCGATTCCGGCGGTGACGGTCAGCCTTGCAGTGCGAGGCTCGGCGTCAGGCGAGAGCTGCGCCAGGCTGGATAAAGACCGCTGACGACCCCGACGACCACGGCGATACCGACGGAGGTCAGCATCAAACCGACACTCAGCTCCGGCTCGAGCAAACCGCGGATGGCCGGCGTGTTCTTCATCACACTCACCCCGGCGACGCCGAGTGCCACGCCGACGATGCCGCCGAGCAAGCCAAGCATCGCCGATTCCCAGAGGATCATCCGGACGATGCGACTGCGTTTCCAGCCGATCGCGAGCAGAATGCAGATCTCCTGTTTCCGCTCGAACACGGTCATGAGCATCGTGTTCATCACGCCGAGCACTCCGACCAGCACGGCAAGAAGCGACGTACCCCAGCTCATTGCGTTGATCATGCGGTAACCCTGGCTCGCACGAACGTGCTCGCCGGCGACCTGTGCTCGCGCTTCGGGAATGAGCCGATTGATCTCGGCGCAAAGGCGCTGAATCTCGGTTTCGCTCATGCCGCGCGTAACGCGCACGTCGATGGCGTTGATCATCCCTTCGTTGCCCATGATTTTCTGGAGCAGAGGCAGCGCGAGAATCACGGAGCCGTCTTCCACCACTGCGCCGCCATCGACGATTCCGACGACGGCGAACTCCTCCGTCTCGATCTGCAGAGTATCGCCGACTTTCTTCGTCAGCACCTCGGCGGCAGTTCTCCCGAGGATCACGGCGCGCTCCGACGCATCGCTCGGCAGGCGGCCGGAGAGCAGCTTCAAATTTTCCCAGGAAAAGCCGCCCCATTCCCGCGCCGAGACGATCATGATCTCTGAGCTCTCGATGCTGATCAGCTCAACCAGGATGCCGCAGGTCGCGTTCACGCCGGGTAGGTTCACGATGCGATCGCGCGCCGCGGCCGGAAACGGCTTCGGAGTCAGCGAGGTGCGCATGTTGTGCACGACGATGTCGGTGCCACGGGACTTCATCCCCGCAGCCCAGCTTGCGACGAAGCCACGGGACATGCCAACGAGTGCCACGACTGCGGCGATGCCGATGGAAATGCCGACCAGGGTGAGACCGGTGCGTACCGGGCGGCGAATCAGGCCACGGGCGACAACCGCGAGAAAAGTCATGTGGGTGAACTCAGCGAAAGGTTTGCCGGATCGCCGTCGAAAACGATCCGACCGTCCTTCATCTGGATGGCGCGTGAGGCGCGGCGCGCGACCGTCATGTCATGCGTGACGAGGATGAGCGTCATGTTTTGCTCACGCTGCACGCGGGCGAGCAGCTCGAGAATGGTGCCGGCGTTCTCGCTATCCAGATTGCCGGTCGGTTCGTCGGCGAGGAGGACGCTCGGGCCGTTGGCGAGACTGCGGGCGATGGCGACCCGTTGCCTCTCGCCGCCGGAGAGCTTCGCGGGGAAATGGTGGAAGCGCTTTTCCAGCCCAACCGCTTTGAGCAACTCCCGGGCACGCTCCCGTCGCTCCCCGAACGGGCGGTCCGATTCAAACATCGGGATCTGTACATTTTCCTCGGCGGTGAATGTCGGCAACAGGTGGAAGGCCTGGAAGATGAAACCGATCTCGTGCGCCCGGTAGGCGGCGGGGTCCGGCAGATCCGGGAGCGATTTTCCACGATAGGAGAGCGAACCGGCGCTGGGCCGATCGAGAGCGCCGAGCATTTGCAGGAGGGTCGTCTTTCCACAACCGCTCGGGCCGATCACCGCGACGAACTCGCCTTGAGCAACTCGGAAATCCACACCCCGCAACGCCTGCACCTGCCCAGCATCGAACTCTTTCTTGAGGCCGACGGCTTCGAAGACGGAAGCCGCCGGGCTGGCGCTGCGGGGCGAAGGATCTCCGCTCATTGGTTCAGCGAGCGGGGAGCGCAAGACCCAGGGATGGACCCGTCAGCAGGTTTGTGAAGCTGCGACGGGCCCCGGCTACGCCAGGACGGAACTTGCGACGCTCGGGCGGCGATCAGTAGGAACGAATGACCCGCGTTTCCTGATGCACTGGCGCGGCGACCCGCCGTTCCTCAACGGTCGTCGTGGTGCTGACGTGGCGGTGATCGTCGTCGTCATCATCGTCGTGACCCGTTTCGCAGCCGGTCGCAAGAAGACAGACGGCGGTGGTGATGCTCAGGAGGAGCCAGGGCTTCAATGGTTTCATAGGGTGCCGGGTTTTAAGGTAAGTCCGCGCCGGCGTTGGCGCGGTCACAGCGAGATCGTTTCACCCGCGCCCTTCGGCTGCACGGCTGGTCTGCCCAAGCCACTGCGCGCCTGCCCGTGGATCTGCGAGGCTGCGGATCAGATGCAAAAACGCGCGGCTGTAGCTGAGGAAAGGTCCCGGTTCATTGGGAGCCCTCGGGGTGAGGTCTGCGACCCGGCTGGGCAGCTCCGCATGCGTCAGTCCGGCGCGCTGATGGTGCACGCCATGAAATGGTTCGTGGAGCAGCGTGAACGCGACGATCCGGCCGAGCCAACTCCGCGACACGACGCTCCGCGTCGCGCTGTTCACGGTCGAGCCGGTCATCCCGACATGCTCGATGTATTTGCGCCAGCTCTGCAGATTTGCCGCGAGGTATGCCGGCGCGAAATACATCCAGAGGAAGTAATTCCACACATCCCAATACGCGACCGCACCCAGGATGCTCGCCCAGAGCACCACGCTGAGCGCGATCTCTGCCCAGATCCGGCGGCGCACGCGTTTACTCCGCACGGGCGAGTTTTTGCAAAGGAACGCGCGCATGAAGATGAACGGCGTGAAGACGAGCCCCGCCGTCAGCTCCAGAAAAGCGGCAACGCGCCGAGCCCACCGAGGGCAACGCGTTTGCACCAGGGGCCACATTTCCTCGTCCCGCTCCGAGGCCAGATGCGCGTGGTGCGTCTGATGCACGACGCGGAAAAGCGTAAAGCTCGTCAGACTGAAAGCGCCAAGGAAGATCCCCTCGAGATCGTTGAACCAGCGGCTCTTCCGCAACATCCCGTGAGACGCCTCATGGAAGCCAATCAGAAAGCCGTGCATGAGATGGCTGATGACCAGCACGAGTGGCACCGCCAGCCAGATCCATCCGTGATTCAGTGCAAAGAGAAGTGCCCCCTGGGTGCAGAAGAAGAGGATCGAGACAATTTGAAAAGCCGAGCGGCTGATCCAATGCGGCTCGTGCGGTTCGCTCAGGGATTCTGCGGTGGCGTTCATCGCGTCCATGGTCAATTCGTCAAAGCGGTGGTGCGGCTGTCCGATGTGCGACAGGCGCTGGTCAGCACGGTCTGGAAGGTGCGATCGAGTTCGCGCACTGCATCGGGAGCAAACATGGTGGCGCGCGAAATCCAGACCACCTCCAGCGCTTCGCCTTCCTCGGTGATCTCGCAAGCGAGATTGAAACGCGGGGTGCCGGTCGAGCGCATCCGGAGCTTCGCGGACAGACCGGGCAGCGCCACATCGGGGATCGGATGGTTTTGCAAAGCAAAGCGCACTTCAAAAATCGGATTGCGACCGGGAGTGGACGTTTCGCCGAGTGCACGGACGAGTTCCGCAAAGGGCATCGCATTGGCAAACGCTTCGACGCTGGATTCGTGAACGCCGCGCAGACTCTCCGAAAAGGTGCGGTTCCGATCCACCCGTCCACGCACCGGTACGATCCCAGCGAAATACCCCATGGTCTCGCGAGTGGCTTGTTTGCTGCGATTCGCGACCGGTGTGCCGACCAGGATGTCTTCTGCCCCGGTCCAGCGTGAAAGGGCGATTTGGAAAGCAGTGAGCAGCGTGGAATAGAGCGTCGCACCGCTCTTGCGCGCCAGTTCCCGCGCCGCACTTCCGAGTTCCGCCGGCATGTGCGTCACCCACCGTTGCATTGCGCCCGACTCCACTGGCGCACTCCAGATCCGCATCGTCCCTGCGAGCGCGGACTTCCAAAACTTTGCTCGCGATGCCAGCTCGGCCGGTTGCCAGAAAGCGCGCTCCGCCGCTCCCCAAGCCGTGTAGGAAAGCGGCACGTCGGGCAGCGCGGCCGCGCCGTTTATTTTGCCCTGAAGGTACGCGCCGCAGAGCTCGCGCACAAAGACGCCGAGCGTCCAGCCATCTGCGATGGCGTGATGAATTGCAAAGACGAGCACGAGATCATCCGCCGCACGCCGCAGCATCTCGACCCGGTACAGCGGGCCTTGCGTAAGGTCGAACGGCACGCTGAAGATCTCCCGCGCCAGCTCCTCGATCGCCTCCGGCTCTCCCTGAGCGGGCGTGAGGTCGCGGAAACGGAAATTTGCCTCACCGCTGCGCCGCACCAACTGCAGTGGACCATCCTTGCCCGGCAGAAATGACAGTCGCAGCGCCTCCTGCCGCTCGACGACGCGCTGGATCGCCGCGCGGCAATCGTCCGGCGTGATCAGCCCCTGCACGTGAATGAGGCAGCAGATGTGATTCGAGGAGTCCCCGACAGGTGCGGGCGCCGCTTCCCACAACTCGCGTTGCGGAAAGGTCAGCGGATGCAGGCGCGCCTCGCCGCTGTCCAGCCACTGTTTGAGTCGAGCGCGTTTGGCGTCGGACACGAGGAAGATTGATGGCGCGTGCTATCGTGTCACGTTCCCGGCGACCGGCGCTTCGCCCGATTCGACATCGTCGCCCAGGAGACGGTCGATCTCTTCATCCGAAAGCGCATCGAGATCGACCTCGCCGGTTGGTGCGGTTTCGACCACCGGAGCTGCCTGAACGGCGGGTGCGCTGGCTCCGCCCATGTGCCCGGCGATCAACGTCGCGATCTGGCCGATGGTGCGCGCCCGCATCAAGCTTGCCGGTGGCAGCGCCACCCCGACTGCGGCCTCGAGTGAGTTTTCGATCTCGACGCCCATCAGCGAGTCGAGTCCGAGATCGGTGAGCGGTTGCTCAATGCGCAGCGTGTCGGGTTTCACGCGCAAAACGGAGCCGACCACTTCGCGCACCGCTTCCGCGATGACCGCTTCTTTTTCGTCCGGCGTGGCGGACTCGATTCGATTCCGCCAGTCGCTGGTGCCGCCTCCGGTCTCCGCGCTCTCCACCGTCGCGAAGATCCGCTCGAGCAGCGGGTTCTCCTGCATTCCGCGGAAGAACGTGCGCCACTTCGCCCAATCCACGCGGATCGCCGCGACCTGCGTATTGCCGGCGCGCAGCGACGAATCGAGGATCGACATCACCTCGCCCGGTGACAGTTCCGTCGTTCCCTGTCGGGCGAGGAACTCGCCGACGCGTTCGTTGCGCGCGACGTAACCTTCACCGCCGAGCACGCCCCAATTGATCGTGAGCGCCGGCAGTCCGAGCGCGCGACGATGATGGGCGAGGGAATCGAGGAAGGCGTTCGCCGCGCCGTAATTGCCCTGCGCCGGATTGCCGAAGATCGAAGAGATCGACGAGAACATCACGAAACAATCCAGCGCGAGCTCGCGTGTGCCTTCATGCAGCAGCCAGGCGCCGAGCGCCTTGGGCGCCATTACGGTCTGCATCCGCTCGCGGGTCAGCGCGGAAAGCGGCGCGTCGTCGATGACCATTGCAAGGTGGAACACGCCCCGCAGCGGCTGCGCGCCTTGCCGGGATTCAGCGAGCAATCGCGTGACGTCTTTCGCCGAGCCGACGTCCGCTTTGACCACGCGCACATCGACTTCGCGCGCGCGGAGATCATCCACGAACGCCTCCGCTTCCGGTGTGGCTGCGCCGCTGCGGCTGGTGAGCACAAGGTGCTTCGCGCCGCCTTGCACCAGCCATTGCGCCAGCACTTTGCCGAAGCCGCCGAATGCGCCGGTGATGAGGTAAGATCCGTCCGCCCGGATCTCGAACGGCGTCGAGAGCGGCTCGCCGCGCCGGAGCACGAACGATTCCGGAAAGGACACCACGACTTTGCCGATGTGCTTGCCGCTCGCCATGAGCCGGAACGCCGCATCGACCCGGCTCGCGGGAAACGCGCGGAAGGGCAGGGGAGAAAGCGCACGCTGCTCCACGAGTTCGGCGAGCTCGCCGAGCATCTCCCGCGTCAGGTTTTCGTCGCCGTGGAAGACCGCGTCCATCGCGACCACGTGGAAGGAAGCATTCCGACGCAGCGGCCAGAGCGGGATGCGCGAGTTTTGGTAAATGTCGCGTTTGCCGATTTCGATGAAGCGGCCGAACTCTGCGAGACACGCCATGCCCATCGGGATCGCTTCATTGGCGAGCGCGTTGAGCACCACGTCCACTCCGCGGCGGTTCGTGAGTTCCATCACAGCCTCGGCAAAATCGCCGCGGCGGGAATCGATCACGTGTTTCACGCCGAATGTCTCCAGCAACGCGCGTTTGGCGGGGCTGCCGGCGCTGGCGATCACTTCCGCACCGAGATGGTGCGCGATCTGGATCGCCGCCATGCCGACCCCGCCCGCCCCTGCATGCACGAGCACGCGCTCGCCTTTGCGGATGCGTGCGACGTTCTTCAGCGCATGCCACGAGGTCATGAAGACCACCGGAAGCGTCGCCGCTTCCTCGAATGACAAACCCGACGGAATCCGGCGCAGGTCGCCGCCGCGCGCCAGCGTCTGAGTCGCGAGCCCGAACACCGCCAGACCGAACACCCGATCGCCGGGAGCGACGTGCGTCACGCCCGCGCCCACCGCGGTCACCACGCCGCCGACTTCGTCCCCGAAGATCCGCGCGTCGGGTGCTTCGCCGGGATAAAGCGCCAGCGCTTTGAGCACGTCGCGGAAGTTCATGCCCGCGGCTTTGACGTCCACGAGCACTTCGCCCGGGGCACACGGGGGCAGCGCGAATGGCGCAAAGCGCAAGGTGTCGAGATGCCCCCGCTCGCGCGATTCGAGCCGGAGCGGAACGCTGGAATCGAGCTCCTGCTCGATGCGCGGACGCCCACGATCGAGCCGCTGCGCGTAGCGCGCTTCACCGCGAAACGCGACCTCGCGCTCCACGTCGGTGCGGAGCAACTCGCTCCAGATCAAGGATGCATCCGCATCGGAAGCCGCCGGTGGCAGATCGATGCCGCGGCAGACAAAGTTTGGGTGCTCGTTGAGAATTACGCGCAGCAATCCGACTGCCGGCGCTTGCGCCACATTCGTCGCCACCGGATCGCGGCCGGCGGGCTGAGCGCCGCGCGTCACGGAGTCGATGCGCAGCCTGGCCATTGGACACGCGGTTTCAAGCGCTTGCGCGAGGTGCAGCAGGGCGTCGGTGCCCATCCCGGCGTCTCCATCCGCGAGCTCTGCGTCGAGGTTCCAGAGGTAAACGATGCGCTCCGGCGGAGCATCCTCCGCGCAGGTTTGGAAGAGCTGATCCCAATCGCTGCGGGTCTCGGCTCGCAGCGTAAAGGCGTCCTTTTCCAAAGCTGCAAACGCGTCTCCACGCCGTGCAATCCGGCAGCGCAACCCTGCCGCGCGAAGTTGATCGGCGAGGCGATCGCCGAGCCCGTCGGCATCGACGAACACGAGCCAGGATTTTTCGAGCGGCAGCTCAGCAGGACCAGCCGCAGACTCGGCCTCCTGCCACGCTTTGCGCGCCAGCAGCCCAATCTGCCCTTCACCTTCCGGACCGTGAAGGCCGGGCAACGATGCCGTCTCCCCAAACCCGGCTTCGCGCAAAACCGTCTCCCACTGGTCGCGACCCAGGAGCGGATGCACCGAGCGGAGGTCGCGATCCGTGAAGCGCCACCAGCCGCTCGTCAGACCGAAGACGGCTTCCGTCCAGAGCTGCGGCGTCGCGACATCCATGAAGACGAGGCTGCCACCGGGCGCGAGCAGGTCGTGCAAATGGCGGAGTGAAGCGCGCACGTCAGTCACCGCATGCAGCACGTTGGTGCCGATGATGAAGTCGAACGAACCGGCTTCAAAGCCCTGCTCCGCGGGCGCTTTTTCGAGATCGAGGATCTTCGTCTCCACCTCGGGAAACGCGGCGAGCTTCTGCATCGCACCGGGGAAGAATGCGGCGGAAACATCGCTAAAGGTGTAGCGGTGAAGCCCGCGTTCGAGCCCCGGCAGCACCTGCGCGCTAAGTCCGCCGGTGCCGGCACCGACTTCCAGAATCCGTAACCCCCGGCCTTCTGGCAGCGCGCGCGCAGCTTCCTGCACGGCGGCGCCGATCGCTGCGAGCCAATGGCTGGTGAGCAAGCCGTCGCCGTAAAATTGATCGAGTAGCTCCGCGCCAGCGCCCGCGAAGAGCACCTGCACGGCGTCTTTCTCTCCGCGCAGGATGGGACCGAGTTCGGCGCAGTTTCCGGCCACGAGCAATGCTTCCGGCAAGTGGCCGGCGTGCTCGGCGATGAATTGGCGGAGCGCCTCGGAAGCGGAATCCGCGGCGGCGGCGAAGGCGCCGGTTGCGCGGTAACCATCAGCCTGCTTCTCGAGCAACTTGCGCTTTGTCAGCTTGCTCGTTAGCTGACCGAAAACCGGCTGCATCGGCGCGGCGATGCCGAGCGACTGCGCGGTGAAGACAGCATCGGATGTGACGCCCATCGCGCGGAGACCACGCGCGAGGAGGGCCGCGGTGAGGTCGTCACTCGCGGCGATCGCGGCTTCAAGCTCAGCGCGCCCGCGGACGGCGAGGACATCGTCGAGCGCGCGTTGCGCCGCGGAGCGCAATTCGCCAAGCGGCAGCGGAGGCTGTGAAGCAGGTTGCGACGTGAGCGGCGTGCGTTCCCAATCGACGTGATAGAGCACATCCCGCGTGCTGCCACTGCCGCCGCGGCGGACGTTGGCGACGCTGATCGCGCGGAAACCATCGACGAGCACGCACGGCTTGCCGGCTTCGTCATACAAACCAATCCGGCCTTCGACGAACTCGTCGTTACACTCGATCACCCCCGCCTGGACGCGCGCCGAAGCGCCTGGCGAGCGGAGGAAAAGGATGCGCGCGAACCGCACGGGCAGCTTCATCCGCGAGCGGCGATTTTCCACGGTGGCTGCACCGGCGGAGAACGTCTGCAGTGCGCCATCGAGCAGCACTGGATGCAGCGGAAACTCTCCCGCACGTGTGGCGATTGTCTCCGAAAGTGCGACTCTTCCCACCGACTTGCCGGCGCCTGCTGCGAGCTCGCGGATCGGTCGGAATTCCTCGCCGTAGCGCAGCCCGAGATCACTCATGTAGCGGTAGAAACCTTCCACTTCGACCGGCTCAAGCGCAGCGTCGCGCTCGAACGTCGAGGCGGCAAAAACCGACTCCGTGCGCTCACCGCGCATCGAGCCGACGACGTGCAGCGACCACGCGGCGCCGCCTTCGAATCGGCTCTGGATCGCAAAGGTGCGCTCGCTCGGATCGTAGGAAATCTCGAGCTGCACGCCGGATGCGGGCTCGGGCAGGATCAGCGGTTTGCGGATCTCGAAATCCTCGACCACGAAGGGCCGCCCTTCGAATACCTGGACACCAGCTTCGAGCACGATCTCGACGAACGCCGCCGCGGGAAAGATGACGTGGCTCTCGACTTTGTGATCCTTGAGAAAAGCCATGTGCCGGCTGTCGAGGCGCACCGCCCAGGTGGGCGTCGCACGCGACATGCGCATGTCGAGAAAGCCGCGGCCGCCCGCGCCGAGCCGGCCTTCGCGCCAGTCCGGCGCTTCATGCCACCAACGGCTGCGATCCCACGCGTAGGCCGGGAGCGGCAGGAGGCGGCGCGACGGAGTCATCGCTTTGAAGTCGAGCGCTACTCCCGCGCGGTGCAGATCAAGCGCGGTCTCCATCACCGACTCGTGCTCGCGGTCGCGCCGGGCGGAGGAAATCACCGGCACCTTTTCGGTGCCGCGTGCGCCAAGACATTCCTGGATGGAGTGCACGAGCGCGGGATGCGCGCTGAGTTCCAGCCAGACATCAACGCCGAATTCGGCCAGCGCGCTGATGGCCGGCGCGAATTGCACTGCCTGCCGAATACCGCGTCCCCAGTGGGCAGCATCGCAGGTTTCACCGGCGCAGCGGTCGCCGCTCACGGTGCTGAAAAACGGGATCGTGTCGGCCTGCGGTTCGAGATCAGCGAGCGCCGCGCGCAAAGAATCCGCCGCCGGCTGCATGAGCGGATGATGGAAGGGATGATCGACGCGGACGAGCCGCGCGAAGACGCCTTGCGGCTCGAGTTCGGCGAGCATCGCTTCCAGGGAAATGCGAGCGCCGGCGAGGGTGAGCGAGCGCGGGCCATTGAAGGCGGAAATGGTGACGGTGCGATCGTGACGGGCGATCAAAGCGCGCGCTTCTTCTTCGCCAAGGCCGACTGCCAGCATGGTCCCTTCGCCGCGGGCGCAGGCATCCATGAATTGCGCGCGCAGCACGATGATTCGCGCGCCCTCTTCCAACGAAAACACCCCCGCGACACACGCCGCCGCGATTTCGCCGACGCTGTGTCCGACCACTGCCGCCGGTTGCACGCCCCACGACTTCCAGAGCTCCGCGAGCGCGACTTGCATCGCGAAGATCGCCGGCTGCGCGATCTCGGTGCGGTGCATCTGCGAAGTCGCTTCGGTGCGACCGAGCTCTTCCAAAAGCGAGAAGCGCGCGTGCGGCCGCATCGCTGCGTCGCAGCGCTCAATGATCGCGCGGAAGACCGGCTCGTGGCGCATCAGCTCGCGCCCCATGCCCCACCATTGCGGACCCTGGCCGCTCATGACGAAGGCGACGCGCGGCGGGTTTTCCGGCCGCGGCGTGAACGAGGTCCGCGCTTTCACGCTCTCCTGCTTGATGGCAAATCCGTCGAGTTCCTGGATCAGCTCAGGCATCGATCGCGCGGCGAGCGTGAGCCGATGGGCGTGGTGATTGCGTCGGGCGCCGAGCGTGTAGGTGAGATCGGGCAGCAATGGCGTCGAGCCGTTGGCGTTGGCGCGTTCGGTGAGCCATGCGGCGAGTTGCAAGGCGGTGCCGCGCAGCGATTCCTCGGATCGAGCGGAAAGCACCACCGGCCAGGCGCGCTCGGCGTTTTCGCCAGTGTGATCGTGCGCTGCATGGTGCGGCGGTTCGGCGAGGATGACGTGAGCATTGGCGCCGCCGAAGCCGAAGGAGTTTACCCCGGCGAGCCGCTCACCACTGGTCTCCGGAAACGGTTCGAGCGTCGTCGGAACGCGGAGCTTCAGCTTCTCAAAATCGATGTGCGGGCTCGGCTTCGTGAAATGCAGGCTCGGCGGGATCTGGCGGTGCTTGAGCACAAGCATCGCCTTGACCAGGCCGGCGACACCGGCGGCGGTTTCGAGATGCCCGAGGTTGGTCTTGCACGAGCCGATGGCCAGCGGCTCGTCAGCGGGGCGATCCTGGCAAAGCGCTTCGGCGAGCGCGTGCGCTTCGATTGGATCGCCGACTGCGGTCCCGGTGCCGTGCGCTTCCACGAAGCCGATCTGCGCGGGATTGACGCCCGCATCCTTGCAGGCGTCCTGCACGAGCCGCGCCTGCGCTTCCGGGCTGGGAAGTGAGATGCCGTTGGTGTGGCCGTCCTGATTGATCGACGTGCCGACGATTACGCCCTGGATCGGATCGCCGTCCGCGATCGCTTGCGAAAGCCGCTTTAACAGCACCATCCCGGCGCCTTCGCCGCGCACAAATCCGCTGGCCGACGCATCGAATGCGGCACACCGCCCTTCCGGTGAAAGCATTCCCGCCTGCGAAAAACCAATGAACCCGCCGGGCGTGATCATCACCGTCACGCCACCAGCGAGTGCCGCATCGCCGCGTCCCGCCCAGATGTGTTCGCACGCCGAATGTACGGCCGTGAGCGCGGAGGAGCAGGCGGTGTCCATGGCGACACTCGGACCGCGCAGATTCAAGCAGTAGGAAATGCGATTCGCCGCGATGCTATGCGCGCTGCCGGTCGGGGTGTGCGCCGAGATCCCGGCGTGATCGAGCGGGGTGCTTTGGATTCCCTGGTAGTCGTTGTGCGAAATGCCGACGAATACGCCGAGGTCGGTCCCTTTTTCAAAATCGAGCACGAGCCCCGCGTCCTCGATCGCTTCCCACGCGGTCTCCAGGAGCAGCCGATGCTGTGGATCCACGAAGGCCGCTTCGCGTGGCGAGATCCCGAAAAACTGCGGATCGAACAGATCGACTTGCTCCAGAAACCCGCCGCGCTTCGCGATCGATTTCCCGGCGATACCCGGCTCCGGATCGTAGTACCGCTCCACATTCCAACGGTCCGGCGGCACCTCGCTCACGGCTTCGCGGCCTTCGGCGAGCAGCTTCCAAAACGACTCGGGGTTGTTCACTCCGCCCGGAAAACGGCAGCCGATTCCGATGATGGCGATTCGATCTTTGGACATTTGGGTTTCGATTCGGATGTCGCGCCCGTTTTTGGGGTAATCTGAGCGCGAGCGGGATCTATTGTGCGCGGATCACGCAGTGGCGATTCGCGGGCGAATGGACCGCGCTCTTCACCGGACGTCTATAGAATTTCGCGCTGCTTGCGATTTTACAAAGGACACGGTTATCCAGAAGACGAGCGCCGAACTAGCAGCAACTTTATGTGTGGAATCGCAGGCATCTTCGATCTGGGCGGGCAACGCCCCGTGCCGGAAGGCGCAATCCAGAGAATGTCCCGTGCGTTGCTGCACCGCGGCCCAGACGAGGAAGGATTTCTCGTTCGGCCTGGGCTGGCACTGGCTTCGCGGCGGTTGAGCATTGTCGGATTGGAGGACGGGCAGCAGCCGATGGCGAATGAAGACGGAAGCGTCTCCGTGGTATTCAACGGAGAGTTGTTCGACCACGTGGAGCGCCGCTCCGAGCTGGCTGGGCGCGGGCATCGCCTGGTGACGCACTGCGACACGGAGATCATCCCGCACCTGTGGGAGGAGCATCAGGAAGGGATGTGGGAGCGGTTGCGCGGGCAGTTCGCGATTGCCGTTTGGGATGAGCGGAAGCGGCAGTTGCAGATCGGGCGCGATCGCTTTGGCATCGTGCCGCTTTATTGGACGCGTCAGGGCGACTGGTTCCTTTTCGCTTCCGAGATCAAGGGTCTCCTCGCTTCGGGAATGGTCCCCGCGCGGCCGGATCGCCGAGGAATCGATCACGTCTTCACCTTCATGGCCTTGCCGGGGCCGCGGACTTGTTTTGAAGGTGTGCAGCTTCTGTCGCCGGGCCGCTTCCTGCGCGTCACGGGGGACAGCGGGCGCGGCGATGCGGAAGTCCGCGAGCGCGCCTATTGGGAGATGAACTTCCCTGATTCGGGCGATGAAGAGGGCGGCGACGATCCAAAGAAGCTGGTGGACGAATTTGAAAAAGTGCTGCTCCACGCCGTCGAAGAGCGCCTGCGGGCGGATGTGCCGGTGGGCGCGTATCTCTCGGGCGGCGTCGATTCGAGCATGATCGTGGCCCTGGCGTGCCACCTGAAAGGTCCGGCGATCAATACCTATACCGTCAGCGTGGACGACACCGCGCTGAACGAGCTGAGTGCCGCGAATCTGTCGGCGCAACACATCGGCACCAAGCCGCCGATCGTGCAGGACTTCCGTCATAGCGACGCGCTCGAGACTTACCCGAAGCTCATCGCTGCCGCCGAGGCTCCAGTCATCGACACCGCCTCCGCCGCGCTGCTGCAACTGGCCGGGCGCGTCCATGCAAACGGTCAGAAAGTGGTGCTGACCGGGGAGGGCGCCGACGAATGGCTCGTCGGCTATCCCTGGTACAAGGCGCATAAGCTCATCAGCTACCTCGATGCGGTGCCGGGCTTGCGCCTGAGCGGCATGGCGCGCCGCGCCTATCTGCGGGCGGCGAAGGTTCCGCATTTCCCCGAGACCTGGCGGCAGGAGGTGGAGAATTCAGTCGGCGGAAACAATGCGTGGATCGATTCCTACGGGCTGCTCGCGATCTCGAAGCTGCGCTTCTACGGCGAGCCAATGCGCGAAGTGCTGGCGAAGCACAACGCCTGGCTTGATCTCGACTTTCCGCTCGAACGCGCGCGCCGCTGGGACCCGATGCACCGCGGCATCTGGATTGCCGCGCGCGTCCTGCTCGCGGGGCATCTTCTGCAGGGCAAAGGCGATCGCGTCGCGATGCATTCCTCCGTCGAGGTGCGTCCGCCCTTCCTCGACGAGGACGTGTTCGACTTCCTGGCGAAGCTGCACCCGCGGTGGAAGCTGCGCGGTTTTCGCGACAAGCACTTGCTCCGGCTGCTTGCGGAGCGCTGGATTCCAAAGAAGATCGCGCGCCGGCAAAAAGTCATCTTCCGCGCGCCGCTCGATGCCTTCCACATCGAGCCGGAGCCGCCTTATGTCGGGCAGTTGCTCAGCGAAGAGTCAATCAAACGAGCTGGTTATTTCGACAACGCGGAGGTGCAGCGCTGGCGCAAAGGCTTCCGCAATATGCGCGCCGGTTCGCTGCCGCGGCTATCGGTGGAGATGGGCCTCGCGGCCGTTGTGGCGACGCAGCTTTGGCATCACGAGTTCATGGGCGGAGGGCTCGCTGACCTGCCGGAATGGTCCGGCATCAAAACCCCCGCCGCCACAGAACAAGGGAATTCCTAAGACCAGCTGAACTCGCTCACGAGTCAGCGCAGTTGCGCGAGCGCTTCGCGGCCGGCCACTTTCATCTCCGGATCGTCCTTGTCCACGTTTGGCATCTCGAGGCCCTTGTTGATCAGCTTGCGCGCTTCCTCCTTACGGCCCATCTGCGCGTAAACGCGGCCCAGCTCGATGTAATGCACCAGCCGTGCGGGATTGAGTTTGATCGCTTTCTCCAGCGCCTTCGCCGCCTCTTCATTCGAGCCCGCCGGGAGTCCACCGTAGAGCGCACCGGCCAGCGCCCGCTTCACCCCACCGATCGCCGCCAGGTTCCGATGCCAGCGACCGAGGATGTGCCAGGCGTAATCGTTGCGAGGATCGAGACGCAGCGTTCGATCGACCGAAGCTTTGATCCGCGGCGAGGCGTTCACCTGCTCCTTTTTGCTGAAGAGCGGCAACATTTTTCCGAGCGTGAGCCCGACGGAGAACTGCGCATCGGGATCGTTTGGGGCGAGCGCCGCCGCGCGCTGGGAGTAATCGAGTGCGATGCGGCCAAGGCGCAGCTTCTCGTCCTTCGAAGTCGCGTCGGCCATCAGATGCCGATGTTGCCGCGCGATGCGCACGAGGACGCGCACATCCTTCGGCTCCAGTTTTTCCGCGGCCAGGTAATACTTCAGCGCTTCGGTGGCTTGGAATTGTTGGTCGAAGGGTCGCCCTTTCTCGAGAAGTTCATCCACGGTTTCCGCCAGGGCGCTGACGGCGCTAAGGAGCAATGCTGCGACGAGTGCGATCCCGAGACTGAGCAATTTCGAATTCATGGGAAGGGAAGATGGCAATGCGCCGAGTCGTCTCCTTGCGTCTGCGATTTCACACGCTGAAGAAACGGCTGCTGCGACATACGACTGCTTCGCGCCCGGTGCCTCGCGCGGCCTTTGCGCGGGCTTCAGCGACTCCGCGTCGCGAGCGCCGTTTCGACCAGGCGACCGGCGTTCAGCAGAGCCGCTTCGCTCAGCCGGGGTCCGACGAGCTGCAAGCTGGTGAACGGAACCGCTCGATCATCGACCGGCACCGGGATGGCCAGCGCGGGAACTCCGGCCAGGTTCACCGCCGCCGTGTTTTGCATCGCGAGGACCCGCGCCTCGAATGCGAGGGTGCCGCCGAATGCAGGCACACGTGGAGGCAGGTTCTGGAGTGTCGGCAGCGCAATGAAATCGACTCCCGCCAAAGCTTGCCGCAGGACGGCCTTCCACTCCGCCTGCCTCTTCAGAGCGGGCTGATAGGTGGTCTGATATTCAATCTGGCCCAAAAGCACCACCGCCTTGGTGCGCACGGTGACGCCGAACTCGTTGCGATATCTTTGATCGTAAAGCCAGGCGTTCACCGAGGCGATCGTGGTGGCGTCCGCCTGCGCTTGAACCCACTTCGTGCGGAAGGTGTCGTCCAGTTTCACGATCTGGAATCCGGCGGCGGCGAGAGCCGCGTCAACAGCACGATCCACCTTGGAAGCCGTGCCGGTGAGATAAAGCCTCCCCACGCGGATGCTTCGCCCAGACGGTTTGGCGGCAACGGCGCGGCGATATTGAGCCGCAAAGCCGGCTTGCAGCAAATCCATGCCTTGCGCCACTCCCGCCACATCGCGCGCCAGCGGACCGACCGTGTCCAGGTGATTGGGTGCAATCGGATAAACACCATCCAGCGGCACCAGACCGAACGTCGTCTTCAAACCGACCACTCCACAACACGCGGCAGGAATGCGGATGGAACCCGCGGTATCAGTCCCGAAAGCAACGTCCGCGGATCGGTTTGCGACCGCCACCGCAGAGCCGCACGAGGAGCCGCCCGGGATCAGGTTTCGCCGCGAGCTCAGCGGATTCTTGGGAGTGCCGAAATACTCATTGATTCCGGAAACCGCGACCGCGAACTCGGTGGTGTTCGTCTTCCCCACGATCTGGACATTTCGCTGCCTGGCGATCGCCAGGCACTTTGCGTCTCGACGGGCCGGAGGGCTGGTCTTCGAGAGAAACTCCGACCCGGCCGAGGTCACCACGCCTTTCATGTCGATGAGGTCTTTCACAGCCAGACGCAGCCCGCGGCTACCTTCCGAAGGCGGCCAGTAGGTGATGAAAGAGTGATCCGGCGTAGCGCTCGCCGGACGCCGCGTGGCCGAACAACCACTCAGTGCGACGGCGAGAATCAGAAGGGCGACAATCCCGCCGCTTCCACGGCACCACTCGGGAGTCAGGGTGTGATCCGCTTTGCTCTCCAGCATCGGTGAAAAGAGACAGCGCTTCCGAACAGGAGCCGCTTTCTCGACAAAGATGGCGTGAGGAGCAACGGAGGATGCAGCGGCAAAGAGGGACATCGGCGAGCGGTGTTATCAGCGCACGTTCCCGTTGTCTAACCTCGCGGTCCAAATCCAAG
>JAQGOK010000193.1 GCA_028293645.1 Chthoniobacter sp.
GTCCGGTGGAATGCGCCGTGCGAAGTCCGTCGCGAGAGAACCGTCGAGCCGGAGCAAGGCACGCTGGCGGGCGGCGCCTTGCGTAGCGAGCCGCCGCGAGACGATCGACCGCCGCGCCACTTCCCAGCGCGCTTCATGCACACGGTGAAAGCCTGTGGATCTCCAACGATACGGACCGATGTGCCAGCGTGCGGAGTTGAGCGGTAGAAAGAGCCAGTCACGCGGCTGGCGGTGTCGCGTCAGGTAGTCGTCAAACTCCGGCGACCACGCGTCCACGATCCAGGCGGTGCGGGATTGGTGGACCCGCTCGGGATCATCGAGATGCCTGAAACACTGCGCGATCCCGCACGTTTCGCAGCTCTCCGCGGGCGCGCGCAAATCCACCGTTCTCGACGGTGCGGAACGCGCCAGCGGCACGCATGCCTGCAGTTTGCCGAGCAGGCGCACAATGAGCTCCGAGGCGGTGAGTCGAACCGAAAGTTGCAGCGGCGTGGTGGTCCGGAAACGCAGATCCACATAGTTCCAGAAGACGGTGGCGTCGCGATCGAGGACGGCTTGGGAGCCGGGCAGCCGCCGCGTGTGGGCGTGGCGTTCCAGGATCTCGCAGCCCGCCTGCAGCGCGACGTCATAGAGCCCATTCGAAAGCTGGCACAGACCGCCGCCGACGCTCGGGACGATGCACCCTTCGCGCAACTCGCGACCGGCCGAAAAGCCGCGCCGCCTGGTGGGGCGCGGGATCTGCCGCCAGAAACCAAAGACCGCATTCGCGGGAATCCCGAGGCCATTCACATGGCGCGCGGCCACTCGCAAGTTCTGCACTTTACCCGCCTGGAGGGCGAACTCCGCCGGGATGTCGCTCGGGTAAAGAAGGCTGACGGACTCAGCGATGCATTCTAATTGATCGTCCGGCGGACCGATCGAAAGGATCGGGAGTGGGCGCTCGCATAGCGCGCGCTGGAGCCGGAAAAGCGAGGCTTTGCAGGTGAAGGCGAGCGCCTGGCCGCGGCTCGGCATTCCGTCCGGGGTGGGAGTTCGCAAGCGGAGCATGAGGAGCAACGAGGGGGCCGCGACGGAGAGATTGACGCGTTTTACTTCGGAAAGACAGCCGCCTCTCAACCAGTGCGGTCAGGAGTCGCCCCGCCTGCATTTGCGCGGCCAGCGAACCATCCCAGTCCGGTAACTCACCTCGCCCTGGTCACTCCACGAGAGGCGCGCTGCTTCTTTCGAGCGGCCGAAAGTTGCAACTCCTTCAGCGTGGTGCGCGGAGTCGGTAGAAGCCTCGCGGCTCCGGAGCCGTGGATGGCAACGCATGCAGCGTCTCCGTGTTGGGGACGCTCGTCCTGATGCCAATCACCTGCCATGACGCGGGCGACAATTGCGGGCTGTGTTCGACCAAATAGCTTTGCCATGGCGTCCCGCTCCAGCGCAGCCGCAGCGCCGTCGGCGCCGCCCGCTCGACCCTGAGCTGCGTCGGCGGGGGCGGCGGGCGCAGGCATTTCACCACGCGAATCTGGCCGTAATCGCTCGCGGTAATGAGCAGGTCGCCATTCGGCGCGAGCGCGACCGAGCGTGGCTCGCTCATTTTGATTCCGGGTGTGGTGAACGGCTCGTTGTTGCCGGCGTTCAGAGTCCCAGTCGGTGCGCAGTCCATGACTTTGTGGATGATCCCAGCGGTGTCCACATACCAGATGTGCGCGCCTTTCTGCGTGACGAGGAAGATCCCGCCATTCGGCAGACACGCGACCCCGCGCACCCGGTTCAGGCCGGTATCGACTGCGGCCAAACCGTCGCCGCCACCACTCGTCGTGCCGTTGCCGGCGATCAGCGTCCGCGTGCCGTTCACGGGGTGAATGCGATACACGCGATTCCCGACATCTTCGGTCACGATGACAGCGCCGTTCGGGTCCACGGTGATATTTCCCAGCGAGGTGAAGCCGCTCGCGAGCACATCCGAACCGCTCGGCGTCCAGCGCTTCAGGCTCGGCGAATTCGTGGCGTCGCGGCTCGCGTAATAGATCAACTGCTCATCCGGCGAGACCCAGAGCGCGCGCCCGAAAAGGAGGCTCGTTTCCGTCACGACCGTGGTGAGTTGGCCATCCGTTCCGACCCGGCGAATCCGCAGGTTCGACAGGTCGATGATGTAGAACGTGCCGTCGGCCAGCACGAAGACGCCGTTCGGGTTATTGAGGTGCCTCTGGAGCGCCGGCCCGTCTCCGTTGAAGTCGCCGACGTGCGTGCCGGCGACGGTGTGAATCGTGCCCGCTGGGGTGACCTTCAGGATCGAGTGCGACTCCTTGTCGGCGATGTACAGGTTGCCCGCGGCGTCCGCCATCGTCATGTGCGGATTGGAAAGCTCAGCGGTCAGCGCGCTGCCGCCTTCATAGGTTGTGCTCCAGCTGTTCACGTTCTGATCGCCTGCCGGACCTGCGACATGAATCAGGTTTCCGTAGGAAGCCCGCACCTCTTCCCACTCGGTGGCGCCTCGCACTGCGAGCGGCACTAACACGCTGCAGGACAAAGCGATCACTGCAGCACCCCTGGGGAGAGACATGACCTTTCCATTACCACGCGTGGGCGTGAGAACAATCCCGGAGTATCCTGCGTGGAACCGCGCACGCATTGCATCGGAGAAGTACCTCCCCGGTGGCAGTGCTTTGCCTCGGACTGGCCCTGGAAGGGAGCCGACCGCGCGGGGAGGATTAGCTCTTTGCCGTCGCCCTGCTCACTTCCGAATCCGATCCGGTCGATGCTCCGGAAAGTCCCGGCTGTAACGTGCCAGCAGCGCGGGAACGTCGTTGGAAACGAGATAGATCTTCCCGCGTACTTCGCGCGTCCCGCCTGGTGAGAGCCCGCCAAGGCGGAAGTCGGAATGCAGGCAGCGCGCGACGCCTTGGAAGAGCTCCTGATACGGCTCCCACGCAGTCGCAAAGATCTGCGTTTCATCCGCGCTGAAGCAACCAATCAAGCCGTTGCTGGGTTGAAGGGTGCTGATCGGTCGCGGATTGAGATCGTCGCGCGGCACACCGGGCGCGCCCCAAACCTGGCCCGGCGTGTAGCGCGCCTGCGTGGCCCACGGCTTCGCGGGCATCCGGGTCAGCTTGCCGTCGAGAAAGATGAAACACTTGGGCAGGTAATCATCGAGATCGGGCGAGGTGCTTTCGAAACCGGTGAAGGCACCGAGCCGAACGCACGATTGCGCCCAATGCGCGTCGGATCGCTGTGGAGTCGGGTTGCGCGCCGTCACCCGGAACGTGACCTCATCGACGGTGGCGCTGATGGCATGCTCGACGATGACGCCATCGGCGAGCGTATCCACTTGCCGCAACACGCCCGGCTGCTCGCTGGGAAGCTGGCGCGAGGTATGTGGGATGACGGTCTGCTTGACCCAATCCGCGTCGCTGGAACCGGCGCGACAGTATGCTTCGAGATAGTTCACCCGGATCTCCGTCCCGGGCGTCTGCGGGTTGCGAATGATCAGCCAATGACCGTCGCGGGCGAGTTGCAGCGGCTCGGCGCCGAACGCGGTGATCGAGAGGAGTAGAAGGAGCGAGCTGGGGAGAAAACGCATGTTGCCAGGAACGCATATCGGTTTCGCAATCCCGAGCGCCAGACTTCCGGCGGCGCCGTACTAATCACTCGCCCAGCCTTCCGCGCAGCGGCTATCAACGTCGGCATGCCTGAAATCGACGCTTTCATGAGGGCCGCCATCGATGAAGCACTCAAAGGCCGGGCCGAAGGTGGCATCCCGATCGGTTCGGCGCTGATGCGTGACGGCCAGCTCGTCGCCGTCGGCCACAACAAACGCGTGCAGGACGACGACCCCATGACGCACGCGGAAACCGACTGCCTGCGGAACGCCGGCCGGCTGGGATCCTATCGCGGCTGCACGCTCTATTCGACGCTCATGCCGTGCTACTTCTGTGCGGGCGCGGCGGTGCAATTCGGGATCAAGCGGGTGATCGTAGGCGAGAGCCGGACGTTCCCAGGCGCGCCCGATTTCATGCGCCAGCACGGCATCGAGGTGATCGACCTCGATCTGCCGGAATGCGTGGCGATGATGGAGAAATTCATCCGCGAGGAGCCGCAACTTTGGAACGAAGATATCGGCGTGGATTGAAGCCGACGGCCGGGATCGCGCTCGTCTTCTCACTCAACGGACGGCAGCAGCCGCGTTGCAGTATTGAAATCTGCGCCCATTGCCGCGAGTTTGCCGGCCCTGCATGAAAATCCGCCCCTCCCTTCTGGCGCTCGTTCTTCTCCCCGCCACACCGCTTTGCGCTGCGGTCGATTTCGAAAAAGACGTGCGGCCGATCCTCGAGATAAACTGTGTGCGTTGCCACAATCCGAAAGCGACGGACGTGGAGGACGGCACGACCGACGTGGACCTCTCGAGCAAGGAGAGCGCGTTCGAGGTCGCTTCGACGATCGTTCCGGGCACCCCGGAGAAGAGCAAACTTTACACGACCACGATCCTGCCGGACGACGCGAAGAAGTTGATGCCGCCGAAGAACAAGGTCACCGGCATGCTCGAGCGGCTGGGGAAGGCGGAGACGGATATCCTCAAGGCGTGGATCACCGAAGGTGCGAAGTGGCCGGAAGAGGCAAAGCTCATTGCCCGCAAGAAAGAAACCGCGACGGACTCAGGCTCGGAAGAGCAGGTCGTGGCCGGGATTTTCGCAAACATCAGCCGCGCGACCAATGTGCTCGAGGGCGAGATGAAGCCTTACACCGGCGTGCTCCCTGGCACGGAAGTGAAGTTCGAGATGATCCCGATTCCCGCCGGGAAGTTCAAGATGGGCAGCTCAGAGAACGAAGCCGGCCGCAAGCCCGACGAAGGCCCCGTGCACGAGGTCGAGATCGCCCCCTTCTGGATGGATAAACACGAGGTAACCTGGAACGCGTTCGAGCTTTTCATGTATCCGAACGAGGAGAAGAAAGCGCGCGAGTCGCAGAATCTTCCGCTGGCGTTGAATCAGCTCACAGACGCCGTGACCCGGCCGACGCAGCCGTATGTCGAGATGAGCTTCGGCATGGGCAAAGAGGGCTTCCCGGCAATCTCCATGACGCAGCATGCGGCCAATAAGTTTTGTCAGTGGCTGAGTGCGAAGACGGGGCATTTTTACCGGCTGCCGACCGAAGCCGAGTGGGAGTATGCCGCACGCGCCGGGACCACGACGGCTTACCCCTGGGGTGACGACCCGCAGCAAATCGGCCAGTACGCATGGTGGGGCAAGAACGCCGACTTCAAGTATCAGAAAGTCGGAAAGAAGAAGCCGAACGCCTGGGGCTTGCACGACATGATCGGCAACGTCATCGAGTGGACGCTCGATCAATACGACCCCGCCTACTACGCGAACGCGCCGGCGGCGAACCCATGGAACCGCGCCACCAAGCCGTATCCACATTCCGCTCGCGGCGGTTCGTGGGACGACGAAGATCCGGCCAAGCTGCGGGTCGCCGCGCGGCGCGCCTCCGATCCGAGCTGGAAGATTCAGGATCCGCAACTGCCGAAGAGCATCTGGTATCACACCGATGCGCAGTTCCTTGGATTCCGCATTGTGCGTCCGCTGAAAACCCCGACCGCTGAGGAGATGTTCGCCTACTGGAACAGCGGCGTGGAGAAGGATAACCCCCGCCTGAAAAAACCCGGCGAGTAAGACGCAGTCGAAGAGCGCACCTCGAGAACGCCTCCGGCTTTGGCCTTGCGAGCACCCCAAAGCTTTTCCCGGCCGGCTGGTTAAGAAGTCGTAGCAAACCGGCAGACCCGGTCCTAGGCTCGCCATCCCATTCCCCAACCCCACGTAATGAACGAACCATCCCAGATCATCACGCCCGGACTTTCGCGCCGCGGCTTCATTCGCACCACGGGCGGCGCCGTCGCCGGCGGTGCTCTCCTCGGAGCGCTCGCTCCGGAACGCTTTGCCCACGCAGCGAGCGGCACGGACGAACTCAAGATCGCGCTGATCGGCGCAGGCGGGCGCGGTTCGGGCGCAGCGAACCAGGCCCTGAGCACTTACGCACTCGGCCCGGTGAAGCTCGTCGCCATTGCCGACGTGCATGAGGATCGGATGAAAGGCTCCCTGGCGAATCTGGAAAAGACTCACGGCGCGCGCGTGGACGTTCCTCAGGAGCGGCAGTTCATCGGCTTCGATGGCTTCAAAAAAGCGCTCGAGACCTGCGACGTCGCGATCCTCGCGACGCCTCCCGGATTCCGTCCTGCGCAGTTCGAAGAGGCGATCCGCCAGGGCAAACACGTTTTCATGGAAAAGCCGGTCGCTGCGGATGCGGCCGGAGTCCGTCAGGTGCTCGCCGCGGCGGCCGAGGCAAAGAAGAAAGGACTGAAAGTTGGAGTCGGCCTGCAGCGCCGGCATCAGGCCGGTTACCTCGAGACGGTCAAGCGCCTGCACGAAGGTGCGATCGGCGACATCACCTCGATGCGTTGCTATTGGAACGGCAGCCGGCCATGGCAGAAAAAGCGGGTCGATCTGGAAAAGCAATACGGTCGCAAGCTCACGGAAATGGAGTACCAGCTCCGCAATTGGTACTACTTCACCTGGCTCTCGGGCGACCACATCGCCGAGCAGCACATCCACAACATCGACGTCATCAACTGGGTCAAGAAAGGGCACCCGGTCAAAGCCCGCGCCATGGGTGGCCGCGAGATCACCAACAGCCCGGACGACGGCGAGATCTACGACCACTTCGCCTGCGAGTTTGAGTACGAAGACGGCTCGATTTGCTACAGCTACTGCCGCCATCAGCCTGGCACCTGGAACAGCGTTTCCGAGCATGTCCAAGGCACGAAGGGCAAATCCGATGTGGGCGGCAACAAGATCTTCGGTGACGAGCAATGGCGCTTCAAAGCGGAAGGCGCGAAGGACCCGTACCAGCAGGAGCATGACGACCTGTTCGACGCGATCCGCAACAACAAGGACTTCAACGAAGCCGTGTCTGGCGCGGAGAGCACCATGACGGCAATCCTCGGCCGTATGGCTGCGTATTCCGGCAAGGAACTCGATTGGAAAGCCGCCCTCGACTCGAAGATCGAGCTCGTGCCGAAAGAGCTCGGCTGGGACAAGCCAACCCTGGTCAATCCAGGCCCGGACGGCTACTACCCGAAAGCGGTTCCTGGCAAAACGGCGGTGATCTAACCCGCTCCTTCCAAGCGACACTTCAGCGCCCCCGTCGGTTCGTCCGGCCGGGGCGCTTTGCTTTTCTACGATCCCGTTCCCACACCGCTTGGCTCAGGCTGTGCGAGCGGCGCCGGATCCGCGGATGCCTTCGGCACTTCTGCCCAGCTCACGGACTCCATCGTTTCGATTTGCTCGCCCGGCTTGCGCACCACGTGCACCGCAGTGCCGGGTGTTTCATGGATCAAGCGCAGCCCCGCCTCCGGACCGAGGACGCTCACGGCCGTCGCCAAACTGTCAGCCGTGAGACAATCCGGTGCGATCACCGTGACCAGACTGTGATCGGTGATGCCAGATCCGGTTCGCGCATCGACGATGTGCGAATACCTGCGGCCTTCGATCTCGACCCGCTGAAAGACATCGCCGCTCGTCGCGATCGCCCGGTTCTTTAGAAGAACAATCTGCGCATCGGGCGCGCCCGGCACATCCAGTCCCGCAACTTCCACCCGCCAGCCTGCCTGACCGGGCGGCGCATCGCCGGCCGCCATATCGCCGCTGGCGGCGACCAGCGCACGGGTGATGCCGTGCATCCGCAGGACCGCGAGCGCTTCATCCGCGGCGAACCCTTTGGCGATCGCGCCGAGATCGAGCCGCATCTCGGGCGCGAGCAACTCCGCGGTGCGTGCTGCGTCGTCCAGTCGCAACTTCTGGAATCCAACACGCCCTCGAAATTCTGCCACCAGCTCCGGGTTCGGCCGCGCTTTCTCGCGACGTGCCTTGCGCCACAACCCCACCAACGGTCCGATCGTAACGTCAAACGCGCCACCGGTCCGCGCCGCCAGTGCTTGTGCGGGCTCGAGGACGCGCCAGAGGACGCTGCTCACCGGCACCACTTTGCCTTGTCCGGACGTCTGGGAAAGGCGGCTCAGTTCGGAATCCGGATCGTAGTCGCTGAGAATGCTGTTGAGGATTTCCACACGCGCGAACGCCGCGTCTGCTGCGGCCTTCGCGGTCGGTTCATCTGCAGCGAAAAGCGTGATTTGAAACGGCACGCCCATCTCGGCCTTTGCGTAGGCGAACCGATGCAGCGGAATCTCCGCCGACCGCACGTAAGCGGGCCACGCCACCGCCGACAAAAAAAGCAAAAGGTAAGATCGGAAGCTCATGCGACGGGAAGCATCGCTGCAAAACTACCGCGCGAAAACCCTGCGCGTCTCTTTCCTCAACGCCCGGCGCTTGCTCCTCAAAACTGAACAGCACACACTCCCCGCCTGTCATACGCCGCCCATGAAGTCCGCTCCCGTTTTCGCCACGCTTGCCCTCCTCGCTCTTCTTCCCTTTGAGTCTGCTTCAGCGCAGCAGAAGGGCCTCGAAACGGACAAGGCGCTTATGGCTCCTCCGGCCCGCACCATTTTGAAGCCGATCAAATACATCGAGTACGATCTGCCGAACGGGCTGCACGTGATCCTGCACGAGAACCACGCCGTGCCGGTGATTTCGACTTACGTTCTTTACAAGGTTGGCAGCAAGAACGAGCGGCCGGACCGCACCGGCTTTGCGCACTTTTTCGAGCACCTGATGTTTGAAGGCAGCGAGAACATTCCTCGAGGCAGGATCGACAAGTTCATCTCCGGTGCCGGCGGCAACCTAAACGCCAGCACGTCCTTCGATCAAACGGACTATTACTTCAACCTGCCCGCGAACCAACTGAAGCTCGCGCTGTGGATCGAAAGCGAGCGACTAATGCACGCTCGCATTGATGAGGCTGGAGTGGAGACGCAGCGGTCTGTCGTGAAAGAAGAAAAGCGTCGCGGAGTCGATAACCAGCCTTACGGCACCTTGTTCGAGGAGCTGGCCAAGCTCGTGTTTAAAAAGACTCCGTATGAGTGGGTGCCGATCGGCTCCTTCCAATACATCGACCAGGCGAAGATCGAGGAGTTTCGCGACTTCTGGAAGACTTACTACGTTCCGAACAATGCGACCCTCGCCGTTGCCGGGGACTTCAATGTCGAGGAGACCAAGAAACTCATAGCGGACTACTTCGGACCGATCCCGAAGGGGCCCGCCGTGCCGAGACCGGAGATCGATTGGCAATTCAGTGTGCCCGGCGAGACCAAGGACGTGTTGAAAGAAAACACACCATTGCCCGCGACCTTACATGCGTGGAGAGCACCGGTGGAAACCGATCCGGATTCTTATCCTTTGGAGTTGCTCGGCAACATATTGTCCACGGGCCGTAGCTCCCGTCTCTATCGACGCATGGTGGAAAAAGAACAGGTCGCGATGGAGGTGGAAGCATTTCCGTATCTCCTCGAAAAGGCGGGCATGCTCGGGGTCTATGTCGTCGGCCAACAGGGTATCGCCCTCGAACAGCTCGATAAGTTGATCACGGAAGAGGTGGAACGAGTGAAAGCCGAGGGAGTCACGGAGGAAGAGTTCCAGAAAGCACGCAATAACAAGGAGGCGGAGTTCGCCAGCTCCTTTGGAACCATGAGCGTCCGGGCCAAGAACCTCGCGCGCTACCATGTGTTCTATGGTGACGCGAACCTCATTAACACCGAACTCGACCGCTACCTTGCGGTGCAGCGCGAAGATTTGCAGCGCGTCGCGAAGAAGTATTTCACCAAGGAAGGTACGAACATCCTCCGTTACCCCGTGCCAAAGGCCGCTGCTGCCGCCGAAGTTCACACTCCTACCAAGTAAGCCATGCGTCTCTTGTCTCTTACCGCTCTGCTTGCGCTCGCCGCAAGCCCTCTCCACGCCGTGATCGATCGCACCCAAAAGCCCGCACCCGATCCGGCACCCGCAGCTTCGTTTCCCGATTATCGCACCCACACACTGCCGAACGGCTTGAAGGTCTTCGTCATCGAGGACGACCGGACACCTACCATCACGTTGCGTTTGTTGATCAAAAGCGGTGCCATTCAGGAAGGCGAGAAGACCGGCTTGAGCGCCTTCGTTGCCGGTCTGCTAAACCGCGGCACTAAGACTCGCGATGCTGCGACCTTCGCCAAGGAGAGCGACTTCATCGGTGTGCGGATCGAGGCGGCTGCCGGCCAGGATGCGATCTCGGTGGGAGCGGGTGGCCTGACCAAATACACGGACAAGATTCTCGAACTTTTCGCCGACGCGGTGCTGAACCCAGTGTTTCCCGCGGAGCAGTTCGCGAAGGAGCAGCGCAAAGCATTTTCTGCGTTGGAAGCGGAAAAGCAGGAGCCGGAGAAGCTGGCAGACAAGCTCGCCGGGAAGATCGTGTTCGGCAGCCATCCCTACGGCGCTTACCGCACGGCGGAGACCTTGAAGGCGATCACCCGCGACGCGATCGTGGAATATCACGGGAAGTTCTTCGCGCCGAACAATGCAACGCTCGCGGTAGTCGGCGATGTGAAGGAAGCCGAAGTGCTGCCGTTGGTGGAAAAGGCGCTGGGCGGGTGGCAACGGCGCGAGGTTCCTGCACCTGCCGAACCGAAACTGATCGGCCTGAAAGGCGTCACGGTACACCTGGTGGATCGGCCCGGCTCCGTGCAAAGCAACATTATGATCACCCAGCCTGGACCGGCGCGGAATAATGCGGACAGTCCCGAGCTAAACGTACTCAACGCGACGCTTGGTGGAGGTTTCAGCGGCCGGCTCTTCCAGAACCTGCGCGAAAAGCATGGCTGGACCTACGGCGCATATTCGGCCTTCGGTATGCACCGCCTGGGAGGCGAGTTCACCGCGAGTGCTGAAACGCGCAATGAAGTGACCGCGCCCGCGATTCAAGAAACGCTTAAGGAGATGAACCGCCTTCGCGAAGAGCCTGTTCCGGAGGATGAGCTCACGTTGCAGCGCCAGTATAACGTCGGCAACTATCTCCTCAGTCTCGAGAACAGCAGCCGCATCGCCACTCGGGTGCAAGACATCGACCTCTATGGTCTGCCCGCAGACTTCTACAAGACCTACGCCCGGCGCATGTCTGCCGTTACCCCAAGTCAGGTTCAGGAGCTGGCGAAGAAGTATCTCAGCACCGAGAACACCGCGATCGTGGTGGTTGGCGAAGCGAAAGAGGTTAAACCGGCCTTGGAGAAGATCGGGAAGGTCTTCGTCTATGACCAGGAGCTGAAGTCTCTAACCAAGTAGGTCGCAACCCCTCAGCGAACTGCGCCCCTCGCGAGTACGCACCGACCCAGGCAACAAGCGGTCGCTGAGTTAAGGGCGATCGTATTGAAGGGTCCGCTGGCCTTCTTCGCCGGGACTTATCCGGCGCGCTCTAAAACGAGGCTTTGGTAAAGCTGAACGCGTTCAAGGGTGGCGCGTGTCACTGTTTCAACGATCACGCTGAGGGGCACGCCTTTTGCAAGGAACTCCGTAGGACCTCCCTCCGCTGCTTTCCGGAGTGTTTCTGGAGCAAAGTTCGTCCCGGAGAAAAAGATGATCGGTCGCTGACGGAGCCATGGTTCCTGACGCAGCTGACGAGCGACTTCAAAGCCGTTCTGACCGGGCATGTTAACGTCGATAATGAACAAGTCCGGTTGAAACCGCTGCGCAGCTACGAGTGATTGGAGCGAGTTGGTTTCGAACTCAACCTGGAAGTTCCCCGTCTCTTCCAGGATCGCGTGCAGTAACTCGCCGATCGCCGGTTCGTCGTCGATACAAAGGACCCTCGGCTTGAGATGGCGGGACACTCTGTTTGCAGAGCAGCCGCTATGCCCTGCCACTGCCTCGCTCGAGAAGTTCGGCATCGCTCCTCCACCGTAGGAGTCCGAATTGTCGAGCATCATGCGGACGGGATTGCTCGTGGTGGTGCAGTCATCCAATCGGCATGGCTTGAGTCGCATTGACAGCTACGTCGCGCGCAGTCGATGCAATGACCTCGGCCGCGGGTAGTGGATTCTTAGTAACCGGGACGCGAGCCGAGGGAGTTGGTAGTAGCACCTTTGCCGCCGAACGTGCCGCTCTTTGAGCCGTTGCCGCCGGAGCCGCTATAGTTCGCGTTATTAGTATGGACGTTGGCGGCGTTGGGACCGTTCACCGTAACGACTTTGCCGTTTTCAATTTGCACCGTGTTACCCGCGATGGTCTTCACGCTGTTGCCATTGAGGGAAACGTTGTTGTTGAAGATCACACTGCCATTCGAGCCGCTCGCGTAGAGCTTGAGCGCAGTGTCGGCATTGATGGACCCGCCGCCAATGATGAGCTGGCCGTTGGCGCCCATCACGTTGGCTTTCACCACGTCACCGCGCAGGCTGGCATTGGTGAGGGTAATGTTTCCGGCTCCGTTGTTGCGGATGTCCACCGTGCCATTGTCGGCCTGGATGGTGCCGCCTTTCACGAGGATGTCGCCACCCGCGGAGGCAAATTCCACCTTGCCGCCGACGCCCGGCGCGCCCGCGTTCAACAGCGCGAGAAGCTGGCCGCTGTTCTTGATGGAGATCGCGGTGCCGCTTGTCTTGCGGCTGTCGAGACGGATATTGCCGCCCTGCTTGCTGGCGCGGCCCGCGGCCGTATCGGAGACTTTGATGGCAGCCTCCACAGAGATCGTGCCGGTGGACACCATGCTCACGGTTCCGCCCTTGCCGCCGGTCTGGAGCGCCGTCGCGTTTGTGCCGGTCGTGGCGGTGATCGCCTTTTTGATGGTTATGTCGCCGGCCGTGGGGAGCGCAGTAGTGCCGAGATGAATCGCGCCGCCGTCGCCTCCTTCGTGCAGGCTCGTCAGGACGGCGTTGCCGCCATTTGCGCTGATGGGCGTGACCCCGGACGATCCAGCCAAGGTCAGGTTCGAAGTTTCAATCACGACCGTGCCGCCGGCCGTCGGGGCGCTGGCCGGCAGCAGGGAGCCGTTCGAGCCGTTCGCGTCAATCCCGTCGTCAATCTTCAGCTCCGGCGTGCGGATTCCGAGCACGCCACTGGCCGGGCGGAGGATGCCTTTAAGTTCGAGCTTGGTCGCGGCATTGATGGACACCGCTTCGACGATCGGCGCCTCGAGCTTGATGGTATTCGCGCCGATTGGCCGGGAGAAGCGGAGGCTGTTTTTATCTTTGGCATCGATTTCGTTAGCTCGAACCAAGCCGTCGATGTTCGCCTGCTTTTCCGTATCGACGACGAGTTTGTTTGCGGTGATGGCCCCGTCCACATCCGCACCTTGCTTGCTCTTCAGGATGACGTCCGCCGCAGTCAGGTCAGTTTCGACACTAAGCCTACTCACGTCGTCTTTAAGTTCGATCTTCCCAGCGAGACCGGACCCAGCCGGCGGAGTCATTGCGATCGTAGGCGCAGCGATGGGCGCAAAATCCGGAAAGACTGCGGGAGGGGTGACAACCGGCGGGTTCACTACGACTGGCGGGTTCACCACGACTGGCGGGTTCACCACGACTGGCGGAATCGATGGATCAGGAGTGTGAGGTGTCTGGGAAGCCGAAGGCAAAGTGTCGCTTCTTCTAATACTTGGGACGGCTTGGCTGGGAGCCGCCCGAGTCGGCTCCGCAGTGCGTGATTTCGAACGCTCGTCCAACGCGATGAGCATCGTAGGGTTTCCAATTTCTGGTCTCGCCTTCTCAAGGGCAGCCATTGCTTCCTTCGAAGCCACCACGACCTGAGTTCCATCTCCCTCGATGAGCAAATTCGTTTCCGCAAGCTGCGCCTTCCCTTTGGCGACACCTTGAATGGCGATCTCTTTCTCGATCAGCCCGATGCTCGGCAACCGGCCTGCCTTGGTGTTGCTTTTGCCGCGGAATTTCTCGGGGTCGATTAGCGCAGAAGTCTTCACGAGCTTTGCCAGGTCCACAGAGACGGGCTTGGGCATCCGGATCTCTTTGTTACCGAGGATGATCATCTTGCCCGCAGTCAGCACCACCGTCTCACCGAGCCGGCCGTTTATGGAAAGGCGTAAGCTGCCCTCCATTACCAGCACCTTCACGTGGCTGCCCGGTGCGTTCTCCATCATGATCGTCGTCCCGGTGATCGCCGCCGTGACTGCCGCGGTGCGGATCCTGGCGCCGCCGAGACCTTTGGGGACCTGGAGCAGCATGGTTCCGCGATCCAGGCTCATGTCCCGAGTGCCGGGTTGAAACGAAAAGAGCGACTCTGCGCCGAGCCGGGTGAGGGTGTTATCTTGAAAGAGCAGCTCGGCCCGGGACTCGGCTCCGGTCCGCACGGCCAGATCATCTTTGATAACATCTCGCAGTTTTGCAGGGCGGGTGGCGGCTCGTTGGGGCTGAACAATGCGGACATCATTGACCATTTTATGAATCTCCGCCTGCTGCAGCGGACCCGCGTTTCCTACTGAGGAGTAGAGTAGGGAGACGAACGCAGCAGAGAAAACGACACCGGGGGAACTGAACACACAACGTTTTGCCATAACTTCCATACAAGCACTTCACGCGCCTGCCTGCCCTCCCACCTAGAACTGGATACTGAGTGTCAGGCCACCGCCGCCGTTCGCCAAATCGTAGTCGAACACCTCCTGATTCGACTGATTTCGCCCGACGAACACGCTGGCGGAGGCGGTGAGCCAATCCGTGAGACGGTAACGCAAAGCCAACGAGACCGTCTGGTTCCGGTCGATGCGGCCTCCTTCTGAGTAGATCAGATGAGCATACCGGTAGAGCAGATCTGCCTGCAGGTTTCGAGTCGCCTGGAGGTGGTATCCCGCGAAAGCGGAGAGCTCCGAACGCTCGGCGACCTTCGGATCTGCAAACCCGAGCTGCCCCGCGACACCGAAGAAGGCATAATGAGCCTGGCTGAAAGGGACCGCTTTCTGCACCCCGACCGTCACCGTGTGATTTTTGAAAAAGGCTTCGTCCGCCTCCGCTCCGATCAGCGCATTGAAGTTGTAGCGGGCAAACAGATCAATGCCGCCGAGCCTTTCGGAGTGGTAACTCACCCCGCCGCCAACATCGACGCTATTGAAGTCGAGTTGGCGAAACTCGTTGTAACGGAACGTGGCGACCCGGAGCGTCGATTCGATCTGGAATCCTCGAGGCAGCGGTCGGCGAAATTCAAAGCCGAAGGTGGCGATCAAGAATGAATCCGTGACCGGGTCAGTTCGCGTGAGTGCCACGTTGTTCGTCACGAACGCAGACACATCGGCAAAGGCGCGGAACAGCCGCAAACGTTCGCTCTCCCTCAACATCTGCTGAACACCAAAGCTTTCGCTATCCGCCCCTTGAACCGTCTGAAAGGAGGTAGGGCCCGCCGTCTCGACAGGCGAAGTCAAACCGCTGGTCTGCGCCTGGAACTGTCGCGCCTGTTCAATCCGCGGCTCTTGTGACCATGCGACCGCTACGCCCGCCAGAAGGAGGGCGCCAGAAACAGAGATCCATCTGTGAGCAACCATTCGCCGATGCGATAGCAGCCAGAATGCCGACCGCCGGGCGATAATGCTGGTCCCGGTGTGCGAGCGGGCCAAAGGCACAGATCTGGCTGGCCGCTAACGCGCATGCTCCACCGGCGCACCACTTTCATCCTGCTCTGTGCAGGAATCGTGACCGTGCTCGCCGTCCTGTTGTCGCGCTCGCGAGACTCTGCACTGAGCCGCGGCGACCATAAAGCGCACGATCTTCTCGCCCGCCACGGCCGCGGCACTCCTCCCAATCCCAAGCTCATCTTCCTCGCGATCGACAGCGACTCTGTGGGCCTGGATGCCAAAGCGGATCTGGAAAACCTCTTTGGCATCACCGACGAAAAAACCCCGGAAGCGCGCGCCCTCACCGCGATGAGCGAGCATTGGCCGTGGCCCCGAAGTGTTTACGCTCAGATCCTGGATCGGCTGATCGCGGCCGGCGCAAAGGTGGTGGTCTTTGACCTGATGTTCACCAAGCCCACCGAAGACGATGGCGTCTTTCGCGAGGCGCTGGAGCGCTACGCCGGCCGGGTGGTCATCGGGAGCAACTTCACCACCTCTCTGGCGGAGGAAAGCGGTCGGATGGACGCATCGCTTGCCTCACCAAGCAACGCGCTCATCCCTCCAACGGACACCCCTGACAGCCGCGTCGGATTCGTGAACTTCTGGCCCGACTCCGACGGCATCATTCGACAGGCACGGTTTCAGGCCAACTTCGCGCAATTCCTTGGGGCAGCAGGAAACCTCGGGGAGAAGGATCATCCCTCGCTCGCGGCACAGGCAGTTCGGAAGTTTGGTCGTCCGCAGTTGGTCCCCACCGACAATTCCAGCCACACCTTTCGCTACACCGCCGCACGGCAGCAGGGCTTTCGGCCTCGATCGATCTTCGAGATCTTCGTGCCTGAATATTGGACGCGGAATTTCGGCGCCGGTGCGGCTTTCGATGGGGCCATCGTCGTCGTCGGAGCCGCCGGCAACTGGCAGCACGACGAACATCAGACTCCATTCGGGCTGACGTCAGGACCGGAAATCCAGCTCAACGTGATCAACGCCTTGCTTCACCGCGAGTTCCTGCGCCCCTTCTCGGCACCTGCCTGGCTGGTGACTTACCTCGTTACTGGCGCTCTCGCTGCGTGTTTGAACATATTCTGCTCCCAGCCGTTGTTGCGGCTTGGGCTCCTCTCGGTTGTTAGCTTCGCCTGGCTCGGCATTCAACTTCCCTTGTTCAACCAACTCGGCCTCCTCGCTCCGATCGCTGGGCCGCTCGCGATTGTCAGCGCAACCGGGGTCGCTGTCCTGATCTACGACCTCGTCCGCACTGCCGCCGAGCAGCTTCGTCTGCATCTTACTCTTCAGGAGCGGAAACGCACTCAAGAGATGCTCGAGCGGGTTAATGCGGAGCTTGAGCAAAGAGTCACTGAGCGCACCGCTGAACTCACCCAGGCGAACACCTTGCTTACCGGGTCACTGGCCGAAAAAGACGTTCTGCTCAAAGAGGTGCATCATCGGGTGAAGAACAATCTGCAAGTGATCTCGAGCCTGCTCAGCCTGCAGTCTGGATACATCAAGGACCCGGTCGCCCTTCAGGTCTTCACCGAAAGCCGCAACCGGGTGCGATCCATGGCACTTATCCATGAAAAGCTCTATCAGTCGCAGGATCTCTCGCGCATCGATTTCGAGGACTACATCAAAGCGGTTAGCAGCGGGCTTCTGGCAACGTTCGCCGGTAGATCGTCCTCCATCCGCATCTCAGTCGATGTCGATCGAGTCATGCTGCCGGTGGACTCCGCCGTACCTTGCGGACTGATCGTTAACGAACTGGTCACCAACTGCTTCAAGTACGCTTTCGCCGGCACCGAGACGGGAGAGATCTGCGTCTCGATGAAGCGCATCGACGCGGCACAACTTCGGTTGAGTGTGTCAGACAATGGCGTCGGCTTTCCCAAGGACCTGGACTTCCGGAATACCGAATCCCTGGGCATGCAACTTGTTACTACACTCGCAGACCAACTTGATGGAACCGTAGCGCTGAAGAACGGCTGTGGCACGACTTTCGAGATCTCCTTCCCGGAAGCCAACCCAATCAAAGTATGAACAAAACCCACATCCTCATTGTTGAAGACGAGGGTATTGTTGCAAAAGATCTCCAGGCACTGCTCAAGCGCCTGGGATATCATGTGCCGGCGACCGTCGGCACCGGAGAGCTGGCCATTCAGGCCGCAATTCAAAACCAGCCGGATCTCATCCTGATGGATATCCAGCTCCGCGGCAGCATGGATGGAGTCCAGGCCTCGGCAGCGATCACCTCCCAGCAGGACGTCCCGATCGTCTATCTTACGGCTAACTCCGACGAAGCAACGCTCCAACGGGCCAAGGGGACCGCGCCATTCGGTTTTCTAGTCAAACCCTTCGAGGAACGTGCGATTCAGGCCGGAATCGAGATGGCCCTCTACAAACATCGGACTGACAAAAAGATGCGGGAACGCGAGCAGTGGCTTTCGACTACGCTGACCAGCATCGCCGATGCAGTGATCACTACGGACGCAGATGGCAAGATCACCTTTCTCAACACCGCGGCGGAGACATTGTCCGGTTGGTCGCTGGGCGACGCTGTCGGTCTGCCTTATGCGGAAGTCTTTCAGATCGTCGAAGAATCCACGAGACTCGTGCCTACAGATCGTGTCGCGAAGGCGCTGACCGCGGGAGCTACCGGCAGCTTTAGTAACCACACCATCCTGGTTCGGCGAGATACGTCCGAAGTCCACATTGAACACAGCGTTGCACCCATCCGCCAGGGTCTGCAGGAACTTATCGGTGGATGCGTCATCGTGTTCAACGATGTCTCAGAGCGTAAGCAGCTCGAAGAGCGCTTACTTCAGGTTCAAAAGATGGACGCGATTGGCAAACTTGCCGGCGGGATCGCGCACGACTTCAACAATGCCATCACGGCGATCGTTGGATATGCGGAGATGATTCTCCTCAAGATCAAAGAAACCGATCCACTCCACTCCGATGCCAGGCAGATTGTCCGAGCAGCCGAGCACTCGGCTCGCCTGACGCATCAGTTGCTCGCGTTCAGTCGGAAGCAAGTGCTCCAGCCACGCTCCTTGAGCCTCAACGCCGAGATTGCTGGCGTGGAAGACATGGTGCGTCGCTTGATCGGCGAAAACATCCGTTTGGAGATTTCGGCGGCGCCGGACCTCTGGCGCACGATGGCCGACGCGGGACAAATCCAGCAGGTCGTGATCAATCTTGCCATCAACGCTCGGGACGCGATGCCTGAGGGCGGCTGCCTGAAACTGCAGGTGTCCAATACGACCGTGGATGCAGTGCAAGCGTTGCGAATCTCCGATGGCCGGCCCGGCGAGTTTGTTCTTCTCACGGTCAGCGACAACGGCACCGGCATGACTCGCGAAACCATGCAGCGCGTATTCGAGCCATTCTTCACCACGAAAGGGCCGGGCAAAGGCAGCGGGATTGGTCTCGCAACCTGCTATGGAATCATTCGGCAAACGTCCGGCATGATCAGCGTTGCGAGCGAGATCGGTTCCGGGACCACTTTCTCCATCTACCTTCCTAAAGCGATCACAACGGAGCAAGCAGTCACGTGTAGCCAGGACGACGCAGAGTTACCGCAGGGCACCGAGACGATTCTTCTCGTCGAAGATGAGGAGATACTCCGGGAGTTGGGAGTCGAAGTCTTGGGAAGCCTTGGTTACCGGATGCTCGTTGCCAGCGACGGAACTGAGGCCGTGCGCATCCTAAGCAGTGAGGCTGGGAGTGACATCGACCTCGTGGTGACCGACCTGGTCATGCCGCGGATGAGCGGACGGGAGTTGGTCACGTGGATGGGCGAACGCTTTGGCGCGATGCCTGTGTTGTTCATGTCCGGCTACACCGATGACGAGATCATCCGCAACGCGGTGGAGGGAGCAGAAATCGAATACCTGCAAAAACCCTTCACTCCCAAAGCGCTCGCGCACAAGATTCGCGAAGTCCTGGACAGGTCGAGTTGTTTGCAACGCTCAGCCTTCGGCAGAGATAGCGACGAAGGCAGGCTAAGGTCTCAACCAGCAGTATTTGTCGCTCACGAACATTGATTAGTAGTCAGCCATAGGGCGGCACTGGTCGAATCACCGCGCCACTGCGCCGGAAGAGCACGTCCGTGCGGTCAGGCAAGCCGCCGCGTCGGAGGTGGTGAGCGCGTGCCTCCTTGCCTCGTCGAATCCGAAACGAGGCTGGCGCCGGGTCGCCCTAGTTCATCTACTTCCAATCGGTGGCGATGTGCCACCGTGCAAAAGCGGTGAACCCCAATTTGACTCAGCTATTCAACCTCATCCCCGGTGACGGCGTTCTGGACGACGGTGTGCTGCTCGACCGGTTTCTGGAGTATGTGGCCGGTCGGAAGTTACAGCTCTACCCTGCGCAGGAGTCAGCGATCCTGGAACTGTTCGACAACAAGAACGTGATTCTGAATACGCCGACCGGCTCGGGTAAATCACTGGTCGCGACGGCGCTCCATTTCCAAAGCCTGGCGCGCGGACGGCGGTCGGTTTACACCTGCCCGATCAAGGCTTTGGTGAACGAAAAGTGGCTCGCCCTGTGCCGGGAGTTTGGCCCGGATAACGTGGGGCTGAGCACCGGTGACGCGACGGTCAATCGCGATGCGCCGATCCTCTGCTGCACGGCGGAGATCCTCGCGAACATTGCATTGCGCGAAGGGGAGAATACGCGCGTCGATGACGTCGTTATGGACGAGTTCCATTACTACGCCGATCGCGAGCGGGGCGTGGCGTGGCAAGTGCCGCTGCTTACGCTGCCGCGCACCCGTTTTTTGCTGATGTCAGCGACGCTCGGTGAGACGGCGTTTTTTGCGGAGGATCTGACTCGGCTGAACGGGCGCGAAACCGTCACGGTGTCCTCGACGGACCGGCCAGTGCCGCTGGAGTTTTCCTATGCGGAGACGCCATTGGCGCAGACGCTCGAAGGGCTGGTCACGGGCGGCAAAGGGCCGGTCTATGTCGTCCATTTCACCCAAGCCGACGCGGCGCAGAGCGCGCAGGACTTCATGAGCACGAACGTCTGCACGCGCGATGAAAAGACGCTGATCGCGCACGCTCTGGAGGGCTTCAAGTTCACGAGTCCGTACGGGCCGGAAATCAAGAAGTGGCTGCGGCATGGCATCGGTCTCCATCACGCCGGACTGCTGCCGAAGTATCGCGTGCTCGTCGAGCAACTCGCCCAACGCGGGTTGCTCAAGGTGATCTGCGGCACCGACACCTTGGGCGTCGGGATCAACGTGCCCATCCGCACCGTGCTCTTCACCCAGCTATGTAAATATAGCGGTCAAAAGACCGGTATCCTCAGCGCGCGCGACTTTCACCAGATCAGCGGGCGCGCGGGGCGCAAAGGCTTCGACGATGTCGGCTGGGTGGTCGCGCAGGCTCCGGCGCACGCGATCGAGAATCTACTGCTCGAGCAAAAACAGGCGGGTGGAGGGAAGAAGTTCGTGAAGCGGAAACCGCCCGAGCGAAACTTCGTGAACTGGGACGAGAAGACATTTACGCGCCTCATGACTGCGCCACCCGAGCGGCTGACCAGCCAGTTCCAGATCACGCACGGTATGCTGCTCAATGTGCTCAGCCGCCCCACCGACGGGTGCACGGCGATGCAGCGACTCATCGCACGCTCTCACGAATTGCCGAAGGCGAAGAAGGCGCTGATTCGGCGCGGCTGGCAGCTCTTTCGCGCGCTTGTCGAGCGAGGGATCATCGAGTTCATTCCACCGGCGGCGGAAGGTGCAAAGGTGCGGGTGAACGTGGCGCTCCAGGAGGATTTCTCGATGAACCAGACACTGTCGCTTTACGTGCACGACACGTTGCCGCTCATGGATCCCGACGCGCCGGATTACGCGCTTGTCGTGCTCACGCTGGTCGAGTCGATCCTCGAAGATCCGGATCTCATCCTGCGCCGGCAGCTCGACAAGGTGAAGGGCCAGGCCGTCGCCGAGATGAAGGCGCAAGGCATCGAATACAACCAGCGAATGGAAGAGCTGGAGAAGCTCGAGTATCCGAAGCCGAACCGCGACTTCATCTACTCGACCTTCAACGCCTTTGCCGCGCGGCATCCGTGGGTCGGGCAGGAGAACATTCGACCGAAATCGATCGCGCGGGAGATGTTTGAAGAGTTCCGCTCGTTCGCCGACTACATCAAAATTTACGAGCTCCAGCGCGCAGAGGGGCTGCTGCTGAGACATCTCTCGGCCGTTTACAAGGTGCTTGCCCAGACCGTTCCCGATGCCGCGAAGAACGACGCGTTGCGCGAGATGGAACTCTATCTCGCCACGATGCTCCGGCAGATCGATTCCAGCCTGCTCGAGGAATGGGAAAAGATGCGGGATCCGAATTACGTCCCGCGCGGCGAACAGGTTGAAGTTCGTCCGCCGGGTGCCGAGGAAGCCGCGCGTGACATCACCCGCGACCGCAAATCCTTCACCGGGGCGATTCGCAACCGTGTCTTCACCTTCCTCCGCGCACTCGTCAGCGGAGACCTGGAAGCAGCGCTCGCGGTCCTTTCGACAAACTCTACTGCTGACGCTGAGCCCTGGACCGCCGAGCGACTCCGCCGTGCGCTGGAGGACTACTATGTCGAGCACGAGGTGCTCCGCCTCGATCCCGAGGCCCGCAATGTGCGCCACACCTATGTCACTCCTTCCGAAGACCAACGTCACTGGGTCGTGCAGCAAATGCTCGTTGATCCCGCGGAGCTGAATGATTGGGTCGCGGAGTTCCAAATTGATCTCGCTGCCTCACGCGAGGCAGGTGAGCCGGCCTTGAAGCTCGTTCGCCTCGGCAGTCTGGTCTGACCAACCCAAGACTTAGGCCGCCTGCCAGAACCTCACTTCGTCTGACTCTTACCCGTCATCGGCACAAACCGCACCGGTAGCACTGCCCGCTTCTTCAGCTCCGTCCCGCGCTTCTCCAGGAGGTAGAGCTCTTGCACGCTCGATTCGCCTCCGACGGGGATGATCATTCGTCCGCCGTCTTTCAACTGACGGACCAGCGCCTCCGGAACGTGATCCGGCGCACAAGTCACGATGATCGCATCGAAGGGCGCATGCTCGGGCCAGCCTTCGTAGCCGTCGCCTGCTTTCACATGCACATTTGTGAAGCCGAGTCGTTGAAGGTCCGCAGCGGCGCGCTTTGCGAGCGGCTCGACGATTTCGATCGTGTAAACCTCCTTCACGAGCTTCGACAAAACCGCCGCCTGATATCCGGAACCGGCGCCGACTTCGAGCACGCGATCCGTCGGGCGGGCCGCGAGCTGCTCGGTCATCAAAGCAACGATGTAGGGCTGCGAGATGGTCTGGCGGTGGCCGATCGGCAGGGCATCATCCTCGTATGCCGCCTCGCGAATCTCCGCGGGCACCAGCTCGTGCCGAGGCACCTCACGCATCGCTGCCAGGACGCGTTCATCTTTGATCCCGCGCGCCGCAATCTGCCGGGTAACCATCTGTTCGCGAGCCTTTGCAAAATCCACCGCTTTCGCTGGCGAAGCCGGCTGACACGCCGCGCAGATCAGCGCAACGGGAATGGAAAGCACGCGTTTCACATTGCCTCCTCACGCCAGCGGGCGGGGCGGTTACCCCCGGACCGAACTGGCGGATCATCTATCGCGTTCATTCTCGAAATACTACGCATTGGCCCCCCTGCTCGCGCTCCTCTCTTGCAAGGATCAGCTCTTTCGCCCTGGTGCCCGGATCCATTTGTAGAGCGTTGGGCTTCCCTCGACTGACGCGAGCTGCAGTACGCGCCGCCACTCCGGCCTTGCTGTCCGAGGAAACCGTAATTTGACTGGCACTGCTGCCTCCGCCGAGGAACACCCCGATCAGCTTATCTCACATCCCACCCCACCAGACACCATCATGAGCACGACTTACGTTCCCACCATCAGCTCCGGCATCGCCGGTCCACTTGGAGTCCTTCACCTCCCGCGCCTCTGGCAGAAAGTCTCACTTGAAGCTCAAGGCAAGCTCGCGCCCGGGTATCCCGGCATCGGCAAAGGTTATGACTCCATGGTCCTGAGCGCGCTGGGGCTCGATCCGGAAACCGTGAAGAGCTACATCCGGGAGAACAAGCCGAGTTACCCTCAGTTTGAGAGCTGGATTCGTCAGCAGCCGAACGTGACGCTCGACGCGGGCACGATTCAAAAGCTGAACGACTCAATCAAAGGCTACCAGCACGACGACGAGACCCGCAGTGGGATCTTCAAGAACTGCGGCTACACCGATCAGGAGTGTAATTATCGCGACGCGATCAATCTGAACAACCTCGACGACTGGCATGAGTTCCATCAGTCCGTCTTGAAGTAGCCCTCAGATGAACCCCGGTGCGGAATGACCTTCCGCGCCGGTTTGCAACGCCTACCGAAGGTAAGCCCTCGGGTTCAGCTGACGGGCCGGCGCAACTTGCAAAGCGTTCCTGGACCCGAACCTGGGTAGCCCCGTCCCGTATGGAGCCAGTGGCGAGGATCGAACTCGCGACCTGCTGTTTACGAAACAGCTGCTCTACCACTGAGCTACACTGGCGAAAACGGGCCGGAAGCTATCGCAGCATTCGGAAAACGCGGCAAGCCGGTTTTTGCGCGCAGCGCGAGAGGTGGCGGAACGCCGTTCAGGGGATGAGGACGATCTTGCCGGAGGCGCTGGATGACAGCACGGCTTCGTGCGCTCGGGCGGCGGCAACGAGCGGGAATTCGCGCCCGGTCACGGGGCGCAGCGTGCCATTTTCGAGACCCGCCTGGAGCGCTGCGCGGCTGCGGTTGAGTTCGGCGGGTGGCGCAGTGAAAAGCATCACGCCGCGGATATCGGCATTGCGACTCATGGCGTCGCGCGGATTGATCTCGATCGGTCCGCGACTGCCGACCACCACCACGCGCCCTCCGGTTGCGAGCAAGGTGAGGTCGCTGGCGAGATTCACATTGGCCAGCATTTCGATGATCACATCGAAGCCCTGCCCGGCGGTGGCGGCCAGTAACTCGGTGCGATAATCCGAAGCGGTGTGATCGAATACCGCGTGCGCACCTTGCTCCCGAGCCAGCGCCCGGCCGGCATCACTCCCGCCTGTGGCATAGACACGCAATCCCGCGGCACGAGCAATCTGGATTGTGGCAAGCCCCACGCCGCCCGTGCCACCATGCACGAGCACGTTCTCCCCCGGTCGAGCCTGGCCACGCGCGAACAAGGCGTAGTGCGCAGTCGTATAAGGCACGCCCAGCGCAGCGCCCTGCGCGAACGACACGCGTTCGGGTAGCGGCTGCACGTGATTGGCGCCGCAGAGTGCCCGTTCCGCATACGTGCCGGAAAGCGACCCGGTGAGGTAAACGCGCTGACCGCGCCGCCATTGCGTGACGCCGTCTCCCAATTCCACAATCACTCCTGCTCCGTCCAACCCCGGCGTGTAGGGCAGCTCCGGTCGCACGCTGTGGCTGCCGGATCGAATGTAAGTGTCCACCGGGTTGACGCCAATGGCCTCGAGTTGCACGACCACTTGATCCCACCCGGGCGTGAGTTCAGGAATATCCTCGATCTGCAGAACCTCGGGGCCTCCAAAAGTCTGCACGCGGATGGTTTTCATGAGCGGGGGTTGCTGAGCACGCAATTCTGTGAAGAATGCGCGCACCGCTTTATTGCATGACGCACGCCTCTTCTTCGGTCGAATCGAACACCGACCATCCCGTGGCGGTTTCCGCTCGGGGTGTCGAGCATGCACATGTGATCGATATCGTGGCGCACGATGCGCAGCGCGACGAAGCCGTGCTCATCATGCTCGAGCCGCGGCCTTGGGAAGAGTCGGAGCAGCGACTCTTTCAGCTTCAGGAGAAGATCAACGCCTACCTCGCTTTCGCCCTCGATGGAGAAATGGCCGAGTGCCATCCGGAGTTGATGACCAAACGCCTTCGGTTGCAGGTGGATTGCGTCGACATGCCGCCCTCTGCGGTGGTGGAATTCCTCAGCGTCGTGCGCGAACAGATCGCCTTTCAGAACATCGACCTCGAAGTGCGGGTGATGGGGAACGGCGGGTGCGGCTCCGGGTGTGCTTGCGAGTGAAGGGGCGGTCGCCGAGGCGAGGCGACTACGAACCGGGAGCGACCTGCTCGGGGTCGCGACCTTCGTCGAGATCGATGTAGTCGAAGAAGGTCTGGATGTCCGCGCGGTCGCTGAAACCGCTTTCGCGTTTGCGAACCTCCAGGCGCGGAGTTGACTCATCGTTCCACCCGCGCTTCCGCATGAAGTCGTTCCAGACCTCGATCTCCTCCGTGCTCGGCTTTCTCCCCTGGGCAAACGCCCATTCCAGAATTTCCTCGTCAGTGCCGCCCTTTTTCACCCGTTCCACCAGCGCCGGGTACTCGAGCCAGAGAAAGGTCAGCGCGCGTTCGTCAAAGCCGCCGCCGAGGTTCGCATGATACTCGGTCGGCAGCTCGCCCGCGGCATGCAGGCGGATCTTGTCGAGCAACCGAGGCAGGTAATGAATGCCACCGACCTTCACATGGGGGCTGCGTAGATTCGGGACGTGCATGGCCGCACAATGATCGACGCGCCCGAGGACGGACAAGCCTTCTCGTTTCACCTCGCGCGAGCAAGCGCCTGCTTGTGTTTTGCAGAGGAGCTGAAAGGATGCGCCGCCTGCCGATGAGAACGATCCTGCTGATCGACGACGACGAGAATTGCCGGACGCCCGCGGCGGAAATGCTCCGACGAGCGCAGTGGCATGTCATCGAAGCGGAGGACGGCGAGCGGGGGATCGAAATGGCGATCAAGCATCGGCCGGAGGTGATCCTCTGCGATCTCCTCATGCCACGCGGCAACGGGTATCAAGTCTGTCGTGCGGTGCGCGCCCGGCTCGAGCTGCGACACACGAAAATCATCGTCGTCACCGGTCGCGACTACGCGTCGGATCGCAAAAGCGCCGAGGAAGCGGGTGCGGACGACTACCTCGTGAAGCCCATCGTTTTCGAGCAGCTGCTCGAAGTGCTCGCTCGCGTGCTGCCGCCACGTGCCAATGGCGCCGGCGCTGATGGAACCGAAGAGGCCCAGGCCCAGGATGGTATGGCCCGGCTGAAGTTCTGGGGAGTCCGCGGCTCCATCCCATCACCTGGCCCGGGCACCGTTTTTTTCGGCGGCAACACGTCGTGCCTCGAACTCCGGGCGGACGGCCAGTTGATCATTCTTGATGCAGGTTCAGGCATCCGCGCACTCGGCCTCGCGCTGGACGGAGAGTTCAAGGATGAGCCGATCGAGCTGACCCTGCTGATCACTCACACTCATTGGGATCACATCCAGGGGTTCCCTTTCTTCCTGCCCGCCTACCGGCCGCAAAACCGGCTGCACATCCTCGGCTACGAAGGCGCACGCGACGGGCTGGCGGCGACCCTGGCTGGACAGATGGAGAGCCCGTATTTCCCGATCGCGCTGAAGCAGATGCCGGGGAATATCGTGATCGAAGAGCTGAAGGAAATGGAGTTTCACATCGGGTCGATCCGCGTGGACGCGTGCTTCTCGAATCATCCGGGCGTGTGCGTGGGCTATCGCCTGTTTACCAGCGCCGGATCGATCGTTTACCTGCCCGACAACGAATCCGTCCGGATGCCGGTCCACAACGGTGAGGACGACGACGCGCTACCGCGGACAATCGAGCAAAACCTTGCCGACTTCATCAGCGATGCGGACGTGCTGATTTGCGATTCGCAATACACCCGCGACGAATACCAGGCGCATCTCGGCTGGGGTCACGGTTGCGTGGATGACGTGGTGCAATTCGCGATCAACAATCGCGTGAAGCGGCTCTACCTTTTCCACTTCGATCCGGCCCACGACGACCGGTTCATTTCGGGCATGCTCATGCATGCGCGCGATCTCGCCAAAAAAGCGGGCAGCACGATTCGGATTGAAGCGGCTCGCGAAGCCGAACAGGTGACACTCGTCGCGCCAGCAGTCGCTGCGCCCTAACCGCTCAGCGGTCCGCTACTTTGAGCTGCAGCAGGAGCCCTGCTGCATTTTCGACTTGGCGCAGGTGCCACAGCTGGTCAGCGAGATGGAGAGAGTCACCGCGAGCGCCAGGAAGAAAATGCGTTTCATGTGCGCGCAAAGTGCGGGTCGCGAATGGGGAGCGCAAGCCTGCGTTGTCTGGTCTTGCGCACTGGCTGATCGAGCGACGACCACCACCGAGCGCGATGCGTTCCAAGTCACTTTGACGGGAGGGGCGGGCCTGTCGTCTTGGGCGGTGAAGCCTCGGCGCTCTGATGGAGGAAGTGCCAGATCGCGGCGATCTGCCGCTCGGTGTCGCCACCAAGAACGGTCTGGTTCGTCGCCTTTCCTTCCGGCCAAAAGTGCGGCTTACGCGTGCCCGGATGGAAGGCCGGCGGATCGAGAAGATAACGCCGGAACCAGTCCGGCTGCAGCCGCGTGGTTGCGGTGGCGAGATCGAGCGCCGGAGTAGTGCTCGGCTTGCTCGCGAGGCTGTGACAGGAAGCGCAGTTCAGTGCGGCGACCAATTCACGGCCAGCTTCCGGCGGAGCGGTTTCAATCGGGACGCCCGGTTTGGGCGTGTCGCCGAGGTCGGCTTGCTCCAGCGCAGCGGGCAAACCGCGGACATTCGCGACGCCAAACTGCGGCATGCGTGTCGCCATAAAAGGCCGGGCGACCGCGCCGCGTTCCAAAACTGCTTCGATCCAGGTGCGCTGCAGCTTCGCGCCCGCGCCATTCAGATTCGGAGGAACGCGCGCCGCGTCCCCAAACTCCTCCGCGCCGACCGACGTGAAGTATTCACGCCGGAGATTGTGGGCTCCGCCGCGCCGATCGCGCTGGTGACAGGCGAAGCAGTTCAAAGTCGTCATCACGCGCCGTGCATGTTCGTGCGGTTCGAGCGGCACCGCGAGCTGTGCCTGGTTTTGCAACGCGGCGAGCATCACGATCCGCTGGCGATCGGTGAGCTCATACTTCGGGACGTGCGGCGCCGGGTTGGGCGAAAGACAGCCAGCCGGCTGGCGGGCGACGAGCTGAGCGAGTGGCTTGGCGGGCTGCACGGGCGCGTCGAGTTCATGACAGGCGGCGCAATTAAGCCGCGCGTAGAGGTCCTTTCCGCGCGCTGCTTTCGCCGGATACAAAATGAACGTCTCCTCGATCGCGGTCGCCTTGGGCGGCACCAGGTACGCCGAAATCGCGAGCGCTTCCTCGGCGCTGAGCTTCATCGCGGGCATTCTCCCGGACGGCCGAATCTTCACTGGATCGAGCAGAAATGCGGCAAGCGAAGCGACTGTGTATTTCTCCGCCACGGGCCCGAGCGGCACACTGCTGCTTTGCAATCGTTCCAACTCCTCACTCGCAGCGCTGCGGTCCTCGACCTTGTCCGGCAGGATCTTCGGCGCATGGCACTGCACGCAACCGACGCGGTGGTAAAGCTGCTCGCCTTGCTTCACGAGGATCGCGTCAGCCGGTGCGGCGGGCGGCGGATCGGCCGGTTGCAGCGAGAGTAGATAATGTGTGAGCGCATCGGCAGCGACGGCGCGATCGACCGCGAGCACGCCGTGCAGCAGATTGGGCATCAAGGTGCCGGGTTTCGCTTTGGCGGGATCCTCCAGAAACGCTCGCAGATGCTGCGGCTGAATGCGCGCGCCTTCCGCTCCAAGACGCGGCCCCTGGCGCGAAGCGAGCCGCGCGCGGATCCCTGCCGGCGTCTCGTGGCAAGCCACGCAATTCATTTCGGCCAGCAGAATCTCGCCCGGGGTCACTTGCGCCTGCACCAGACCAGCCGTGCAGATCGACAAACCAATAACGATCAGCCGGCGTGGAGAAATCATCGAGGTTACTCGATCTTTCGCGCCATGGCCTGCGCGTGGAGGCACAATTCCGCAGCGCGGAAGGCGTGCTCCTGGGTCATCGCGTTTTCGGTCCGGTTCAGGCAGTCGAGGATCAGCTGCCCGAAGAACGGATACCCGACTTCGCCGTGGCAGCGGATGTGATGTTCGCCCTGCTGATCGACGAGATAAAGCTGGTCCCCTTCGAGTTCGCGCCCGACATCGAGATATTTGCGCAGCTCAATGTAACCGGCAGTGCCGAGGATGAAGGTGCGTCCATCGCCCCACGTCCGGAGGCCATCGGGATTCAGCCAATCCACCCGCACATAATTGGTGGCGCCATTGTCGGCGCGCAGGCTCGCTTCGCCCCAGTCCTCAAACTCCGGATAATGTTTGTGATGATAGTTCGCGACCTGCGCGTGCACGACTTCGGCACTCTGCGCGCCCGAATAGTGGAGGAATTGCTCGAATTGATGCGAGCCGATGTCGCACAGGATGCCGCCCGTTTTTTCCTTCGACCAAAACCACGCAGGACGCGACGCCGGCGACGAACGATGCGGGCCGAGCCCCATGACCTGGACCACGCGGCCGATCGCGCCTTGCTCGATCAACTGACCAGCGCGCACCGCGCATTCCACGTGCAGCCGTTCGCTGTAATAGACCATGTATTTTCGACCGGTCGCTTGCACCGCCACGCGCGCTGCGGCGAGCTGCTCGAGCGTGGTGAAGGGCGCTTTGTCGGTCAGGTAATCTTTGCCCGCAGCGAGCACGCGCAGGCCGAGCGGGCCGCGCTCGTTGGGGATCGCCGCAGCGGTGACGAGTCGGATCTCGGTTTTGTCCAGAACCTCGGCTTCGCTGCGCAACGGCTCGACTCCCGCGAAGACGCTGCAGAATTTGTCCACCTTCGCCGGGTCGGGATCAAAAACGTATCGCAGCTCCCCGCCGGCTTCCGTCAGGCCTTTGCATTGTCCGTAGATGTGGCCGTGATCGAGCCCGACCGCTGCGAACAAGAACTCGCCTTTATCAACGACCGGCGCGGGTTTGCCCTCGGGGGCGTAGTTCATTCCGTCGGATTTCTGCATCGGAAAACGCTACGGGAGCAACGGGCCGCGCGTCAGCAGAAAATCCAGGGATGGTCCTTCCGATCCGAGCTCAACCCTCGCCCCGGCCTATTCGACTGGTGAAGTGTGCGTGGAGACGCAACGCCACTGGCCATCCTGCCGGACAAAAACATCCGTGAAGCGGCTGCCACTGGTGAAATCATCGCCGTTCCAGGCACCGCTGAAACGAACGCGGCCAATGACCACGGCGGCATCGCGATAGACGCGAACATCGAGATCGGTGGCTTCGTAGCTGGTGAACTTCATCTTGCCGCCCTCGAAGAACTTCAGGAGGTCCGCGCGGCTGACGATCGCGCCATCCGAGCCGACCAGCTTCCAATCCGCGGCCAGGCGCGATTCGAGCGCGGTCGCATCGTTCGCAATCAGCATCCGGCTGAGGGCGCTTTCGAGTTTCGTGAGTTCCGCTTTGTCCTCCGCCTCACCGGCGCGCAGCAGCGGAGCGGACAACAGCAGAGCGAAAAGAAGCGGAAGAAGGCAGAAGCGTCTCACGGGCGGGACTGAAACGCTCCCCGGGTTGGAACGCAACTGGCAAGCTGCGCCCGCGCCGAGTAACTCCTGGGTCAAAACGAAGCCGGTGCGTTCACCAGCGTGGGCACCGCTTCGCATTGCTCCCGCCAGCCGGGGAAGTTCCAAGTGTTGGGGAACCCGGCGCATTGAACCGGTTTGGCATCCTGCACGGCGCAATCGCGGCCTTCGAGGAACACGCATTCGCCGTTCGGCTTGTCCATCAACGCCAGGCCGTCGCGACTCGGACGTAAGCGGGTATAACGCTGAATGAATTCGTGTTCGGTAACTTCGAGAAGGCCCGCCATCGCGCCGATCTCAGCCTCGCCGATCCTCACCTGACCGGGCCAGCGGCAACAAGCGGTGCAGCGTTGGCATTGATAATGGATCGCGGCGGCCATGCAGGAAGACGACCATAGCACAGCCGCCGTGGCGCGATCAGCCGGATACGCTACGCAGGACTCAGATCCGTCAGCACCGCGACCGGGAAGTCGGCGAGGATGCTGGCGAGCGAGAGGTTGGTGTCCGCCGCATGTTCGCGACCGGTGAAGAGATCGCGCCAGACCTCGCCGACCGAGCTGAGCGGGAGTTCCGTGTCCTGCCAGCGCTCACCGATCGGCGGAAATCCCACGCGGGAGGAAAGCCGGGGCACGATCACCAGCAGCCGTTTGCCCGCGACTTCGCGCCGGAAGGCGACGCAGCACGCGCTGAATTTGCCGGTGGCTTCAATCGGTTGGTAGCTGCCTCCGGCGAAGAGCTCCGGATGTTCGCGGCGGAAGCGGAGAAGCTTGTGCGTGATGAAAAGTTTGATGCGCCCATCACGCCAATGCTCGAGCAACTCCGCCGGCGCGGCGGTTTCCCCGAGCGCTGAAAGCTGATCACGCCGCGAGGCGTAATCGACTGGCCGCCGGTTATCCGGATCGACCAGGCTGAAGTCCCACATCTCGGAACCCTGATACATGTCCGGCACGCCGGGCACGGTGAGTTTCAGGACGACCTGCGACAGCGAGTTGATCGCGCCGAGTTGGGCGACGCGTTCAGCCAGCGGCTCGAAGGCGGCAAGGAAGCGGTTGCGGCGCCCGGGCTTCAGGATCGCCGCGGCGAACTCGCTGACCGCCTGATCCCACGTCTCATTTGGCTGAATCCAACTGCTGTTCACCTTCGCTTCGTGCAGCGCTTTCACGAGATAAGCCTGGATCCGCTCGATGTAAGTCGCGCGTTCCGCGTCGTTCATCGGCGCCAATGGCCAGCTCCCGAGCAGGCTTTGATAAAGCAGGTATTCCTCGTTCGCGTCCGGCGCGCCTTCGCCGTCGATTTCCCGCTGCAGTTTGAGATTCAGCGTGTGCCAGCGACGGGCAGCCCGTGCCCACTCCTGCGGGATCTCGGAAAGCGCCGCGATCCGCGCGCGCATGTCTTCCGAGCGCTTCGTGTCGTGAGTCGAAGTCGCGAGCAGCGAGTGCGGAAAGTCGTTCAACCGCGTCGCGTTTTGTCGGTGAAACAGTTCCAGCGCGGTGCCAAACGTCGCGGGCTCACCGCCGACTTCGTTCAAAGCGACGAGCCGGTTGTAAACGTAGAAGGCCGTGTCCTCGACCCCCTTTGCCGTGATCGGCCCAGTGCATTGCTGGAATTTTAGCACAAAGGTGGCGCGCAGCTCTTCATCGACCGGATGCGGATTGTCCGCAGGCGGCAGCAACACATCGCGCAGGAAGTCGAACACGGTGAGTTCCAGCGCTGGATTCCGACGACGCGCCGCGGCAAGGGCGCGGGCGATGATCCGGGTGTCCTTGGAATCGGCTGGTTCTCCCGGAACCAGATACGTGCGGTAAACCGGGAAGCAGGCGATCACCTCGCGCACCGCCGTGGTCAGCGCGTTGACGGTAAAGTCGCGGTACCAGCGGTGGCTCTCGGAGAGCCGATTCAAGAGCTGACCCAGCGCGTTGACTTCACTCGCCATCGAGACCTGCATGACCAGCCGTTTGCTCCGGTAAACGATTTCATGGAAATCGAGGCCGAAGCCGATGAACCGTTTGTAGCTCTCCGTCATCATCCGTTCGGCATCGCGATCAATGAGCACGCCGCCGACTTCGGCCGCGAATTCATAGCCCGTCGTGCCGTGGATCGGCCAACCCGTGCGGAGGTGCTCACCGGCGCCGAGGATCTTTTCCACGAGCAAATAGATCGCGTTTTGATCCGCGGGTAGCTGGCGGGCGAGCGCCGCCTGCTTTTGCAATTGCGCGAGATACTCGCGCGGATTCGCGAGGCCATCGATGTGATCAATGCGCACACCGGAGACGTGGCCTGCGGCGATCAGTTCGAGCAGGAGCCGATGCGCGGCTTCAAAGACCTCAGGCAGCTCCATGCGGATCGCTGCCAGCGTGTTCACGTCGAAAAACCGCCGGTAGTTGATTTCCTCCGCGGCGGTCTTCCACGAACTCAGCCGATACGGCTGCTCGTCGATCAACGCATCCAGCCGGTCGAAGCTCGTCGAGTTCGGCGCGTTCAGCTCGGCGATCGCCTGCTGAATGGCGTCCGCAACCGCGGGCACTTCGCCGCACAAGCGAATCAGGCGGTCGCGGATCACCTGCTTTTCCCGGGTCCGCTCCGCGATCTTTTGTGGATCTGTTTCGGTCCGCGGTGGCAGGTGGTCGAGCGCGCTGATGATGCTCGCAAGTTCCGGTGGAACCTCATCCCCGAGCAATTCGGCAGCGGGCTGCAGGATCCGTCGGGTGGTACGCGGCGCAATCGGCAGCCGCAGGCTATAAACCTTCAGCTCAAAGTTTCCGTCGCGGTATTCGAGCTGAAACTCTCCCTTCTCGAGCATCCGTCCGTACTGCTCGCCCAACGTCGGGAGCAGAACTTTACTCTCCAGCTCCCGCTTCAGCGGATGCCAGTCGATGTCAAAAAACCGCGCATAGGGCGAACTCGGACCGTTCTCGAGCACGTCGAGCCACCAGCGGTTCTGCGACTCAGCGATGCCCATGTGGTTCGGCACGAAGTCAACCACCAGCGACATCCCGCGCTGCTTCAGCTCCGCCGAGAACGCTTCAAATTCCTCTCGCGAACCAACCTCCGGGTTGAACTCGTTGTGATCGACGACGTCGTAACCGTGCGTGCTTCCGGGCGTCGCTTTGAAGAACGGCGACGCATAGACATGGCTGATCCCGAGGTCGTGCAAATACGGCACGAGTTCGCGTGCGTGTTGAAATGTGAAGCCTTGGTGAAACTGGAAGCGGTAGGTCGCGCTCGGGATGGAGATTTGCGAATTCATGAAAGACCGGTGTTTGTCCGCGACACTTCGCCCGTGCCGCGAAGCGCGGCTGTGTCAGACGACTCGCCTTCGAACCTGACTTGCCGCTTTCTACCCTTGCTCCTGAGCGACCCAATCGATGGCGAAGCGCACCATCTCGCCCGCATCCTTAAAGCCCAGCTTCTCTTTGATGTGCGCGCGATGCGTCTCGATCGTCTTGATGCTGAGATGCAGTTCGTTGGCGATCTCGCGAGTGCCAAACCCTTTACCGAGCAACTGCAGCACTTCCAACTCGCGATCCGAAAGCTTGTCCACCGGAGAGCCCATTCCCCCTTCCAGTGATTGGATGGCTTTGAAAACGAGCCGCTCGCTGAAGCGCGGGCTGACATAGACATCGCCAGAGATCACTTTGCGCAGAGCCGCGATCACGCTGGTCATGGCTTCTGCTTTCATGAGGTAACCCTTGGCGCCCGCACGCAGCGAACGAAGCGCGTAAAGCGACTCGTCATGCATGGAGAGCATCAGGATTCCGAGCTTCGGCTGCTCGGCTACCATCGACTTGACCAACTCGATGCCGTTCGTTCCCGGTAAAGAGATGTCCACCAGAGCGACGTCCGGGTTGAGCCGGCGCATCGCTTCCAAAGCGGCTGGCGCGTTCTCCGCCTCACCGCAAACGACGAGATCTGGTTGTTCGGCGAGAAGCGCCGCGATTCCACGGCGAAAGACAGGGTGATCGTCGACAATCAAAATGCGCTTCTGCCTGGCCTCGACGGCCGGTGTTTCTTTCTGTTCTGCCTCAAGAGCGTGCATAGGTTTGGAAAAACTCTGATCCCTCTCTAAGGCTGTATCGGCGCAACGCGAAGTTTCGCGTCTGCGTCAAACGAGCTTTGAGAGCGACGAAGCTCCCGAGCAAAGTAGCTTTGGCAACAGGACAAGCATCGGTGATCAGGCTGGCCGTCGGCTAGGGTCCGCGTCCCACGGCCCGGAGGAACGATCCATCCAAGTCAGCATCGCGAAATTCAACCAGCACTCATTTTATGGAACGCATCGAAAAATCCGTGGAAGTCCAGACACCGGTGAGCATCGCTTACAATCAATGGACGCAGTTTGAGGAGTTTCCGAAATTCATGCAGGGAATTGAGGAAGTGCGGCAACTCGACGAGAAGCGCCTGTTCTGGCGCGCCAGCATCTGGGGCCAGACGCCGGAATGGGAGGCGGAAATCCTCGAACAGATCCCGGATCGCAGAATCGCCTGGCGCAGTGTTACGGGCCATCCGAACGCCGGCGCAGTAAGTTTCGAGGCGCTCGGGCCGGATCGCACCCGCGTCACGCTCGCGCTCGATTACGAGCCACTGGGCGCGGTGGAAAAACTCGGAGATATGCTCGGGCTACTCAGTGCGCGAGTGGAAGGCGACCTCGAGCGGTTCCGCGAGTTCATCGAGACCCGCGGCGCGGAGACTGGCGCTTGGCGAGGCGAGATTCGCTGAGTTAATTCTCGTCGTGCAGCCGGTGGCCGGAACCGCGGAGCGACCCGGCGCTCCGATTCCTGAGGCGCCCGTCTGGGGGAAGAGAAGGTGTCTCCCGATTCTCCGAATCCGCAGCAGGCTCGCCGTCCACCATCCGGAGGACGCGTTCCCAATCCTTCCAAGCTTCGTCGGAAACCAACGGATCGCCCGGATGCACCCAAAGCTCAGGTCCGCTGTGACATCCGCGGGTCGGACACTCGAGCCGAACGTTCGAGTCCTGACCCGTTTTCACCCGGACCTCAGCGCCTTCGAACACGCGCTCGCAGATCACACACCGCCGACGCTCGCGGCACGAGGTCCAGCTTCGGATGGGATCGCAGCGCGAGAGCAGGCTGAGAAGTTGAGCGTCGCTCGGGTCAGAAGACATTGGGGTTCGGGGGAAGCCGTAGCAGCGCAGGTGCCAGAGGCGCCACTGAGCAGACTAGCGGCCCTCGCTGTCCGTGCGAGTCAGGGCCTGCCCTGCCGGGGGCATGCGTCACCACCCCGAGCACTCCACGCAACGCAATGCGCGCGCTTCGGGAGGCGCGCACGTTTCCGACAGGAATGAGCGATCCCCTATGGTTCAAAGACGCGGTCATTTACCAGGTCCACGTCAAAACGTTTCAGGATAGTGACGGTGACGGATTGGGGGATTTCCGAGGTTTGATCGACCGGCTCGACTATTTTACCGACCTTGGGGTCAGCGCGCTCTGGTTGCTGCCGTTCTATCCTTCGCCGTTGCGGGACGATGGCTATGACATCGCCGACTATTTCTCGGTCAACCCCAGCTACGGGACGATCGACGACTTCCGACAGTTCCTGGATGCAGCTCACGAGCGGGGCTTGCGGGTGGTTACCGAAGTGGTGCTCAACCACACGTCCGATCAGAACGCCTGGTTTCAGCGTGCGCGGCGCGCTCCGGTCGGATCGCCTGAACGCGACTTCTATGTCTGGAGCGACGATCCGAAAAAGTATGCTGATGCGCGGATCATCTTCAAAGACTTCGAGCCCTCAAACTGGACCTACGACGGAGTGGCGAAGTCGTATTTCTGGCACCGCTTCTTTTCGCATCAGCCAGATCTGAACTTCGACAATCCACGCGTGCATGAAGCCTGTTTCGAGGTGCTCGATTTTTGGCTCGGCATGGGGGTGGATGGCCTGCGACTCGACGCGATCCCGTATCTGTACGAGCGCGAGGGGACCAATTGCGAAAACCTCCCCGAGACGCACGCCTTCCTCCAAAAAGTGCGCGCGCACGTGGACTCGAAATTCGAGGACAAGATGCTCCTCGCCGAGGCCAATCAATGGCCGGAAGACGCCGCGGCTTACTTCGGAGGTGGCGCCGAGTGCCACATGAACTTCCACTTTCCGCTGATGCCGCGGATGTTCATGGCGATCCAGATGGAAGATCGTTTTCCGATCATCGACATTCTGGACCAGACGCCAGCGATTCCGGAGAACTGCCAGTGGGCGATCTTCTTGCGCAACCACGACGAGCTCACGCTGGAAATGGTGACCGATGAAGAGCGGGACTACATGTATCGGGTTTACGCGCACGACCCGCGCG
>JAQGOK010000028.1 GCA_028293645.1 Chthoniobacter sp.
AGCGAGACGCGGCTGATGGGAGAAGAGATCGCCACGCTCGAAGCCGACGCCAAAGAGGCGGAAGCCCGTCAGCGTGAATTGCTCCTCGGTTTACCCAACCTGCCGCACGCGAACGCGCCGATTGGCACCTCGGCTGATGACAATCCCGTCGTGCGCATTTGGGGCGAGAAGCCGACCTTCGATTTTACTCCGCGCAGCCATGTCGAGCTGGGCGAAAAGCTGCGCCTGTTCGACTTTGAACGCGCGGCAAAGATCGCGGGCAGCGCGTTCACCGTGTTCACCGGGATGGGGGCGCGCCTGGAGCGAACGCTGATCAATTTCCTGCTCGATCTGCACACGCGCGAGCACGGTTACACCGAAGTGAGTCCGCCGCTATTGGTCCGGCCCGATGCGCTGGTGGGCACGACGCAGCTCCCGAAATTCGAGGAGCAACTCTACCGGAGCGAGCGCGACGATCTTTACCTCGCCCCGACGGCAGAGGTGCCGGTGACCAATCTGCACCGCGAAGAGATCCTTCGGGCCGATCAATTGCCCGTGAAATACGTCGCTTACACGCCGTGCTTTCGCCGCGAAGCGGGCTCGGCAGGCCTTGGCACACGCGGGCTGATCCGCATGCATCAGTTTGATAAGGTCGAACTGGTGAAGATCACGACGCCCGAACGTTCGTTCGAGGAGCTCGACGCGCTGACTGCCGACGCCGAGCGCGTGCTGCAAATCCTCGGGCTGCATTACCGCGTGATCGAGCTTTGCACCGGAGATGTCGGCTTCGGCGCGACGAAGACTTACGACATCGAAGTCTGGGCACCGGGCCAGAACGCCTATCTCGAAGTGTCGAGCTGCTCGAATTTCGGCGACTACCAGGCACGGCGTATGGCGCTCCGCTTCAAAGGCGAAGACGGGAAGAATCAGTTTTGCCACACGTTGAACGGCTCCGGAACCGCGTTGCCGCGGCTCTTTGTCGCGCTCCTCGAGACGTACCAGCAGGGCGATGGCACGGTGCAGATTCCCGCGGCGCTCCAGGTGGCTTTCGGCGCGGATCGGATTGGCTGATGCCGCCGCTTGCGGGATCGCCGGCGCCCGCAGCATCGGCGGCCAGTCCGCTGATCCGCAAATTGCTGCAGCCGCTCCAGGCGTTTCCGCGCGCGGAGCAATACCTCATCGGCGTCTCTGGCGGGCGCGACTCGGTCGCACTGCTGCATGGGCTGCATCATTGGCTCGGTTATCGGCGGCTCGTGGTTTGTCACCTGGATCATGGGTCGCGAGCGGAAAGCGCGGCAGATGCGGAGTTCGTCAAGGCGCTGAGCACGAGCCTTGGCTGTGCTTTCGAAGGCGGTCGCGTTGAGGTGGCGGCAGTCGCGAAGCAGCGGAAGCGTTCGTTCGAAACAGCGGCGCGGGAGGCGCGCTACGAGTTCTTCGCGGAAGTGGCCGAGCGGCTCGGCTGCCACTCGATCTTCCTCGCGCACCACGCGGATGACCGCGTCGAGACGCTGCTCTTCAATCTCTGCCGAGGTGCCGGGCTGGAAGGTCTCACTTCCCTCCAGCGGGTGAGTGAGCGCACGGTCGGGGAGATCCCGCTGAAGTTGATCCGTCCGCTGCTCGGCGTGTGGCGAGCCGAGATCGACGAATACCTTGCGCGGCACACGCTCGCGTTCCGCGAAGACGCCACGAATGCGGATCGGCAGCACACGCGCAACTGTCTCCGCCACGACGTGCTGCCGGCGCTCGAGGCGGCACTCGGCCACGACGTCCGCCAGGCGATCTGGCGCACCGCGGAGATCCTGGAAGCCGAGCAGGCTTCGCAGCCGAATCGCTCGCAACTCAGCGGCGAAGCGGATCTGAGCACCGAGCATTTGAGGAATGATTCGGTGGCGGGACAGCGTCGCCTGATCCGGCTGTGGCTGAAATCGCACGCGGTTCCGAACGTCGGGTTTGCCGAGGTCGAGAATGTGCGGGGTCTGCTGGCACGAGGAACGGCGAAGATCAATCTGCCCGGCGGCTGGCATGCACGCCGCCGTGCCGGGCGGTTGTTTCTCGAGGAGCCGCGGTAGCGTCGAGCTCGCTGTAGGGGAAGCTGCCAGCTTCCCCGGACACCTCGCCGATCGGTGGGAACCCAGCGCGTTCCCCCACAGTTCCCGCGGGTACCCTCACAGTTCGCGCGAGTCACTGCGGCGGCCTTTCGGAATTGAATGGCGGGAGCCGCGGCTCCTACACTGGCGGCCTCGTGATCGCCGTGACTTTGCCCGCTCTGGATCCCCTGACAGCGGCGCTGATTGCGGCTCCCATTTTGCTGATCGCCATGGTGGCGCTCGGCCGCGTTCTGAAGCGCCGCTACGGGGTGCGCCTCGGCTTCTTCTACGGCGCGCTCTGCGTGGTGATCGCGGTCTATGTCCCGCTCGCCGTCTCGCCGCTGTCGAGCAGTTGGCGCGAAGCAGCACTCCGCCACCTCGGCGCGGCGACGGTTTTGCTCGGCACTTTTTTCGTGCTCGCCCTCGCACGCCGGTTCTTCTGGGAGAACTGGTTCGAGCGGATTCAAAAAACGCGCGCGCCGAAGTTCCTGAGCCAGATCATCGCGCTGATCGTTTTTCTCGGGGCGCTGCTCGTCGTCTTCGGCGTCATCTACGGGTACTCCATCCAGGGCGCGGTGCTCGGCTCGACCGTGGTGCTCGGCATCATCGGTTTTGCCATGCAGGACCTGCTCGGCAACATCATTGCCGGCATCGCGCTCGAACTCGGCAAGCCGTTCCGGAGTGGCGACTGGCTGATGGTCGAGAAGCACCGCGCGGAGGTCATCGAGGTGAATTGGCGCTCCACGAGGCTCCGTACGAACGACGACGTTTACCTCGATATTCCGAACAAGGCGATCGTCGGCGCGACGATCACCAACCTGACTTTTCCCACCCGCCAGCACGCGATCCGACTCACCGTGAAGTTCGAACACAGCGTGCCTCCGAACATGATCAAAGACCTGCTGATCCGGGCCGCAGCCGAAGTCAAAGGGGTGCTGCGCACTCCGCCACCCAAAGCGTTCATGGGCGAATTTATCGATTCCGTGGTGACCTACGAGATCAAGGCGTGGATCGATGACGAGGCGATCTTCAACGATATCGTGGACGGGATTCGCACCAACGTCTGGTACGCCGCGCATCGAGCCAATCTTCAGATTCCGTTCCCGACTCGGCGGCTGAAAATCGAGCGGCCGGTGGCCGACAAAGGCGCGTCACTGGCACTCGCGCAGGAGACAGGGCGGAAGCATCCGCTCCTTCAACTCCTGAACGAAGAAGAAATGCAAAAGCTCCTCACGCGGGCCCGGCTGCAACGGTTCGGACGCGGCGAGAAGATCATCACACAGGGCGCCGGCGGCGATTCCATGTTCATCCTCTTACGCGGCGAAGCGGAAGTGTTCGTGACGGCGAACTGCCAGGACACCCAGGTCGCGACGTTGGAGGCGGGCGAGTACTGTGGAGAAATGTCGCTCCTCACGGGCGAACCGCGGAGCGCCACCGTGATCGCGCGGACCGACTGTGAAGCGTGGGAGATCGAAAAGAGCGCCATCGCGGAGGTGCTCCAGGAGAACGAATCACTGGTGCGAAAACTCGGCGAGGTGCTGGCGCAAAGGCGCCTCGCTACGGAGGGGATTTTGGCCAGCGCCAGTAAAAGCCAGGTGCTCACCAAACAGCAGGAATACACCGACGGTTTCCTGCACAAGTTGTCGGCGTTTTTTGATCTTTAACGCGGCCTGAACCGCTTGATTCCCGGCGCTACTTGATGGCCGCCCAGACGCGATGCACGTCGTCGTGATCGTCCATCGCTTGCAGAAACTCTTCTGCCTCCTGCCGATGCGCTTCGCTGATTTCGGGGTAATTCTTCGGCACGTAGCCAAGTTCGCTCGTCACCACCGTCCAGCCATTTTGGGATAACCATTTGGAAACGGTGTGAAGATCGTGGCGCTCGGTCAAAAAGCGCGCGCCCGTCCGACCTTCCGGCACGTCTTCGTGCTCCGCGTGGGTGATCGGTTCCACGTTCTGGGCTCCGGCTTCGATCGCTGCTCCTTCGATGTCGGCTGCGGGGTCGGCGTGATGCGCTTCGACAATGCCTACGTGATCGAAGAGGAACTTGTTGCTGCCCGGAGCGCCGAGTTGGCCACGCTTGAAAAGCACCCGGAGTTCTGGGGCGGTGCGGTTGTTGTTGTCGGTGAGCACCTCCACGATCACCGGCACCTTGTGCGGCGCGTACCCTTCAAAAACCACGTGCTCGATGGTCAACTTTTCGTCGCCGACCCCTGCTCCTTTTTTGATCGCCCGCTCGATCACGTCGCGGGTGACGCTCGCGCGCCGGGCCTTTTCCACCGCCGCAAAAAGACGGGCGTTGGATTCGGGATCGGCGCCGCCGAGCTTGGCGGCGACCATGATTTCTTTGACGAGTTTTCCGACGACCTGACCTTTTCGAAGGTTGGCGACGTCACGTTTTGCTTGGAGCCATTGGCGTCCCATGGGCGAAGAGAGGAGGGCGTGGGGTTAAGACGAATCCAAACCCTGACGCCCCCCTCGGACTAACGCAACACCGCCGGCACTAGTGCCGAAAACTATTGCCCGCCGCTTTGCTGCCGATTGCCGCGAGTCGAAGGATCCGTCGGCTTGCGGGTGCCGGGCTGAGTCGTGATGTCGCCGTCGGTCGCCGCCCGGCTGCCGGGTTGCGTCGTGCGATCGCCATCCGTGCGCGTCGCGCTATTCAGGTCCTTGGTTTCGCCCCCGGTGAGGTTCGCCGGCCCATTGCGAGTGGGAACTGTTGGAGTTGCCATTGGTTCGCCGCGCCCAGCGGAGCCGGGAACGATCGGCGTTCCTGCGTTCGTCGCTCCCACGGCTCCCGCGCCGCCAGTTTCGGCAGGGCCGGTCGTTGTCGTATTGGTGCCGGTCGTAGTGGTGCCAGCCGCTCCTGTCGCATTCGCGCCGGCGCCCGGAGCGCCCGCGACGCCTGTCCCGGCCGCCGGAGCCGCGCCAGGCGTTCCCGGAGCGGCTGGCGCGATGTCAGGGATCAGTAGTTTCGAAACGATCCAACGATTCCCTTCTTTGGAATAATAGACTGTCGCGGGCATTCCCGGCTTCACTTCCGCGACGGTCGCGATCCGTCCGCTGGCAGTCATGATATTCGCCTTGTCCATGCCGTGATAGGTGACCGGTGCGGAGCTTTGCTGTGAGCGAAGGGTGATGGTGCCAGGATCGGGTCCGACGGAGACGATCGGACCAGTCGAGACGGGTTGCTGGCTCCAGGCCTGCGATATTGATCCAAGGAAAAGCCCCGCCGCGAGGGCAGGGGACAAGAGACGAAAAAGCGGAAGTTTCATAAGCGTGGTTCTTCGATTGCTTCGCAGACCCAACTGCCTTCGGCTGTGTTCCGCCGACCCGCGCGCCCCGCGCTACTCCGGACGGGTCCCCGCTAGGCCGCAGCAGCGACTTCCCGCTCCTGACCGATCATCCAACGGAGCTCACCTTCCAGCGAAAAGATCGGCGTGATGCGGATCTCGACCCAGTAGGGCTCGCCGTTCTTGTGGTAGTTGATGAGCTTCTCCACGCACGGGCGGGCCGCGTGCACCGCGTCGCGCATCCGTTCCGCCGCGGCGCGATCGGTTTTCTCGCCTTGAAGCAGAGGGCCGAGCTTGCGATTCCGCAGCTCATCGATCGTATAGCCGCACATCTCGGTAAAGGCCGGGTTGATCCAGTGCACAAGGCCTTCCGGTCCAGTCACCACCAGCGCTTCCGCCTGCGTCTGCTGCGGAACGGTCGCGATGGCCTGGAGCACCCGCGCCTTGACGGATGCCGCCGGCTGCGGCCCGGCCGTCGGAACTTCGCTGAGGGCAAAGGCGACCGCCCCTTCCTCGAATCCGCGCACCAGTTCGCGCAGCTCATCGTGGAAGATCAGCATCAGCTCGAAATGCTCGCGCTGTGCAGGCGTGAGCGCTCCGGCCGCGTAAAGGGCAGCTTCGTTTTGCAGCGATTCGTCGATCATGCGCATGGGTCAGCGTGGGGGCTCGCTTCGGTAGGGCCTACGCCGGCTGCAGGGTGTCTGGACGCTCATTTCCGGAAGAATTTCGCGGCACCCTGCCAAGCTCTTGCGCGAAAGCAAGATGCCTCTGTAACTTCGGCCGCTTATGGCCACGACCGAAAAACATGCCTTCCAGGCCGAGATCGCGCAGTTGCTCGAGATCGTCATTCACTCGCTCTATACGGACAAAGAGATCTTCGTCCGCGAGCTGATCTCGAACGCTGCGGATGCCTCGGAGAAGCTGAAGTTCCTGCAGACGTCCGGGACCGAGATTTTCCAGCCGGACGCGCCGCTCACCATCTCGGTCTCGACTGACGATCAGGCAAAAACGATCACTTTCACCGACTCAGGCATCGGCATGACCCATGGGGAACTGATCGATAACCTCGGCACGATCGCGCACTCCGGTTCGAAAGCTTTTCTCGAACAGCTCAAGGCGAGCAAAGCGGACGCGAACCTCATTGGGCAGTTTGGCGTCGGCTTTTACTCCGCGTTCATGGCGGGAGAAAAGGTCACCGTGTTCACCCGCTCCTATCAATCCGGCGAGCAAGGCTGGATCTGGTCCAGCGACGGCCAGACGGGATATGAGATCGAGCCGGCTGACGATCTGCCGCGCGGGACGAAGGTGGTGATTCAACTGCGCGACACCGAGTTTGCGCAAGCAACGCGGGTCGAGCACGTGATCCGTCATTACTCCAGCTTCGTGCCGTTCCCGATCGAGCTGAATGGCAAGACGGTGAACACGGTCCAGGCGCTCTGGACGAAGAGCAAAAGCGAGATCACGGACACGGAATACGAGGAGTTTTACAAGTTCGTCGGCCACGATTCCGAACCTCCGAAATACCGGCTGCACTTCAGTGCCGACGCGCCGCTGGCGATCCGTGCGCTGCTCTTCGTGCCGGGGAAAAGCTTCGAGCACCTCTCGATGACGCGCGGCGACAGTGAGGTGAATCTCTACTGCAAAAAGATCCTGATTCAGCCCAAAGCGAAGGCGCTTTTCCCGGAGTGGTTGCGCTTCTTGCGCGGAGTCGTGGACAGCGAGGATCTGCCGCTGAACATCTCGCGCGAGACGATGCAGGACAGCGCGCTGCTGCGGAAGCTGAACGAGGTCCTGACCAAACGCGTGCTCAAGTGGCTCGATGAGGAAGCCAAAGGCGACCCGGCGAAATATGACGAGTTCTTCGCGCAACATGGGCATTGCCTCAAGGAAGGTGTGGCGAGCGATTGGTCGCATCGGGAGGCGATCGCGAAGCTGTTGCGCTTTGAGTCTTCGTACACGGAAAAGAGCAAGACGACTTCGCTAACCGACTACGTCAGCCGGATGCCGGAGGAGCAAAAAGAGATCTATTACCTGCTCGCGCCGAGCCGCGAATCCGCCGAAGCCAGCCCTTACTTCGAGGTGTTCCGCGAGAAGAAGTTCGAGGTGCTGTATCTCTCCGACCCACGCGACGAGTTCGTCATGGAGCACCTGCGCGAGTTCGACAAAAAGCGGGTGATCGCCGCGGAAAAGGCCGACCTCAAGCTCGATGAAAAGCCGAACGCTTTAAGCGAGGAAGACGCGCGGCTGGTGGCAAACTTCATCAAGGAACAGCTCACCGATCGCGTGGACGAAGTCCGCGTCTCGAAGCGGCTTGTCGGCAGTCCGGCTGTGGTCGTCGATTCCGATCCGACGATGACCGCCAGCATGCGACGCGTGATCAAAATGATGAACCGCGAGGGGACGCCGGACATGCAGTCCAAGCCAAACCTGGAGATCAATCCGGATCACCCGATCATGGTGAAGATGAACAGCATGCGCACCGCCGACGCAGCTCTCGCCGGAGAAGTAGCCGCCCAAATCTTCGACAACGCTCTCGTCGCCGCAGGCCTGATGGAAGATCCGCGCGCGATGCTCACGCGCCTCAACAGCTTGCTCGAAAAGCTGCTCAGTCCGGCGTAGTCCGTTACGGTTCCCGCTGCAGCGAACCTATCAGCCCGGGCGCAACCGGAGCTGATTAGGTCCCGGCGCTTTACAGCGTTCTGCGCAAATCCATAGCTTCCCGGCCAGCAATGCTGTCCGTCACCGTCCCCATCTGCAACGAAGCCGCCAATCTCGGCCCGTTGTACGAACGGGTCCGGGTGGCGCTCGACGGAGTTGGCAAGCCATGGGAGTTGATCCTCGTCGATGATGGTTCGACCGACGGTTCCGATGAGCTGCTGGACGAGCTGGCCGCGAAGGATGAGCGGGTGAAGGTCGTGCATTTCCGCCGCAATTTCGGGCAGACCGCAGCCATGATGGCCGGCTTCGATTTCGCCCGGGGCGACATCATCATCCCGATGGATGGTGACCTGCAGAACGACCCGGCCGACATCCCGCTGCTGCTTGCAAAGCTCGAGGAAGGCTTCGACGTCGTCAGCGGCTGGCGGCGCGATCGGCAGGATAACGCGATCAAACGCAACGCGCCTTCGATCATGGCCAATCGGCTGATCTCGTTCGTCAGCGGCGTCCGACTGCATGACTTCGGCTGCTCGCTGAAAGCGTATCGGCGCGAAGTGATCGAAGGCGTGCGGCTCTACGGCGAGATGCACCGCTTCCTGCCGATCTATGCGGGCTGGCACGGCGCAGCCATCACGGAAGTAGTCGTGCGGCACTACGCGCGCA
>JAQGOK010000032.1 GCA_028293645.1 Chthoniobacter sp.
GGCCCTGCCAATCAGCACGACCACAACGTATTACGCAATACGTACCGCGAACGCCACTCTCCGCTGTGTTCTTCACTGAATCGAGATGTCAAAGACCAACGGCAAAGCCTTGTGCCTCCTGCTCTTACCAGCGATCGCGAAACCTCCGGGGCTCCCCCTGCACTTGAGGTTCGCGGAAGCGTCGTCACAAGATCAGCGGCTCGTTCAAATCCAAGGGTTTGGCCACTCCGTGGTGCTCGGTCCGCTGCACCGCAGCCTCATCGAGAAAGTAGAACCGCAGCGAGTCTTTCCCCGCGTCGGCTTCGGTGAGGAGTCGATTGCGCAGTTCCACCCATTCCTTTTGCCCGACCTGGCATTCGAAGACCGACTTTTGCACGCGGGTCCCATAATCGGAGCACGCTCGTGCCACGCGGCGCAATCGGCGTCTGCCAGCCTGCTCGATGGTAGAAACATCATAAGTGATGAGAATGAGCATCGGATCATTTCGGAACCAGCGGCAGATATTCCTGCAGATCACCGCGGAGGTGACGAGCCAGAATGCGCGCCTGGATGAATGGCATCTGGCCGATGCGCAGGTTTTGTTCGAGCAGCGGGTGCTGCATGGTTTCCTTCTTCCGCTCCTGAAAGGCGGTGATGACCAGCCGGCGTCCGGCATCGGTGAACTCGACGGCGCCACCCTCGCGCTCCCGGAAGTGTTCCGGGCCGATCTGCCGCCGATTGATCAGCGTGATCGCCAGCCGGTCGGCGATCCAGGCGCGGAACTCCTCCATCAGGTCGAGCGCGAGGGCCGGCCGGTTCGGGCGTTCCGCGTGCAGGAAGCCGACGAACGGGTCGAGACCGACCGCGGTCAGCGCCGCGATGCAGTCGTGCCGCACGAGGGCGTAGAGGAAACTGAGCAGGCAGTTGATCCGATCGCGCGGGGGGCGTCGCGAGCGGGTGGTGAAGCCAAAGCTCTCGCGCTGCTGCTTCAGGAAAAACCGGAAGACGCTGAAGTATTGCTGGCCGGCGAGCCCTTCGCTGCCGCGCAGGGCGTCGAGCGCGCCTTCGCGCCCGAGATCGCTGGCGGTTAGGCGGCCGAGCTCGTGCAACTGCCGCGCCATCGTGTCCGTCACTGCGCCCAGGCTGGATTGTTCCTCCGCATTCCCGGTCTCGCGCGCGGCCCGGAGGAGCGAGTTCCGGCTGTTCTGGATCTTGCCCGCGATGATCTGCCGGGCCACCGCCGCGCACTTTGCTGGCACATCCGCGGCGCGGAAATGGGTGCGTCGCAGGGTGACGCTGGTATCCGCCACGCCGGTGACGCGCGCCTGGAGGTAGCCGCCCTCAGTAAGGTAATTCACCGACACGCCGTGCTCCCAGCAGAGGTCGAGCACCGGGGCCGTGAGCGTGATGCGCGGCCCGAAGGTGCAGACCGATTCGAGATGATGGATGGGAATGGAAAGTTTCCGCCAATCGGTCGCGTGCTCTCGCGTGCGCTCCTCGGGCGGCAGCTCGGGAGCATAGACCGGCACTTCCACCTGGAGGGTCAAATGATCCCGCGCGACAAACGTCGCCGGCGTCGTGAGGTAGAGAGTGTTCTGGATGACGTCGCCCATTCGATCGAGGGTTCAGGCGGTTTCAAAAAGGCGGCGCATCGCCCGGTCCAGTCCCGGCGGATGGCTGGTCAGTTGCGGCAGGCACACTTCGTAAAGGGAGCACTCCGCGCATTGCGGTTTCAGCACCGCCGGCGGCACGGAGTGGCTGGAAAGGAGCGCATGCACCTCCGCGGCCGTTTGCTCGGTGAGGGCGCGAAGTTCCACCGTGAACTCCACCTCGCGCCGCCGTTTGCTCGCCGCGTGGAAGACCGCACCGCGCTCCACGGGACGCGCGAACATTTCCTCGAGGCAAAGCGCCTGGGCGCAAAGCTGCACGTCGTCGTTGTCGAAGTGCCGTCGCTTGCTCTTCTTGTATTCCACCGGCACCAGCGCGCCACCGGAATGCTGCTCGACGATGTCGCACTTCCCGTTGAGTCCGAGCCGCTCGGACCAGACGGGGAGCGCGCGGAGCAGCTTAACGCCGTTGGCAGTTTCGTAGCCGGGCAGGTCTGCGTGCTCGTGCGCGAGATCGCCGATGAGCGTGTGGACATTCGCCCGCCGCAACCCCTCGACGATCTTCAACCCCGCCCGCCGATTGCAGAAGAGGAAGTCGTTGAGGAGAGAAAGCGCGAGCGGCTCCATGGGGGTGAGAGCGGGGCGCGCTTTCTCGTCAATCCAGCTGAAATGGATCCGGGTTCTTGTCCCGGAGTCGTGTCTCTGGAGAATTGAACTCCGCCAAACAGTGCCGTCGCACCGAGTCGAATCCTTCCATCGCCCGGTCCCAGGAAACGGCCGCCGGCCAATGCTCCTTTTGCGGAACCTCGAAAACCGGCAGGTCGAACGGCTCGAAGATAAAGGTCTCCTGGCTCATTTGGAAAATGACTCTATCCGCGCCAATGCTTGCTGGCCACCATAGCGCACGATCAGCGCCCGAAACTCCGGCTCCTGCGCGCTCAGCCCGCAGATTCGCATGATCTGCCGGATGTCCTCCCAATCCGCCTCGGGCTTGCTGCGAGTCGGGCTGGAGGCGGCGTGAAGCTTGAGGGCCACGAGGTGTTCCGGCCTTGGGGTGAACACGGTGCGCGACGCGGCCTCACCGGAACGTGCGCCCGCTCGCAGCTTCTCCCACGTGCCCGCATCGACGAACATCAAGTCCACGGCCGGTCGGTCCACCGTCCCCGGCTCGAATTGCGCAAAGGCTCCGGCTCCGTGGAAAAGGCGATAATCCAGATCCCTCATGAGATCGAGCCACGCGCTGCGTCGATCCGCCTCCACGAGCAGATCCAAATCGAGCGTGTTGCGGATGTAGCCCAACAGGATCAGCGCATTCCCGCCGATCAACAGACAGGGCAGACCGCGTGCGGTTGCGGCGTCGAGGATTTGCTGGAGGGTTTGATGCATCTTCCGTTTAGAAGCGCCTGTTTCCACGTCGCTGAGAACAGACGGGGAGCGCCCGGAGCAGCGTGACGCCTTCGGCGAATTGCAAACTGGGCGGGTTCGCGTGCTTCTGCGCGAGATCGCCGATGAGCGTGTGGACATTCGCCCCCCGCAACGCCGTGACGATCTTCAATCCCGCCCGCCGATCGCAGAAGAGGAAGTCGTTGAGGAGGCTGAGCGGGAGTGGCTCCATCACCGAACACTCAGATTTTGTCGATGACTTCCACGCCGGCGGGCAACCCGTCGCGTTCGATGCTCACGTCGTAATCGGAGAAATCACGGGCAACCGCGACGGAGGGTTTGCGGCACACAGTGACGCGCTCGAAGAGTTTGTGCGCAGGCGCGTTTCCGAGCGCAGAGTCGTGTTTGAAAACGATGAGTTTTTGCGGAGCCATCGTGCCGCGAGAGGCGGAGCGGTCATGGTCGAACATCTGCGTCAGTGCCTGCCAGAGCAGGTCGAGATCGTCGTTGCCAAATCCGGTATCCCTCGCGAGATGTGCGCTGATAAAGCCGTGGCAACGGTAGAGGCCGTAAGGAATGAGGTTCTTCCGGCCCATTGTTTGGTTGGGCGCATTCGCTTCCTTCGCGTCGGTGACGGCCATGCGAGTAATACTCACGTCGAGCGGGAGAATGGCATCGACCGAGCGGCTGAAGCTCAACTGAACAGGGCCACGAACTTGGCCGGCATTCGCCCCGGTGGACATGACAGCCCCAAAAGTCCGGACATCGAAGTAGCGTTTGCACATCGCGCCGCGGGCGTCGCTCACCTGCTCGCGCGTGGCTTTCTTGGTCTTGGCGTCAACGTCATGGCCGAGCGACTTGTGGGTGTCGAGGATGCGGTCGTTTAGGATCTCGCCTTGCTGGACAAAGATGTCGTAGCCCGCCGCGCGTTCTTTCGCGAGGAGAGCGAAGTTACGCACCTTGCGCTTGAGGCACACGTCAGAGACAAGCCCGTGCATGTCTTGCGGATCGATGCGGGGTGCATTGGCGGCGTCGGGATCGCCGTTGGGGTTTCCGTCTTTGCAGTCGAAGAGATAGATGAAGTCGTAGCGGTTGTTCATGGGTGTCGTGAGTTTGGGTTTGTGGATGTTGAGTCGGTTAGTCAGCGTCCTCGGTCAGTTCCTCGGCTGTTTTGGCGGCCTCAGCTTCGGCTCGATCGCTTCGGTATTGGGCTAACTGGCAGTAGTAGCCGAGAGCGAAGCGGCCTTGTTCTTCAAGCCCCAGCGTCTTCGGGATTCCCCCGAGTTCTTCAAGGCACACGCACAGTCCCTCGATCTCCTTCTGCTTGTTGGTGCCACTCCCGCCGAAACGGCTGTTTGCCTTCTTCAAGTAGGCTGGGAGCTTTGTGAATAGAGGCCCGAACGTCGTAGCGGGACGCGTCGCGACTCCTCCATAAGTTCGTTCGGCGATTGATGCGCCCACTTTGCCCAGTGCGAGTAGTTGTAGCCGGCCGATGATAGCGAACAGTTGTCCGCACCGGTATGCCGTGTCTTTGGAGTTAGGGTCTAGCTTCGCTGTCATGGTATCTGTTTCCTTTCGGTTTGGTGAGCGGAGAAGGCATGCCTTGATCAGTGCGAGGCGGGCCGGGTTAAGTTTGGTTTCCTGATCGAGTTGCTGGCGGCGAACTGCCGCTGCAAGGGCGGTTTGAGGGAGCGGGACGCCGCGCCCGCGCAGTGCGCCGTGGAGCAATTGCGTCGGCAGCGCTGGCGGCAGTTCGTCTAGTTCGGCGCGGACCATCCCGTAGAGGAGCGCGCCGAACTTGAAGTCATGTTTCACGCCCAGGCCGTCAGGGTGGACGATAGCGAGATCCTCGAACCAATCGGCGATGTTCCGCTCCACTTCTGGCACCGTGGATTCCAGCCAGTCGCGGACGACGATCCGCGCGCCATTGCCGGACAGACTCATCGCGTAGTATGCGTTTGCATCGATGCCGCGAATTTGCTGACCGTCGTGGACAGACCTTAGCAGCGCGGCGACCGCCTTTTCGTCCGCACCGGCGAGCAGGTCCATCGGATCGGTGACCACGGGCTCGCGGGTCCAGTGGAGATGGGCGGTCTCGTTAAAAATGAGCCGCTGTTCGCGGCTTTTCGCAATCAGTGCATTGAGGGCGGAGCGAATCTTCAGTTCCGCGGGCGCGGAGAGCGCGGCGTTCTGCGCCTGCTCCAAACCGAAAGAGCAGAACGAGTCCTTATCGAAACTGATCAAGTTCGTCCCCACGGCCAGCCCGCCAGGCACGCCTTTGATTTTGTCCGTCGTGTCCAGCGTGTCGGTGAGCTGGCCAGTGGCGATGCAGACTCGGCGCACCCGGGTTTCGCCGCCGCTCACAGCCGCCCGGCGGCGCTTCCGCCAGAACGATTTCAGTGCATCGGCGTCAAGAAGCACAATTCCATCGACAGCAAATGTCGCGTTGTCGGTGGGCTTAGCCTTGGCGTCGGTCAACTGCCGGTAAAGTTCGGTGCGCGCGCCCTCGTTCTCGAGGAATGAGATCACCGCGTGGAGCGGTCCAGCCTCGACGGGACACGCCGCGGCAGCCTCGGCGAGCAGGGATTTGAAATAGGCGTGCTGGATTCGCCGGGCGTCGGCCTTCTCCGCGGCTTTCGCGTCAAGGAACAGCGCGGACCGCTCCAGCGTGTCGCAAAGGAAGTGTGACTTGGTGCCCTGATTTAACTCATTTGGGGAAGTGAACGGACGCGCGAGTTGCTTGGGCCGTGGCTTCTTCTCGTCCGGATTCTGCGCCATCGGGATCGGCCCGCCGGCAAGTCGCCCGTGGGAGTCGAGCGGGATGAGCCAGCGGACACCGACGGCCTCGAAATCTGCGTCGCCAAGCAAC
>JAQGOK010000034.1 GCA_028293645.1 Chthoniobacter sp.
GCGGGCCACGCCGCGTCGATTTGGATCGAAGGCGAAGCTCCGACGAAGAGCACCGCGCAGAAACACGGCTGGTACGACGGCGTGAAAAAGGAGGTGCTCTCCGGGAACTCCTGGCTCTCGACATACGGCGATCAGCCCGCCGAAGCGACTTACGACATCGAGGCTCCCGATGCGGGGAGCTACACGTTTTGGGCGCGGCTCAATCCAGTCGCTTCGAAACCACAATGGCAGATCGACGGCGGCGCGTGGACCGCGGTCGATTTCCGCGATGCGCGGGGGCAACAAAACATCTCGCCGGACGGCAAGGTCGATCACCGTTTCATTGCGTGGGTGAAGCTCGGGCAGGTGCAGCTGGCCAAGGGGAAACACAGCGTCGGGTTTCGTTGGGAAGGTGGCGCGGCAAATAGCGGCGGTCTCGATTGTTTCGTGCTCACCACGGAGCCGTTCGCTCCGCAAGGCACGTTGCAACCGGGTGCAGCGTCGGTGGCGACCAGCGGTGGCGGTGCGGCGGATTGGTTCCCGCTGCTCGCGGACGACGATACGTTCGACGCGCGCAGCGTCATCGATATGTCGAAGCTTCTTGCGGCGCCCGCCGGGCAACTCGGCTTTCTGAAGGCGAACGGCGACAAGCTGCAGTTTGAAAAGGCGAACGCGCCGGTGAAGCTCTGGGGCGTCGGGGCAAACGTGCAGCCGGGCCGCTACTCGCGCGCGCAGCTCACGCAACGTGCCCGGCATCTGCGGAAGTTCGGCGTGAACATCGTCCGCGAGCACGCGGTCTTCGATGAGCTGACCACCGACGGCGTGCTCGATCCGAAGAAACTCGACGAATACGACTGGTGGTTCGCCGAGCTGAAGAAGCACGGCATCTACTCGGCGTGGAGCGTTTTCTATCACTTCACGGTCGGTCCGGATGATGGCTGTCCGCCCGAGCTCTTCGCGGAGTTGCCGGGCGCCGATAAAGGCCGAGGCGACACTTACGGACTGATCACCGCTTCACCGAAGCTCCAGGAGATCCGCAACCGCTGGCTCGCTGCGATGCTCCAGCACAAGAACCCCTACACCGGGTTGCGTTACGTCGATGATCCGGCACTGGCGACGGTGGAAATGCAAAATGAGGACAGCATCTTTTTCTGGAATCCACTCGGCGAACTGTCGAACCCGAACGGGAAATGGAAGCAGCACGGCAAACTGCTGCGCGCACGTTTCGCCGCCTGGACGAAGGCGAAATACAAGACCGATGCTGCGCTGAAAGCAGCGTGGGGCGAGCTGCGCCACGGCGATTCGGTGGATACGCCGGAGCTGGCGATCATGGGACCATGGGAGTTGCAGGGGAAAGGTCCGCAGGGACCGTTCGCCGGGCTCCAGAAGCGCGCTGGCGACTTCATTCAATGCATGGCGGAGATGCAGGCCGGCTTCTTTAGCGACTGCGAAAAGGTGATCCGCGCGGCGGGCTTCCGAGGCGTGACGATGACGACGGCCTGGCAGGTCGGAGGCGCGGCGAGCGAAGCGGCGAACATCTGGACGGACACGGTGGGCTCGATGATCGATCGCCACAATTACGCCGGCGGCGGCGCGGGCGGACACGGCATTACTGAAGGCAAGGTGCACAACGAGTCACACCTCGGCAAACCCGGCGGGGGCATCTTCACCACTGGGATGAAGCAGGTGGAGGGAAAGCCGTTCGCGATGACCGAATGGACGCAGTCCGCGCCGAACCAGTGGAAGGCGGAAGCGGCGCCGCTGTTCGCGTTCTACGGCATGGGTCTGCAGGGTTGGGACGCGAGCTGGCACTTCACGCAGAGCGGCACGCGTCTCGGCGACGGCTGGCCCGGCATGTCGAGCTACGTGAGCGACACGCCGCATTTCTTCGGGCAGTTCCCCGCGCTGTCCTTTGCGTTGCAACGCGGACACATCACCGAGGCACCGCTCATCGCGGCGCGCCGGCTGAGCAAAGACGACCTCTTCTCCGGCAGAGACGCGCTGAAGCAGGATGCGACAAAGGGCGGCTACGACGTGAAGACGATGATCGTAGAGGGTGGCACACCGCTCGAAGCATTCGCCATCGGGCGCGTGACCGTCGGATTCGATGGCGGAAAGACGGAGCAGGTTCCCTTCGAGAAGTTCTGGGACCAGACGAACAAGATCATCCGCAGCGCCACGGGTGAACTCGTGTGGGATTACGGCCGCGAAACGGTCCTCGTGCAGACGCCGCAGACGCAGGCCGTGCTCGGCAAAACCAAGGACCAGACGTTTCGCCTCCCCGGCGTCACGGCGACCTTCAAGACGCCCTGGGTCAGCACCATCTTCACGCCGCTCGACGATCTCCCGCTGGCGCAATCGAAGCGCATCCTGATCACCGCACTGGCTCAGGACAAACAAACTGGCACCCGCTACAGCGCCGACGGCACCGTGCTCGAAGCGACCGGCACCGCCCCGCTCCTGCTCGAGCCCGTGCAGGCAACTTTAAAGCTCGTTGGCGTCAAGCCGCAGAGCGTCACGCCCTGTGATCACTACGGAGTTCCGATGTCCAAAGCGGTGCCCGTCTCTGCCGATGGATCGTTCACCATCGATGGCACCTACCGCGCTTACTACTACGAGGTGAAGCGCTGATTCCGGTTCCTAGAACGCGAAGTTGAACGAGACGGAGCCAAAAAGCTGCGCCTCTTCCTGAGCCTCAAACTCCTGCGTCCGGTAGATCACGGCGTAGGTCACTTTGGTGTCCTTGTAATTCAGCGAAGCGCCAACACTGAGGTCGGCGACGAGCACTTTCTTGTCGGCCGAAGCGCTGTTTCCAAACGTGTTTCCGTCGAGGAAAACGGTGTGCGCAATGGCGCGGCCATCGGCCCGCGCGAAGAGATACATACCCAGGTCGAACTTCCGTGCGCGGCCGGCGCGTTCGGCGCCTTCGACTGGCGTGGAAGTCGTCGCCGAAGGCTCAATTCCAGGGGTGCCGAAATCGTCGGGAAGATTAACGCCGAACCGGAATTCACCGCCGACGTTGACTGCGGTCAGCACGTTGCCGACGGAGAACCCGAGGTGCGGCAGGAACTCCCAGTCGAGTCCAACGCGCCGCTCATGTTTGGGCCAGCGCCACGTAGCTTCATAGGCGAGCAGTACGCCGAGTTCGTTGTGAAGCTGATTGTCCCAACCCTTCGGCACAGCCAGGCCGCGTGCTTCATGCACCACGCGCTGCGCTTCCTCGCCATACGACCAGGAGCCGACGACACCGATATTCAAGCTGAGCGAATGCCGGATGTCCGCGTTCTTCCAGGCGACGCCGAAGCCGAGGTAAAGCCAGCCGGCGTACGGCCGATCATCGTCGAGCCGCTCGAGGGCTTCGGTGTTGTCCGGGGTGTAAATGTTCTGACCGAGCGAGAAGGACAGATTCTTTTGGAACGCCGGGTTGTTGATGAACGGAATCCGTTCGAGGATCGGCAGCAGCGGACTCGCATAAGGCGTGTCGCCATACTTCGCGAGATCGGTCGAGCTCCAGCCGAGCTTCACGCCATTGGTGTAATATCGGTCCGTGCCGGTGAAGAGATCGTTCTCGAAATAGACGCTAAAGGTGCCGCCATCGAGTTCCTCGCCGGCAACGGCGAGGGTCGGCAGAGCGAGAGAAAGCAGGAGGAGTGAGCGGGTAAGAATGGAAGACATCGTTAAAACGCGAATGGGGCGGGATCATGCGCAGCTTTCGCGCGAGCTGAAGCTATTTATTGAGCTGCCAGACGGTGCGGCCAGCGACGATGGTGCGCACGGCTCGGCCTTTGAGTTCCCAGCCGCCGAATGGCGTGTTGCAACTGCGCGAGAGGG
>JAQGOK010000040.1 GCA_028293645.1 Chthoniobacter sp.
AGTATTACAAGAGCAGTGCACGTTGGAAGGATATCCAGGACGCAAACTTCTATGCGACCCACGGCACGCCAAAGATCAAGGTCGGGCAGACCTTGATCATCCCATAACAGAACAAAGGCTTTCAGGCCTTGAATGGGGCGCGTGTTTTTGGCATACGGCGCGCATGAAAACGTCTCCTTCCTTGTTGTTGGTCACGGCCGTGGCTCTGCTGGGATCCACCGTATCCAGTGAGGCTGCAAACACGGTGCATCCCGGCTTGAAAGGCGACCTCGTCGCCTCCGAAGGCAAGCGGTTGAGCAAGTTTGACGATACTCCGCTTGGTCAGGCCAAATACTACGGCATCTATTACTCAGCGGCTTGGTGCGGTCCGTGCCGGGCATTCACGCCCGATTTGGTGCAATGGTATAAGCGGCATAAGAAGGCGAACCCGCACTTCGAGATGATCTTTGTCAGTAGTGACCGCTCGGAGGATGACATGGCCAAGTACATGAAGGATGACGACATGCCATGGCCGGCGCTGGACTTCTCCAAGAAAGCGAAGAGTCCGCTGGCGAAATACTCTGCCAAAGGTATTCCGTGCCTCGTATTGATCGACGAGGAAGGCAAAGTTCTTTCGCACTCCTACGAGGGTGATAAGTATGTCGGCCCGCGCAAGGTCCTCGAAGATATCGAGAAGACCTTGAAGGCGAATCCGGCTTCGGCTGAGGCGAAAGCAGCGGCTGCAACAACGACAGGCAAGGTAGGGACCAGCAGCTTCGACGAAGCTTTCAAGAAAAAGCCCGCCGCGCAGTAGCCGGTATGGAACCATCGCAAGGCACGCCGTAGTCAAGCTGTGGCGCGCCTGGAGGTGCCAGTCCGAACGCGGCGACTGCATACAGCAACAACTCGGCGGCATCCCCGGTGGCGACGGCACGACGACCCATGACGCGCTCGATGCCACGACCAACTCGCTCTACACCCAGGCTTCAAACCTGGGGCAACTCACGCTGATCGGCACCGGACCCCGGGGGTGAATCCGTCCGACACCGCGGACGGAGGCCTCGATATCGTGACTGGCACGACCGCGCCCTCGCCACTTTCAGCACCGATGGCACTGCTTACGGACCTTTTGAAGTGAACCTGACCTCGGGCGCGGCCACGCTGATTGCGCCGTTCGCCAGCGTTACGTTAGTTCGCGATCTCGCCGCGCCCATCCCCGAATCAGGCGGGCTGGCACTTGTGGCTCTCGGCACCGGTATGATTGCTCTGATGCGCCGGCAGTGGTGGGTCGCAGCTAGACGCACCGGGTCGGGAGACGTAGCTCCGGGAGAAAGGTGGCTCCGCGTGCCCGCCTGAAATGGTCACCGGGCCGTTTGAGGCAAGTGATTCCCGCAGCCTGCTTGAGCATTGGCGCTTCCGGTTGGCCCGTGCATCTTCGCCACCCCATGTCTCTCGACACGCTGCTCGCCGAACCCATCACCGATCCGTTGCCGCTTTATCGCTATCGCGACGGGATCGCGGCGGTCGATCTGCTCGGCGCGGCCATCGGGCATTTGGATTTCTTCACCTGGCTGGGCGGACATGCTTCGACGCTCGGCGCGATTTGCGCGCATTTCGAAATCCACCCGCGCCCGGCGGATGTGATGATGACGCTCTTCACCGCGATGGGCCTGGTAACGCAGGCGGGCGGCTGTTTCCACCTCACTGCCCGCGCGCGTGAACATCTCTCGGCGGACTCACCGTGGAATCTGGCGCCGTATTACGCCTCGATGAAAGACCGCGCGCCGACGGTGGACATGCTGAAGGTGTTGCGCACCGGCAAGCCGGCGAATTGGGGCAGCTACGATGCACAGGCGTGGGCGCAGGCGATGGAACGGGAGGACTTCGCCGCGCATTTCACGGCCGCGATGGATTGCCGCGGGGTGCTGCTCGGGCCGGCGATGGCGCGAAAGCTCGACCTTACCGGCCGCGAAGCATTGCTCGATATCGCGGGCGGTTCCGGCATTTACGCGTGCGCAGTCGTTGCGCGGCATCCGCATCTCCGCGCGACGGTCCTCGAACGCCCGCCGGTGGATGGGATCGCCAGAGAGGCGATCGCCAAACAAGGCTGCAGCGAGAAGGTCGCGGTGCTCGCAGGCGATATGTTTCAGGCCGAGTGGCCCCGCGACTTCGATGTGCATCTTCTCTCCAATGTGCTGCACGACTGGGACGAGAAGGTCGTGCGCGACCTGCTCGCGCGTTCAAGCGCGGCGCTGCCGGCGGATGGGCTGCTGATCGTCCACGACGCCTTTATCAACGCGGAGAAAACTGGCCCGCTGCACGTCGCGGAATACTCGGCGCTGCTCATGCAGATCACCGAGGGCAAATGCTATTCGCTGGCCGAGATGCGCGGATTCCTCGCAGACGCAGGCTTCGACTCTCTCGAGCATCAACCGACGGCGGTCGGTCGTAGCTACCTGCTCGCGCGGAAGTCGTAGCCGATCTCAAGAAGACGGCATCGGCCTTGGGTTTGCGCGTGCCATCTCGAAACCGGGGCTCATAGTGCGGGGCTATGCCTTTTCGTGCGCTCAGTCTTGATCCCAAAGTTTTGCAGGCGGTCCAGGAGGCCGGTTACACGGAGCCGACGCCCATTCAGGCCGCTGCGATCCCACTCATTCTCGCGGGAAATGACCTCATCGGGATCGCCCAAACCGGCACCGGCAAGACCGCCGCTTTCACCCTGCCGATGCTCACACGCCTGGCGCAGCATTCCGGTCCGCAACAGCGATCGATCCGCGCTCTGGTGCTCGCCCCAACCCGTGAACTGGTGGTGCAGATCGACGAGAACGTGCGCGCCTACGGCAAGCATGTGCCGCTGCGGATCGCGACCGTCTTCGGCGGCGTCGGCGAACGCCCGCAGATCGCGGCGCTGCGCGATGGAACGGATCTCGTGGTCGCCACGCCGGGCCGGTTGCTCGACCTCATGGCGCGCCGCTTTGGCGACTTCTCCGGGCTGCAATATCTGGTGCTCGATGAAGCCGATCGCATGCTGGACATGGGGTTCCTCCCGTCCATCCGCCGGATCGTCAAAGCGCTCCCGCGCGAGCGGCAGACGCTGCTCTTTTCCGCGACCCTGTCGCGGGAGATCGAAGAGCTGACGCGCGAGTTCCAACGCTCCCCGAAGAAAGTGGAGATCGGCCGCCGTTCCAATCCAGCGGACACGGTGACGCAACTCGTCTATGAAGTGCCGAAGCATCTGAAGCCCGGCTTGCTCGCACATCTTCTCGCCGACGCGAACATGGGCAGCGTGCTCGTTTTCACCCGGACGAAACACGGCGCCGATCGCGTGGCGCGCAAGCTTGAGAGCCTCAACATCAAGACCGGCACGCTTCACTCGAATCGCTCGCAGAACCAGCGTCTGCGCGCCCTGAACGACTTCAAGGCCGGCACCGTCCGGGTGCTCGTCGCGACGGACATTGCCGCGCGCGGGATCGATGTGGACGGGATCTCGCACGTAGTCAATTTCGACTTCCCGATGCACCCGGAAGACTACGTGCACCGCATCGGCCGGACCGGGCGGGCGCAGGCAATCGGCGACGCGATCAGCTTCGTCACGAGCGAGGATTACTCCGCGCTTCGTTCGCTCGAGAGGTTCATCAACCGCGGCATCGTTCGCAAAAAAGCTGAGGGCTTTGACTACGCCGCGCCCGCACCGCCGCAGTCCGAAGGTGAGCGGCCCGAGCGGCGCAACCAGCCGCGTTCCAGCTTCGGAGGCGGAGGCCAGCGCAACTCCGGTTCCCGGCCGGGCGGTTCCGGACGCCGCGATGGCGGCGGTCAGCGGCCCATGCGCTAGCCGGGCCGGAATTTTCTCAGCGCCCGCCGGGGCGGAAGAACGGGAAGAAGGAACGCCGGGCCGGTGTCGGCGCCGGGCGCGGCGGCATGACGCGCACCGGCGGGGCAACAGGCGGAGCAACGCGCTCGGACAGGCCTCCCTCGACATCCTCCTCGTCCTCGGGCCTCTTTCGCCGTTCTTTCCGCTCCTTCTTTTTCTTCGGCTCGTCCTTCAGCAGCTCGCGCAGAACCTTGCCCACCAGCGGCGCCGCCTGGGTGCCACCATGCACGTCGTCATTGTTCGCATCTCCTTCGTAAAGCGCCGCGAAGGCATAGCGCGGTTTGTCGGCAGGAGCGAAACCCGCGAACCACGCCGCCGTGCGCTCGTTGTTCTTCGGCCCCCATTGCGCGGTGCCTGTCTTTCCGGCGACTTGCACGCCATCGACCTGCGCCTGACCGGCAGTGCCCGAGCGACTCTCCACAACCTGCACCATGCCGCGACGCAGCTCGTTCATGGCTTCCGTAAGGATGTCGATCTTCCCACGCGCGCGAACGTCGTACGCAGTCACGATTTGTGAATCCAGACTCTGCACATGCGAGACCAGCCGCGTCTGATAGAGGGTTCCGCCGTTTCCGATCGCCGCCATCGCCTGCGCCATTTGCAGCGGAGAAATCACCGTGTCCCCCTGCCCGATCGACAAGTTGGCCAGGTCGCCATTGTACATGTGCCGACGATAGGTTTTGACCATGTACTCATCGTTCATCACGCGACCCTCCGCCTCCGCCGCGAGAGGAATGCCGGTGCGCGCGCCGAGCCCGAGACGTTGCGCATAGTCGGTGATCACTTTCCCGCCGATCTGCATCCCGCATTGGTAGAACCAGGTGTTGCACGACTGCGTAAGGGCATCTGCAAAGTCCAGCGAACCACCGTCGGTCTTCTTCCAGTTTCGAAAGGTGAGGTTGCCGATCGACATCGACGTAGGACACGAGAACTCGTCGTGCGGACCGATCTTCCCACTGTTCAGGGCCGCGAGACCGACGAAGACTTTGAATGTCGATCCCGGTGGATAGGCAGAGCGAAAGGCCCGCGGCAGCAGCGGAATGTTTTTGTCATCCTGCAACGCTTTGTAAGCGTCGCCGCTGATATTCGGGATGAAGCTGTTCGGGTTTAACGAAGGCCAGGAGGCGAGTGCGAGGATGTCGCCGTTGTTCGGATCAACCACGACCAGCGCGCCGCGCTTGGTGCCTTTCATCAACGACTGCTCGCAAAGCCGCTGCACGTTTTCGTCGATGGTCAGGACCACGTTGTAGCCCGGCTGGGGCGGGATCACGACCTGTTCGCTGGCTTTCTTGCCGCTGGGATCGAAGGAGATGTTGAGCTGTCCGGGCTTGCCCTGCAGTTGATCGTCGAACGACTGCTCGATGCCCTCGCGTCCTTCGGCACCAGGCCAGAGCAGATCATTGTTTTGCAGTACGCCGTCGGGCATTCGTCCAGTTCGACCCGCGTAACCGATAACGTGTCCCGCGAGCGCTCCGTGCGGATAGAAGCGTTGATAGGTCGGCTGCAGGACCAGGTTCGCGGGCTTGTCGCGCTGGATCGCGGCGATTTCCTCGGGCTTCACATCCTGCGCAATGACGTAGGGCAGCACTCCCCGGTTCTTGTAATGCTTGAGTGCAGCCTCGGTGGAGACGGTGATTGGCCGGCCGATGATCGATTGCGCCCGAGCTGCCTGCTGTTGAGCGAACTGCGCGGCCGCCCGATCGCTCAAGGTGAGCGGAGTCGGGAACGCCACCGCGAGATTGTAGCTGACGCGCGTTTGCGCAAGCGGGGCGCCGTTGCGATCCACGATTTGCCCGCGTGGTGGCGGAATACCGAGGAGGTAAGTGCGCGCATGCTTCTGGGTTTCCCAAGAGGGAGTCGGGCTGCTGTCGGGCGTCTCACCTGCCGGCGGCAACGCGGGATTCCTCGTCACCGCCGCGATCGCCGGACCATCCGCGCGAGCGACTGGAGTCTGCTGGCTGATGGCGATTGCCGGGAAGGCGAGGCTGGCAGCCGCGAGGGAAAGCAGGCGATTCATGCGACCGCCCACCGTAGCGCGATACCTCGCGATCTCAAGCCCGGCAGGATCAATCCTGAAGCTCAGATCAGCGCAGATGAAAACGCGGGTTCTGGGAGAGAAACCGGATCGGATTCCCGTAGATCAGTGCATCAATGGTCGCATCAGAGTGCCCGCGGCGCCGCATCTCCAGAGCGGTCTTGGGCACAGCCAGCGGATCGCTGCGGCCCCAGTCGCACGCGCTATTCAACCAAACGCTCTGGCCGCCATAAACCTCGAACATGTCGATGGCGCGCGGCGGTGTGGTTTTGGACTCCGGGTAAAGTGTGATCCCGGCCCAGAACCCGGCATCGAGCACATGCTGGATCGTGTGCTCTTCAACGTGATCAATGATCACGCGCCCGGGCTGCACTCGCGCATCGGCTTTGAGGAGATCCACGATCAACCGCGTGCCCTTCAGCTTGTCTTCCAGATGGGGCGTGTGAACCAGGATCATCTGCCCGTGGCGCATCGCGAGATCGATGTGCTGCTCGAGCACCTTCATCTCGTTGCGCGTGTTCTTGTTCAGGCCGATCTCGCCAATCCCGAGCACATTCGGCCGCTCCAAAAACTCCGGCACGATTCCGAGCACATCCGCCGCCAGCGCTGTGTCCTCAGATTCCTTGGGATTGATGCAAAGCCAGGTGAAATGCGGCAGGCCAAACTTCGCCGCGCGCTTCGGTTCGTAGTCAGTGAGCTGGCAAAAGTAGTCGTAAAAACCCTGCACCCCGCTGCGATCGTAGCCGGCCCAAAACGCCGGTTCGCAGACCGCTGCGCAACCCGCGGTGAGCATCGCCTCGTAGTCATCCGTCGTCCGGCTGACCATGTGCCCGTGGGGTTCGATGTAACGCATCAATGCGTTTGGTGCCACGCGCCGATGGCACCTTTTCCCGGAGCCGCGGCGATCGGCTCGGTGGTCGGATCGCTGAGCGAAAGCAGCACCGCCTTCGCCCGTTGCGGCTCTCCGCCGTGCAGTTCCTGCAGCGCCGCACGGAAAGCCGCGAGCCGGAAATCGGCTTCGCCTTCGGCTCGATCAACACGATCCAGAAACGCAGCCAGGTCGATCAGCTTCGACCGCGCGTCCATGAAATAGAGATCCAATATCTGCTGCCGGGTCATCGGAGGAATCCGAGCTCAAGCCCGAGGACGACACAGCCCCGAGGGATTACCTCGGGGCTGCGGGTTTTTCGTATTCGGGAAGCTGGGGGTTTACTCGTCGTCCGCGCCGAAGTCCTTGTGCCCTTTTTCCTTCTGCTCGGTGAGCTTGTCGAAGGCCTTCTTCGCGTCCCCTTCGTTGCCGGCCTTCAAGGCCGCGGCGACTTCGTCGAAGGTCTTGTCGAGGTCGTCGAGCTGAGCGTTGTACTTCTGCTTGTAAGCCGCGCGCTCCGCTTCCGGCACATCCTTGATCTTGGCCGGGTCGAGCTTGTGCGAGGCTTCGATCGTCTTCTTGATCGTGGCGAGGAGCGCCAGGTTGTCCTCCTTCTTTGCTGGATCAGCAATCTGCCGCTTCAGCGTGCGCAAGCTCTTGTTCATCGTCTTCATCTCCTTCGCGAGCGCCGAGTCCTCTTCGGCAGCGAAAGCCACTTGAGTGCTGAAGGCAGCGGTGATGAGAAGCGTGAGCAGGGTTTTCAATTTCATAGGTAGGAGGTGGGTAATGGAGGTTTCAGGATTCGCCGGCGAAAGCCAACTCTTTGTAGTTCGTAGGAACGGCAGCTCCTTGACGCACCAAACCCCGGTGCGTTCAAAAAACTTAGCTCAGGATCGCCTTCACCACCTTGCCGTGCACATCCGTCAGGCGGAAATCGCGGCCGGCGTGCCGGAAGGTGAGCTTCTCGTGATTGAACCCGAGCAGGTGCAGGATCGTGGCGTGGAAATCATGCACGTGGACTTCGTCGCGCGCGACCTTCACGCCGTGCTCATCGCTCTCGCCGTAGGTGATGCCACCCTTTACCCCGGCGCCGGCCAACCATGAGGAAAAGACCTGCGCGTGATGTTCGCGACCTTTGGCGTCGGGCTTGTCCGTGAACGGGGTCCGGCCGAATTCCGTGGTGAAAACGACCAGTGTATCCTCCAGCATACCGCGGCTCTTCAGATCCTTGAGCAAACCCGCGGTCGGCTGATCGACGTTCTTCGCCAGCTTCGCGTGTTCCTGCATGTTGCCATGCGAGTCCCAATTGTTGTTTGAGCCGGTATCGATCAGCTCGATGAAACGCACCCCGCGCTCGGCCAATCGCCGCGCCACCAGGCACTGCCAGCCGAAGCCTTTCGTATCACCGCGCTGCAGCCCGTACAGCGCGAGCGTCGCGTCGGTTTCCTTGGAAACGTCGAACGCTTCGGGGGCTTCCCGCTGCATGCCGTAAGCCGTCTCAAACGACTTGATGCGCGCGTTCAAAGCCGAGTCCGAAGCACGCGGACCCTGCGCATGTTTGCGGTTGAAACGTTGGAGCAAACCAAGTTCGAGCGCCTGCAGATCTCCTTGCGACGAAGGGTTCAAGTTGGGGATCGGCTCGCTCCCGCCGACCACTCGGACGCCCTGGTGCGCGCCAGGCAGGAAGTCCGACGACCACACCTGGCCTCCCGCGTACGGCAGTTGCGGCGCGAGCACGACGAATGACGGCAGGTTTTGGTTCACCGTTCCGAGCCCGTAGCTCACCCACGAGCCGATGCTCGGCCGCGCGAATGAAAAGGAACCGGTGTGCATTCCGAGCGTCGCCTCGAAATGGTTGCCGTGATCGCCTTTCATCGATCGGATGACGCAGAGATCGTCCGCGACTTCGCCGATGTGCGGAAACAGTTCGCTGATCTCGGTGCCGCATTTCCCGCGCTTCTTGAACTCCCATTTCGGCGCCTGCAGGAACTTGTTCGGACCGATCTCCTTTCCCTGCGACGAGATCAGACTCGGCTTCGGATCGAATGTATCGACGTGCGAAAAACCGCCGCTCAGGTAGATGAAAATCACCCGCTTCGCTTTGCCGGGAAAATGGCCAGCACGTGGCACGAGCGGATCCGCCGCAGTGATCGCCGCGCTCGCATCCTGCGTCAGCAGATCATGCAGAATGCCGGGCATCAGCAACGACCCGCCGAGCAGCGAGCGGATCATCGACCGACGTGAACAACCGCAGTTCTGGGAAGCCATATCAGTCGTTGAAAAGGAACTCGTTGCTCGTGAAGAGCACCCGTGAAAGCGCCGCAAAGCTTTGCCTGGTGATGTCGGCAGGTTGTGCGTTTGCGTTCGTCGCTTTCACCTTGCTGGCGTACTGCCGCAGGAACGACAGCGCATCGTTCGTCTCGTCTGGCTGTGGCGCCCGTTGATAAGCCAGCCACCAGGCGAGCAACACCCGCTGCGGATCGGACGGTTGATCCTTCAGGAGGCGATCGGCCAGGACCTCGCTCTGCGTCTTGATGAACTCATCGTTCATCATGAAGAGCGCTTGCAAAGGCGTCGTGCTCAACGGCCGCTCAGCCGTGCAGGCGTTCGTATCCGCGCCGTCGAACAGCCCGAAGAACGGATGCTTTTTGATCCGCTGCTGCATCTGATAGACGCTACGGTGATTGTTCGTATAGACCGCTGAAAACGCGGCGTGCTGCGTAAAGCCCCACTTTTCCATCGGCGGAAAGGGATGCGCTCCGGGCCGGCTGCGATCGAGCGAGCCGCTCACTGCGAGGATCGAGTCGCGGATCGATTCCGCATCGAGCCGTTGCCGCGAGAACCGCCAGAGCAGCTCATTCGCGCCGTCGATCGCCATGTTCGCCGGCAGCTCGTCCGAAGACATCTGGTAAGCCTTCGAAGACATGATCAAGCGATGCATGTTTTTCATCGAGTAGCCGTTCTTCACAAAGACGTGCGCCAGGAAATCGACGAGCTCCGGATGCTGCGGCGCCTTCCATTGCTTGCCCCAGTCGTTCGGCGTGGCGACCAGCCCCTTCCCGAAGTGCCGCTGCCAGATGCGGTTCACCATCACACGCGCAGTCAGCGGGTTCTTCGCGTCGATGATCCACTCCGCGAGCTGCAGGCGTCCGCTCTGTTTCGCCTGCTCACCGGTCAACTTTTGGCCGCCAAGGACCGTGAGGAATTGCCGGGGCACGACCTCGCCCTTCTTGCCGGCATCGCCGCGAATATGCACCGGCGCGTCCTTCGGCTTCGCTTCGGAGACGGCGTAGGCCACTTCGAACTTCGGCAGCGTGTCCGTGAACTTCGTGCGCTGCTTCTCCACCTCCGCGATCATCTTGCGGAAATCCTTCGGCGTCTTCTCCCCGCCGGCTTTCTTTGCCTCGTCGCGCTCTTTCTTGATCCGAGCGATGTCCTCATCGAATGCCGCCAGCTTTCCCTTGTGCGGTGCGAGCGCTTTTTCCACCTCCTCCTTGGAGACCAGCGGAACAAAGTCGCTCGGGCGTTTCACGTTCTCCGAGCCGGGGAACGGATACTTCGTGGAAGCAAAGATCCCGTAGAGCGCGTAGTAATCACGCGCCGAGATGGGGTCGAATTTGTGATCGTGGCAACGGGCACACGCGACCGTCAGGCCGAGCATCGCCTTGCTCACGTTGTCGATCGTGTCGTCGATCGTCAGCTCCATCTGGGGCGCCACGCCGAACCGCCGCGACATCGCGAGATAGCCGGTCGCGATCAAGCGCTCCTTCCGCTGGGCTTCATTCATTGTCGGCAGCAAATCACCGGCGAGCTGCTCTTTGAGAAAGGCGTTGTAAGGTTTGTCGGCGTTGAACGCGTCGATCACGTAGTCGCGATATTTGTAAGCCTCGGGCACCGGGTAATCCGCGCTGTCGCCGCCCGTGTCCGCATACCGCACCACGTCCAGCCAGTGCCGCCCCCAGCGTTCTCCGTAGGCCGGCGAAGCGAGCAGGCGATCGACCACCCGATTGAAAGCGGTCGGTGAGGGATCGGCGAGAAAAGCGCTCATCTCCTTCGGGCTTGGTGGCAGTCCGGTGAGGTCAAAAGTCGCGCGACGCAGCAGCGTGCGCTTGTCCGCAGGCAGCGCCGGGACGAGCTGCTTTTGCTCCCACTTCGCCATCAGAAAAAGATCGATCGGGTGTGGCGACCACGCGGCGTTCCGCACTTTCGGATAAGGGCGCTCCACCACCGGCTGGAACTGCCACCGCTTCTTCGCCTCCGCCACGTCCATCATCTTGGAACTCGGCGGCTCACCTTTCGCGACCTGCGCGGGCGCTTCCGTGCGGGGCATCGGCGCGCCCATCTTTACCCAACGTTCCAGAATGATCCGCACCTGGTCAGGCAGCTTCTCCTTCGGCGGCATCATGAAATCCTTGTCCTCGCCGCGGACCGCCTCGACCAGCGGGCTTTTGTCCGGATCGCCAGGAACGATCACCGCGCCGTTCGTGCCGCCCTTCGAGACGCCTTGGAACGTGTCGAGCAACAGATCCCCTTTGACCTTCTCCGAACTGGCCGAATGGCAGTCGTAGCAGGCGTTCGCCAAAACCGGCCGCACTTCGCGTTCGAAGAAATCCAGCCCCTCCCTGGTCGGTTCAGGCCACTTCACCTCCGGCGCTGCATGCAAAGCGGAGTGTCCAAAGATCAGGACGAGAGCGAAAGCGATAGGTGACGGAAGGCGCATGCGGAAAGGCGCGGCGATCATGCGCCGGAATAGGGTGAACTTCAATTTGCCCAGGAAGTTGTGCCGTAAACCTCCGTTCCCAGGCCGCGCGCGCTCCCCTACTCCGACCGCAGAGCGGCCACCCCGCTGCCGCGCAGGCTCAGCCGCGTGGCAAGCCAGACCCAGAACAGGCAGCCGAGGACCAGTCCGACCAGCAACACGCCGACTTCCCGAAACGGGAAGCCGCCGGATTTCTGCGCGAGATTCGGCCAGACCGCGAGGAGTGCGCTCGCCGTGCCGATCAGCAGCGCCGCCACGATCAGCCAGCGGTGTTCCGCAAAAACCAGCTGCCGCAATTGGCCGGGACGGAAGCCGACGGCCGCCAACAAACCAAATTCACGCCGCCGTTCGAGAACGTTGCGCGCGACTACGATGGCGAGACCGGCCGTTCCAAGCAGGAGCCCCAGACCGCCGAGCGCCTGGAAGATCGACAGATACGTGTTTTCCACCGCCTGAAAGTCCGCGAGCCGCTGCGCAGTCGAAACAACTTCCAGACCCCGATCAGTCAACGCGCGAGAGAGCTCGTTGCGGACCGCCGCCGCGCGATCCGTGGGTGCATTGATCAGGAAGTAGCGGTACCCACCAGCTCCAGGGAATTTCTCCACGAACCGCTGTTCGGCGATCACGATGTTCCCCTGCAACATCGAGCCAGTGACAGTGCCCGCGATGCGAACGAGGAACGGCGCACCTCGGTCATCGCGGTACTGAAGGGTGTCGCCGACTTTCTTCTGCAGCGCCCACTGGAGCGTGTTGGCATCGACAATGCCCGGGACGGCACCATCGGCGGCAGCTGCTCCCAAACGCTGCCACGTGTCGTCGTTGGCTTTGCGCAAGAAGGCGTTTCCGAGCTCCTCCGGCTTGACCCCAAGCAGCCGCGGCTGGAGCGCACGGTTGAGGTTCAAGCAGCTCGCATCGTC
>JAQGOK010000043.1 GCA_028293645.1 Chthoniobacter sp.
ATTCGCTCGGCATCAATACGCTGTGGCTCGCGCCGTTTCAGCCGACGCCGAACCGCGATAACGGCTACGACATCAGCGACTACTACGGCGTTGATCCGCGGCACGGATCGTCGGGCGAATTCGTCGAGTTCATGCACGAAGCGAAGAAGCGCGGCATCCGCGTTATCATCGACCTGGTGGTGAATCACACTTCGGATCAACACCCGTGGTTTCAGGAGGCGCGCCGCGATCCCGATTCCAAGTATCGCGACTACTACGTCTGGTCGAAGAAGCGGCCCGCGGATTGGAACAAAGGCATGGTGTTCCCCGGCGTGCAGAAAGCGACGTGGACCTACGACAAGGAAGCGCGTGAGTATTACTTCCACCGCTTCTTCGATTTTCAGCCAGACTTGAACATCGACAATCCAGAAGTGCGCACGGCGATTCGGCGCATCCTGGGTTATTGGGTGGAGCTCGGCGTCGCGGGATTTCGCGCCGACGCGGTGCCGTTCATCATCGAATCAAAGCTGCCCGGCAAGAAGCCGAAGATGCACTTCGACTACCTCACGGAGCTGCGGCGCTTTCTCCAATGGCGCTCGTCTGACGCGATCCTTTTAGGCGAAGCGAACGTGCTTCCGCCGGATCACCTGAAGTACTTCGGCGAACGCGGAGAAGGCATCCACATGATGTTCAACTTCTTCGTGAACCAGAATCTGTTCTACGCGTTGGCGTCCGGGGAAGTCGGTCCGCTCGCGGACGCGTTGCACGCCACGCAAGCGCTGCCGGCCACCTCGCAGTGGGCGCAGTTTCTTCGCAATCACGACGAGTTGGATATCGATCGCTTGAGCGAAGAGCAGAAGGCGAAGGTCTTTGCGCGCTTTGGTCCGGATAAGGAAATGCAGCTCTACAACCGCGGCATTCGTCGGCGACTTGCGCCAATGCTCGGCAGCCAGGGGATGCTCGAACTTGCCTACAGCATGCTCTTTTCCCTGCCCGGCACGCCCGTGCTCCGCTACGGGGACGAGCTCGGGATGGGCGACGACCTGACTTTGAAGGAACGCGACGCGGTGCGAACGCCAATGCATTGGTCCGACGAGCCGAACGGCGGATTTACCAAAGCGAAGAAGGCGGTGCATCCGGTGCTGGAGGAGGGCCCATACAGCACGGCCAAGGTCAACGCGGAGCAACAGCGCCGCGACCCGGGCTCATTGTTGCAATGGACGGCGCGCATGATCCGCATGCGCAAAGAATGCCCGGAGGTCGGTTGGGGTGAATGGGAGATCCTGAAGACGGGTTCACCGAACGTGCTCGCGATGCGCTACGACTGGCGCGGCAACTCTGTGGTGACGTTGCACAACTTCTCCGATCGCCCGGTGGAAGCGCGCATCCGTCCGGGAGTCGAAGGCGGGGAGTTGCTGGTCGATCTGCTCGAAGACGATCGGAGCGCCGCGCGGGCGAATGGTGCGCATCACATTGCGCTGGAGGCGCATGGCTACCGCTGGTTCCGGGTGGGCGGGCTGAATTACCCGCTGAGGCGGCAGAAGGCTTGAAGGAAGACCGCCGCTCCGGCGACTGGCCAGCGACCAGGCCACCTCGATTGCGGCGGCGATCCGTAGGCCCGAGCCAGCCATTTCCCTGAAGGCTCACGAATCACCACCAACTTCGGAACTATGAATCCACGCCTTCGCTCTGTTTTGAAGTTCCTCGGCTGGTCGGCGGCCGTAGTGGCGGTGCTCGCTTTCGCCGGCCTGATCGCGGCGAAGGTGCTCTACTCGCGCTATGAGCAGCGTGCCGCGCAGTTCGATCTGACCAGGATCGACGAGGTCGCCGAGCGATCGGCGGTCTATGACGTGAACGGCGAACTCTACAGCTACTACGGTGGTGAAAACCGGCTCGTCGTCCCGCTGACGTCCGTGTCCAAACACTTCCTGGAGGCGCTGCTGGCGCGAGAAGACGCCCGCTTCTGGCACCATGAAGGGATCGATTTTCGAGGGGTGGTGCGAGCGTTCGTGACGAATGTGCGCTCCGGAGAAACCAAGCAGGGCGCGAGCACGATCACGCAGCAACTCGCGCGCAACGCTTGTGAATTGAAGGCCCGGAATCTCGATCGCAAGGCGCTCGAAGCGGTGCTCGCGCGGCGGATCGAGGCGACCTATCGCAAGGATCAGATCCTCGAGCTGTACGTGAACCGGATCTACTTCGGTTCCGGTTTTCACGGGATCGAAACCGCCGCGCGCGGATATTTCGGGAAGCCGGCGGGGGAGCTGACTTTGGGCGAGGGCGCGGTCCTGGCGGGCTTGATCCGCAGCCCGAATCGCTTCTCACCGGCGCGCGATCCGGAAGCGGCGCGCGTCGAGCGTGACACGGTGCTCGACCGGATGCTCGAGCTCAAGATGATCACCGCGGACGACGCGGTCGCGGCAAAGGCGCAGCGGGTGCAGGTCGCATCGCGAGACACATTGCATGCGGCGAACGACTACGTGATGGACGCGGTGTTGCGCGAAGTCTCCAGCCGACTCGCGCCGGAGACGATTGATCGCGGCGGCTTGAAGATTTACGCCACCATCGATCCGCAACTGCAGCGGCTCGCGCAGGCTGCAGCGGACCGGCATCTGACGGAGATTGAAGGCGGCAAGAACTTCCCGCATCCGAAGAAAAAGGACTTCACTCCGGGCGAAGACGAGGCGAATCCCAAACCGACCGACTACCTGCAGGCGGCGGTCGTGGCGGTGGATAATCGCACTGGCGCCGTCCGCGCGATCGTCGGCGGCCGCGATCATGCGCACAGCAAGTATTCGCGCGCCTTGCTCTCGAAGCGGCAGGTCGGTTCGACGTTCAAGCCGTTCGTTTACAGCGCGGCGTTTGAGCGTGGGCTCCTGCCCGGCACGATGATCGACGATTCGAAGATCCTGCCCGGCGAGTTGCGCAACGTTTCCAACAAGTGGTCGCCGGAAAATTCCGATGGCGAATACGCCGGGCTGCAGCCGGCTGCGTTCGGATTGCTCAAGTCCCGCAACACGATGAGCGTCCGGATCGGCGAATATGCGGGTTTGCCCAAAGTGCGGGAACTCGCAGTCGCGGCGGGCATCGGGGAGAACGTGCCGGACCTTCCAGTAAGTTTCCTCGGCGCATTTGAGACGACCTTGAAGGATATCACCGCAGCGTATGCGGCGTTTGCCAATCTCGGTGTGCATCGCGCGCCGTATTTGATCGCGCGCGTTGAAGATCGCGAGGGGCGGACCTTGTGGAAAGCGGAGGAAGCGGAGAAGCGCATCATGAGCGCCGAGACGGCGTGGATGGTCTCCGCGATTCTCCAGCAGGTGATGAAAACGGGCACCGCCGCGAAGGCGGGCACGATGGGTTGGAAAAAGCCCGGAGCGGGGAAAACGGGAACGACGAACGACTTCTTTGACGCGTGGTTCATCGGCTACACGAGTTCGCTGACTTGCGGAGTGTGGGTCGGCATGGATCAGCCGCAGACGATCCTGGAGAAAGGTTACGGCAGCACGCTGGCGCTGCCGATCTGGGTCGATTTCATGCAGCAGGTGCCGGAGAAAATGTATCCGGCACAGGCGTTCGCGCCGCCGGCGCAGTTGATCAAAGCGCGTCTCTGTTCGGTGTCCGGAGCAAGAGCGACAGCCACCTGCGCGGGTCAGAATTGTGCTTACGACGCGGAGCTGCCCAATGGCCGCGTGCCAGTGGCGACGTGCCAGACGCATCCGGATCTTCCTCCGGTCCAATCCTTCGCGACGACGATGACTCCATCCATGGGAGCGCCCGTGGCAACTCCCGGGGCCGTCGGTGCTCCAACCGCTGCTTCATCCGTCGCACCCGCCCCCATGTCTGCCGCACCCGCGCCTGTCCCGATCATCGCCACGCCGATCAACGCGAGTGCCGATCCGCGGCTTGCTCCGAGTGCGGTCGCGATTCCCAACCCGCCGCCGCAAGCTCCAGCCAATCAGTATCCCGGCACCATGCGGATCGAGCGCACCGCTGAGGGCACACGGATTCGGCACTGGCCAGCTGGCGAAAGCCAGGCGCTGCCTCCGGAGAACGTTCCCGTCCGTCGCGCGGAAATGGTGGCGCCGGCTCCCAGCGCAGTGGAGCCCCGAGTCGTCCGAGTGGAACCTGCGCCCCGCGTCATGCGCGCTCTTCCGGTGGAAACACGAAGCGTTGCACCTCCGCGTCCTCGCGAGATGCCTCCGGCTTCCCGCGAGATCCGACGCGTCGTTCCGGCCGACGCCGAGGAAGAACGGGGCGAGCCTCGTTCGCGGCCGATACGCGCCGAGCGCTCGCCAGATGCGCCGCGCCGCTCACGGGTGATCGAAAAGGTGCGCGTGCTCCCCGCGCCGGCCGCGGTGGAGGAATGACGACCGCGCGCGGCGTTGCCATCGCGGGGGATCGCTGACAACGTGCCCCATGCTTCGCAAGCCGCTGGCCGCGCAGGATGAGCCTGTTCCTTATCGTTTCTCGGTGACCGAGTGGCACCGACTCGGCGAGGTCGGGCTGTTCGAAGAGAGCGATCGAGTGGAGTTGCTCGACGGGGAGATCATTCTTATGTCGCCGATTGGGAATCGCCACGCGCTGACCTTGGCTTATCTGATCGATATCTTTGGCGACGTGAACAAGGGGAGGTATTTGCTGTGGCCTGGGAACCCGGTGGAAGCGGATGATTATTCGGAACCGCTGCCCGACCTTGCCGTGCTGCCGCGCACCCACAAAGGGGCACGCCGGCATCCATTCACCAGCGACACTCACCTGATCGTTGAGATCGCCGACAGCAGCCTGCGCCACGATCAAGGCCGCAAGCTGCGCAAGTACGCCCA
>JAQGOK010000062.1 GCA_028293645.1 Chthoniobacter sp.
GCAGCAACCCTTGATGATGTGCGGATCTATGATCGTCTGCTTTCGGAAACAGAGATCGGCTCGCTCTACAACACGGCCCGCATGCAAGCCGTTCCTACCTTGGACCGATGAAGAGATTTCTTATTAGTGTCGGGATCGCCTCGCTCGCCTGCATCCCGTCCTTCGGTCAGGACACGCCAGCGCAGCCTGAACGAGTCAACGGCTTCTACCGGGTCGAGAATATCGCTACGCCGAAAGGACTCGCCGCCGAGACCGGTGGACTTGCCTTTATGCCCGATGGGCGGCTCGTCGCCTGTTTCCACCGCGGTGAAGTTTATACCTACGACGCCGCGACGAAGGTGTGGAAGCTGTTCGCGGATGGGCTGCACGATCCGCTGGGTATCGTCGCCTTGAGCGATCGCCAGATCGTGGTGATGCAACGGCCGGAACTAACCCGAATCACCGATACCGACGGCGACGGTGCAGCCGATCATTTCGAGACCATCACCGATGCTTTCGGGATGACTGGCAACTATCATGAGTTCGCCTACGGACCTTTGCTGAACAAGGACGGCAGCATGCTCATCGCGCTGAATGTCGGCTCGAACGGCGCGGGCATTCGGCACGAAGTGCGCGGCCAGCTCACTCCGCTTAGCACGGTCGAGGCGCGGATGTTTTCAGCCGTGCCTTGGCGCGGTTGGGTGCTGAAAGTAAGTCCCGAAGGCAAGATCACTCCGTGGGCGCTCGGGTTTCGCTCGCCGAACGGGCTTGGCTTCGATGCCGAGGGCAATCTGTTTGTTCCAGACAACCAGGGCGATTGGATCGGCAGCAGCCCGTTGCTGCATGTCGAGCAGGGTAAGTTCTATGGACACCCCGCGAGTCTCGCCTGGAAAGAAGGTGTTAGCACTCCACCGGCGGAGTTGCCGGTCACGGAGCTCGCCGCCATGCGTGCCCCACCGACGATGGTTTTTCCACATAACTTGATGGGGAACTCGCTCACGCAACCGCTGCTTGATTCCACCGGCGGGAAGTTCGGTCCTTTCGCCGGACAGATGATCATCGGTGAAATGAACCGCAGCCGTTTGATCCGGATGATGTTCGAGAAAGTGGACGGACAGCTGCAAGGCGCCTGCGTTCCGCTCATCGACTACAGCGGATTGCAGAAAGGGAATAACCGGCTGGTGTTCGCGCCGGATGGAAGTCTTTGGGTAGGCCAGACGGAGCACGGTTGGGCTGGCGACCAAGGCATTCAGCGCATCGTCTGGACGGGCCAGATGCCTTGCGATGTCGTCGCGATGAAGCTCACTCGCGAAGGTTTCGACCTGACCTTCACAAAGCCGCTGGATTCAGCGAGCGCCAGTCTGCCGGAGAGCTACCCTTTCGCGCGCTACTACTATGAGTATCACGCGCCTTACGGTTCGAAGCAGTTTGACCTGCAGACCGTGCCTGTTACGGGTGTCACCCTTTCGGCGGATCACCGCACGGTCTCGCTGAAGCTGCGCGAGATGGTTGCATGGCGCGTGCATGAGCTGCATCTCGATGCGCTGAAAGCGGAAGACGGCACTCCCGTCACGAATCCGCTCGTTTGTTACACGCTCAATCGCCTGCTGGAGAACACGCCACCCCAGCCGCCGCCCGGTGGGTCGGACGCCAAGGGTGCTCCTTAAGCTGTCTTCCTGGCGGGGGCGAACTTACCGGAGCCCGGGTAGCCATATCGCGAAAGACGAAAACCCCGGCAGACCATGTCCACCGGGGCAATCACCACTCTGGCCACTGCAAGGCCAGACCAAAAACTGAATTGATCAGCGAAGGGCGCATCCTCCGATGCGATCCCGCTCCGCTCGATTTACTTCCTTGCGGTTGGTGCGGGTCCGCCTTTCTTACGGGCCGCCCAACGAGCCTTCATCGACGCAGCAAGCTTCGCGCGTCCTTCAGGTGTAAGACCGGTTTTTTTCTTCGGAGCAGCTCCTCCGGTCGAAGCGGATGCAGCAGCTTTGGCAGGAGCCTTGGCCGAAGAACTCGCGGTTCCTTTGGTTTTTGCCCACCGGGCACGTTGAGCTGCAGCGATCCGCTCGCGTGCTTCTGGCGACATGGTGCGCTTGCCAGAACCTTTCCCGGAGCTTTTGCCATTTTTGGCCGGCGCCGACGCGGGAGTTGAGCTTGAAGAAGAAGGGGCTGATCCTTTGCTAAAGATCGAGGCTAACTCCGCCTCCAGTTCCTGAATGCGCTCTGCGATCGCAGTGGCGCGTTTGAGTTGATCCAAAGACGGTGTGTTGGTTTGCATGTGCGGGAAACTACCGATGATATTCGGAAAGAGTCAATCGAACTTACTAGGTGCGTCAGGTCATACGTAGAGGCGAATAGCTTCGTCCGTGTGAGCCGCGACACGGGGCTAAGATCCCCACGCAGCACTCTCACGCGTCCGCCAGGCGAGCGGAGTCGTTTCGCTTCTATCTACCCACTGGCTCACACCTCCAACTGCCCCACCTTGCTCGTTGCCACGAGGCTCAGATGAACAACCTACTGGGTCGATTTGGAGAACGATCCGAATCTTCGGTGATCAACTTTCTTTCACCCCCGCAGCATTGGCGCACCAACCCGGGCACTCGCGCGTGCTGATGGTCGAGTGGAACTCACGCGTGCCGTCCTGCGCTACGCTGCCACACGTCCTTAGTTCTGCCTATATGAGTCATTGCCCGGTCATTCCCGTATGAACCCACCAGCTGGATCGGAAGCGAGTTTCGTCTCTGCGATCGAAACTGTGCTGCTCCGGCTTGCCGCCGAACGCATTGGCCGCACTTTCTGCCCTTCCGAGGTTGCCCGGGAGCTGAGTGCGGGGAACTGGAGGCCTCTCATGCCGAAGGTTCGCGAGGAAGCCCAGCGGCTCGTCTCGCTGGGACAGTTACGCTGCTCGCAACGGGGTTGGCCTGCTTCGCCCATCAACGCCAGGGGGCCGATTCGCCTGAGTTCATCAGAATGACCCGCATCGCACCCGCGCGCGTTCTGGCGCTTAATCCGTGCGACACGGTGGATGGCCAGTATGTGCTCTATTGGATGCAGCAATCGCAACGCGTGGCGACTAATCACGCTTTGGAATACGCGGTGGATCTCGCCAACGATCTCAATCGGCCGTTGATCGTCGGCTTTGGGCTGATGGACGATTACCCGGAGGCGAACCTTCGCCATCATGTATTTCTTCTGGAAGGTCTCCAGGAAACCAAACAAGCACTCGAGGAGCGCGGCATTGCGTTCGTCCTGCGGCCTGGCCCGCCACCGCAAGTCGCGCTCGACCTGGCACAGCGCGCATGTGCAGTAGTCTGCGACCGTGGCTACCTGCGGCATCAGCGTGCGTGGCGTCGCGAAGTCGCGACGAGCGCAAAGTGCCGCGTCGTGCAGGTGGAGTCCGACGTGATCGTGCCGGTGGAAGCAGCTTCACAGAAATCCGAGTATGCGGCGCGCACCCTGCGCCCACGAATTCAGCGATTACTCGCCGAACATCTGGTGGAATTGGAGCCCGCCACGCTGAAGCATCCGGCGCAGGGACTGAAGTTGCCCGTCTCTCTTGATCTACACAACCCGGAGTCGCTCGCCCGCTCGCTGAAGCTCGACATGTCGGTCGAGCCGGTCACCCGCTTCTTCCGCGGCGGCACGGGCGCGGCGGAGAAGCTCTTCCACACATTCCTGGCGGACCGACTGAAGACTTATGGCAAGCACCGCAATCAGCCGCAGACGAACGACGTCTCGCACATGAGCAAGTATCTGCACTTCGGCCAGATCTCACCGACCTGGCTCGCTCTGGAGGCTCGGAAACATACCGACGCCGCCGGTGATGATGTCGCGACCTTCATCGAGGAACTGCTCGTGCGCCGCGAACTTTCGATGAACTTCACCCACTTCCGCGACGACTACGATCGCTATGACGGCTTGCCGGGCTGGGCACGCCAGACTCTCGCTGCCCATCGTCAAGATCCGCGCACAAACCTCTACTCGCCTGCGCAGCTCGAAGCAGCCGAGACCCACGACCCGTATTGGAATGCCGCGATGAAAGAGATGCGGCACACCGGCTACATGCATAACTACATGCGCATGTATTGGGGGAAGAAGATCCTGGAGTGGAGCCCCACGCCCGAAGAAGCGTTCGCGACTGCGCTCGCGATCAACAACAAATACTTTCTCGACGGACGGGACGCGAACTCCTTTGCCAACATCGCGTGGGTCTTTGGTCAGCACGATCGACCTTGGGGCGAGCGACCGATCTTCGGAAAAGTCCGTTACATGAACGCCCGCGGACTTGAGCGAAAATGCGACATTCAGGCCTATGTGGCGAAGGTCGAGCGACTCTCCGGCGGATTGGTGAAGGCTTGGTAGAACGGGAGAAGCTCCGCGCTCCTCAGAACACGACGGTTCGACCTTCGGTTAACACCGAGATCCGCTCTTCGATCCCCTGCTCACGCGCAAACGTAAGCAGTCGTTCCGGCGGCTCCTCCAGCGGCTCATAGCTCAGGCGAAAGGTGCCGTAATGCATCGGGACCATCCGTTGTGCTCCGAGTTCCACAAAAGCGCGTAAAGCTTCCTCGGGATTCATGTGCACCTCGCGGCCGCTCGGCGGGTCATAGGCGCCGATCGGCATCAACGCGACATCGATGGGATGGCGCGCGCCGATTTCCCGGAAGCCGTCGAAGTAAGCCGTATCGCCGCAATGGAAGATCGCGCGCCCGCCTGTCTCGATGACAAAGCCCCCAAAGCCGCGATGCGAGTCGTGCAACATCCGCGCGCCCCAATGATGACACGGCGTCAGCGTAATCCGCAGCGGCCCATGCTCGTAGCATTCCCAATAGTGCAGCTCGTGGACGCTGTGAAAACCGAGGTCATGCACCAGGTTGCCGACTTCGAACGGCACCACGATCGGCTGATCGCGCGCGACTTCGCGCAGCGTCCGGCGGTCGAGATGATCGAAGTGGGCGTGCGTGACGAGCACGAGATCGATGTTCGGCAGATCGTGCAGGTGCAAGCCGGGGTGTTTCATCCGCTTGATGACCTTCAGCCACTTCGCCCAGTTCGGGTCGATCAGCAGATTCAATCCCTGCGTTTGAATGAGGAACGATGCGTGGCCGATCCAGGTGATCGCGATGTCGCCTTCGCGCAGTTCCGGAAACTCGGCCGTGGCGTGAGTTCCGGCGCGCCGGGTAAAGATCGACGGGATCAGCACTTCGGTGACGAAGTTGCGCTTCTGCCAGCCGGCTTTCGGAGCGAGGCCAACTTTGCGCTGCGGTGCGGCGTCCGACGCGGGATGCGCGGCTCCGTTCGCCTTTTGCGACTTGTTAATTGCCGCGTTCGGCTGACCTCGTCGGTTAAAGGGATTGGCCACGGGGCCGAAGTTTAGACGTCCCCGCCGGGCAGGCAACGGTTTCATGCGGCTTGCCAGCGATCCCGACGGCGCGTGAGATCGATCGGTGAGCAAAACCGAACTGCGTCGAACCGCGCGTCAGCGCCTCGTGCAGATTACTGAGCGCGAGGAGAAATCGCGCGCCATCGTCTCGACTGTGATGGCGCTACCGCAATATGCCGCGGCAGTGCGCGTGGCGCTGTTTGCGCCGCTTCCATCCGAGCCGATGATCGAACTGCTTTGGGCGGAAGCGCCGCGTCAGTTCTGTTATCCGCGGGTGCAAGGGGACGATCTCCTGCTGCTGGATGTCGCGCACCCTTGGGAAGTGCAGGAAACGCCGTGGCATCCGCAGGTGCGCGAGCCGGCGCTGCGGCCGGAGCGAGTCATTCCGATTGCGGACGTCGATGTGGTCCTTGTGCCCGGCCTGGCGTTTACCCGCGACGGGAATCGGCTCGGACGCGGACGCGGCTTTTACGATCGGCTGCTCGCGGGAAAGACTGCGCGCACCCAGCTCGTTGGCGTCTGCTTCGCTGAGCAGCTTTTCGAAGAACTGCCCTGCGAAGCGCACGACGCCCGCATGGATCTGGTGATCACCGAACTCGGCGGATAACCCCGAGCTACGCGGTCACCGGCGCTTCCATCTTGAAGGTCGGGATGCGCGTGAACACCGCGGCACCAGCCTTCGTCACGCCAAAGAACGCACCTTGCGCAACGCTGTCCGCGCCAATCACGTGGTAGCTGTTGTAGGTGAAATGCTCCCCCGGCTTGAGACACGGAAATTGTCCCACCACACCATCGCCTTCGACGACGATCTGCTGACCGCCCTCTTCGGTGACCACCCACTTGCGACCCTTGATCGTTACGGTTTCCGCCGAGTCGTTGTGGATGGTGATGAAATAGACGAACGGAAACGGGCGCTCCGGCGGCGCCTCGAGCTGCGGCATGTAAACGACGCGGTCCACGGTGGCGCGGAGGCCGGCGAGCTCGGTGGGGGCGGACATGCGGATTTCTGTTTTCTGGGTGCGGGTTCTGGCTTCTGCTGGGCGGGTCGTTACCACCTGCTACCACCCGCGCCGTGATCTTCAACCAGCAATCTCCACCGGAGTCCCCGAACCGCACGCTTCCGGTAGTCCTGACGATCGCGGGTTCCGACAACAGCGCCGGTGCCGGCGTGCAGGCTGATCTCAAGACGATGTGCGCACTCGGCACTTACGGCGTCACTGCCATCACCTGCGTGGTCGCGGAGGTGCCGGGCAAAGTGAGCGCCATCCAGGCGATTGAACCCAAGCTCGTCGCCGAGCAAATCCGCCTGCTTTTCGATGCCTTTCCCATCGCTGCAGTGAAAACCGGCATGCTCTTTTCACGCGAAATCATCGAACGCGTCGCGGCAACCTTGGGTGCCTGCTTCGCTTGTGAAAGCGAGCGTCCGCCGCTCGTGGTCGATCCCGTCATGGTCGCGAGCAGCGGCGATCGGCTGCTCCACGAGGACGCGATCGCCATCTATCGCGAGGCGCTCTTTCCCATGGCGACGCTCATCACGCCGAATCTCGACGAGGTCCGGACGCTGCTCGGCCGGCCGATCACCAGCATGGAGGAATTGCGCGCGGCGGGAGACGAGCTCGTTGCTGAACACAAGACCAGCTTCCTGCTCAAAGGGGGCCACCTGCGCGAAGTCGTCGCGACCGATTTGCTCTTCGTCGATGGTCGCGTCGAGGAATTCAGCGCGCCGTTTGTGCCGGAGGTTTCCACGCACGGCACCGGCTGCACCTACGCCGCCGCAATCGCCGCCGGGTTGGGCAAAGGTCTGCCGCTCTCAACGGCCGTGACCGAAGCGAAGGAATTCGTCAGCCGCGCAGTGACGCAATACCTCCGCTGGGAGAAAGGCGGCCGGTTCACCGACGCGCTGCATCACTTCGCGCGCTGACGAGCCGCTCAACCCGGCGCGCGGTTGTTCACTTGTGTCCCTCGCGACCATGCTGTTTTAGTGTCCTGCTCCGAACCGAGACCCTTTCCTTCCCATGGCCAAATACATCGAAATGCCCAAGCTCAGTGACACGATGACTGAGGGCACGCTGCTCAAATGGAAAAAGAAGGAGGGCGATAAAGTGGCGACCGGCGATGTGATCGCGGAGGTGGAAACGGACAAGGCGACCATGGAAGTCGAAGCGTTCGACGACGGAACGATCCATAAGTTTCTGGTGCAGGAAGGTTCGAAAGTGCAGATCGGCGGCCGGCTCGCATTGCTGCTCAGCAAGGGTGAAACGGCTCCTAAAGACGGTGAAGAGCCCGCCACCGAATCGGCCAAGACCACCTCCGCCAAGGCCGACACGATCGCTCCTCCAGCCGCACCGGCGGCGGAGTCCAGCGGCCGGCCTGCGCCGGCAAAAGCCTCCGCGTCGCCCGCGACTGGCGGACGGGTCAAAGCCTCACCACTCGCGCGCAAGATCGCTGCGGCCAATGGCGTGGACCTGAGCAGCCTGACCGGCACTGGCCCAAGCGGACGCATCATCGCGAAAGACGTGGAGAGCGCACCGACCTCGGCTTCGCCCAAAGCTCCGGCTGCTTCTCCGGCACCTGCAATCGCGGCGGCTCCCGCGGGCGCTGGCGATCAGCGCATTGCCTTGAGCGGCATGCGCCGCGTGATCGCCGAACGCCTGCTCACCAGCAAAACCACCATCCCGCACTTCTACCTGAACATCGAAGTCGATGCCGGGCCGTTGATGAAATTCCGAGGCGAAGCCAACGCGGCAAGCGAAGCCGCCGGCGGTCCAAAGCTCACCGTGAACGACTTCGTGCTCAAAGCGGTGATTGCCGCTGCCGCCAAAGTGCCCGCGGTGAACGCCAGCTTTGCCGGCGACGCGATCATTCAATACGGCAGCATCAATCTCGCGGTCGCCGTCGCGGTGGATGACGGACTCGTCACGCCAGTGATCCGCGACGCCCAGAAGAAAACGCTGCGCGAGATCAGCGAGCTGGTGAAAGACCTCGCGACCCGCGCACGCAGCAAAAAGCTGAAGCCGGAGGAATACCAGGGCGGGACCATCACCGTCTCGAACCTCGGCAGCTACGGCATCGATTCCTTCAGCGCGATCATCAATCCGCCGCAGGCCATGATCATCGCCGTCGGTGCGATCGTGAAGAAGCCAGTGGTCAACGCGAAGGACGAGATCGTCGCCGGCCAACGGCTCGCGATCGGTCTCAGCGCCGATCACCGGGTCGTGGACGGCGCGGTTGGCGCGCAATATCTCGCGGAGCTGCGCAAGCTGATCGAGAGCCCGACTTTGATGCTGCTCTAGAGGCGGCACGGTGCAGCCATCCCGTTTAGATTTCCGCGTCGAAGCGCTGGCGAGCGGTTCGCGCGCGCGGGCCGCGACGTTCCGCACGTTGCACTCCGAAGTGCGGACGCCGCTCTTCATGCCGGTCGGCACACAGGCGACGGTCAAGGCACAGCTCACGCGCACCCTTGAGGAAGCCGGTTCGCAGATCCTCCTCGCGAACACGTATCACCTGCTGCTCCGGCCCGGGCCGGAAGTCTTCCGACGCATGGGCGGCATTCACGGCTTCATGAGCTGGAAACGCTCGGTGCTCACCGATTCCGGCGGCTTCCAAATCTTCTCCCTGCCGCACTCCCGCGCGATGAGCGAAGACGGTGCGGTCTTCCAAAGCTACCTCGACGGCCGCACCATTTTGCTCAGCCCCGAAGTCAGCATCGAGACGCAGAAAGCGATCGGCAGCGACATCATGATGGCGCTCGATCAATGCATTCCATCGACCGCTGATGAAGCGACGGCGCGGGCCGCGATGGAACTCACGCATCGCTGGGCGGCGCGCAGTCTGGCGGCGCGCGGCGATTCGCCGCAGTCCATGTTTGCCATCGTGCAAGGCGCGCTGTTTCCGGAGCTGCGGCGGGAAAGCGCGGAAGCGCTGAGCGCGATGCCATTCGACGGCTTCGCGATCGGTGGCCTCGCAGTCGGCGAGAGCAAAACCGAGCGCGAAGACATGTGCGAATTCACCGCGCAGCTTCTGCCGGAGGATCGCCCGCGGTATCTGATGGGCGTCGGCACGCCGCTCGACATCCTCGAAGCCGTGCATCGCGGGGTGGACATGTTCGACTGCATCATTCCCACGCAAGTTGCCCAGCGCGGCGCCGTCTTCACTTCGCGCGGTTACCTGCAAATGCGGCGGGGCGTTTACAAGTTTGCGGACGAGCCGCTCGACCCTGCGTGCTCCTGCCCGGTCTGCACGCGCTATTCGCGTGCCTATCTGCATCACCTCGCCAAGACCGGCGAGACGCTCGGCTGGCAGTTGCTCGGCAAACACAACATCCACTTCTACCACCAGCTCATGCGCGACATTCGCGAGAGCATTTTCGCGGATCGGTTCCTTGATCTGTATCGTGAAAAGCGCGCCTTCCTCCACGAGTCCGACGCCGACAATCCGATTCACGAACAGAAGCCGCGCCGGAAGAAAAAGCTGACTCTCGGCGATTACGCCGTGCACGGTGCCGCGGAAGGTTTCGCCAGCATTCGGCAGGTGACCTCCGGAGAAATCATGCATCCGCGCGCGCGTCCCGAGGAGGAAGCCCGACGCCTCTATGTTGAGCAATCCCACTTGGGCGAGCGGCTGCACACCGAGCCACTGGTGCTCTGGGACGTGGGTCTCGGAGCGGCCGCCAACGCGATGGCCGCCGTCCGCGAATACGAAGCACAGGCGGCGCTCCGCTCTGTATCTCCGCTGCGCATCGTCAGCTTCGAGAACGACCTCGATTCCCTTCGCCTGGCATTCCTGCACAACGACAAGTTTCCCTATCTTCGCCACAGCGGACCGCCCGCAATTCTGGAGAGCGGCGAGTGGCAGTCGCGCCAATTGCCCGGCCTGAGCTGGACGCTGGTTACCGGTGATTTTCTCGAAACGATGGCCACCGCGCCACCGCCAGACATCATCTTCTACGATCTCTTCTCCAGCCAAAGCCACGCCGCTGCATGGACCTGTGAGGCTTTTCGCCGGCTCTTTGCCGCCTGCCAGAATCGCCCCTCGGAACTCTACACTTACACCTTCTCCACCGCTGCTCGCGCCGCGCTCCTCGGCGCTGGATTCTACGTGGCAAAAGGCCAGAGCACCGACGATCGCGCGGAAACGACGATCGCGCTCACGCCCGCTGCGCTCCGCGGAACCCCGGCTCGCCGCCACGAATTGCTCTCCGACGATTGGCTGCAAAAGTGGGAACGCTCGAGCGCCAAATATCCCGCCGACGTCGCACCCGCCGACCAGCCCGCTTTCGAGCAGATGATCCGAACGCATCCGCAGTTTCGCGGCGCGTGAACTCGATGTCCGGCGTCGAATGCGCCGGGCTTAGGCTTGTTCGCGGTTGCCGAGAAAACGCAATGCGGCTCGGGCCGCGCGGGTGCCGGTCGCGAAACAACCCTGGATCAAATAGCCGCCCGTCGGCGCTTCCCAATCGATCATTTCACCGGCCACGAAAACGCCCGGCAGACGGCGTAACATCAGCCCTTCATCGAGTTCGCTCCAGCTCACGCCGCCCGCCGAAGAGATCGCTTCCGCGATCGGCCGCGGGCCGGACAGACGCAGAGTGCACCCCTTCGCTGCGCCTGCGAGCCCTTCCGCAGAAGTACGGTCCGGAAGCGTCTGGAGCAGGATCGTCAGCGCTGCCTCGCCCAACCGCCAGCGTTCGCGCGCGATCTGGAACAGATTCTTCGTCGCTCCACCGAGCTTCGCCACCAGCTGCTCAGCGGTGAACGTCGGCTTGAAATCGATCGTCAGCGCCGGTTCACGCATCGCGCGGAGCGCCGGTCCGAGCTGATAGATCCCACCACCTTCCAGACCGTAGCGCGTGATGAGCAACTCGCCTGCGGCCGCCACTTCGCCAGCGCGGACCACGATGTTTTTCAAGGCCTGGCCCTCGGCAACGGCGAGCACCTCCGGCGACCACGCGACTTCCCAACCGCAGTTCGCCGGCTCAAGTCGCGACACCTTTATGCCGAGCTCCAAGAGTATCTCCGTCCACGATCCGTCGGACCCAGTCTGCGGCCATGAACCACCGCCGAGCGCCAGGATCACTGCGTCTGCAGTCACCGTATGCGATGCGCCATGCACATCGAAGTGCAGCGTCACTGGCAGACCGGGCCTCAACTTTTGCCAGCGGTGATTCACCGCAAACTGCACGCCGCGGTCGCGCAGCCGTTGCACCCAGCGGCGAAGCAACGGCGCAGCCTTCAGCTCACGTGGATACACGCGCCCCGTGGACGCAATGAACGTCTCAATCCCGAGCCCTGCGGCCCACGCGCGCAACGCCTCCGGATCGAACTCAGCAATCAAGGATGACCAACGTCCGGGCTCCGCTGCAGGTCCGAGATACCGCGTCACGAACTGCTCGCGCGGCTCGGACTTTGTCAGATTCAGCCCGCCCCGCCCGGCGACCAGAAACTTCCGTCCGACGGACGGCTTCGCTTCGTACAAGGTTACGGACGCGCCACCTTCCGCCGCGATTTCAGCCGCCCGTAACCCAGCCGGTCCGCCGCCGATGATCGCGATCCGCATCGCGCCGCGTCAGCGGTAGCCGTCCACTTTCCGCAGGAACTGCTGCCAGCGCGGACCGGGTCGTCCGCGCGTCATGAAGATGCGCGGACACGGCTTTTTGTTTCCGCCGAAACGATGCTGCGGCCAGTGGTAGTGCGGCACCACGCGGCTCAGCGAAAGGCCCTTCTCATTGAGCAGCCAGGCAGTCAGCCGCGCGGCGCGATCCACCGCCGCCGCCTGTCGGCGCGCATCGCGGAATTCACAGATCTCGATCGCGATGCTCGAGCGGTTGCCCGGCCCATCGTGATCCGCATGCTCACCCTGAATGTTCAGCGGCAGGCTTTGAATCGCGACGCGATCATCGACGGTGAAGTGCCATGTGACGTAACCCGTGCGGTTCCAGCGCGAGCGCCCGCGGAACGCGCCATTTGCCATGCCGCGCGCATGCTGCAGGGCCGTTGCGCCGCGGTTGGAGGTGCTGTGAACCGTGATGTATTTCGCCCGCAGCGGAAACTCCTTGCGACGCCCGACCGTGCCTTTTCGCACCTGCATCTGCTGAAGATTGATCGCGGAGGGCGAAGCGGTACGGCTCGACGATTCGCCGACGGTCGAGCAACCGCTCAGCGCGAGCGCGGTTAGCAAAAGCAACGAAGTGCAGAGGAATTTCACAGGCGGTTCAAGGCGCTCAGGACTGCTTTGATGGAGGCGAGTTCGATGTTCGTATCCACCCCCGCGCCCCAGCGGGAGACCCCGTCCGGCAGCTTGATCTGAATGTAGGAAATAGCGCTCGCGGCGCTGCCGGAGCTCAGCGCGTGTTGTTTGAAACTCGCGATCTCGAATGGCGCCGAACCGGCTTCGTGCAGCGCTTGCACAAACGCCGCGATCGGGCCGTTGCCCGCGCCCGTCAGGTGAAGCTCGTCCGCATCGCGTTTGACCGACGCGCGGCATTGGAAAACGCCGTCAACACCATCCGCGTGGAAGTGGTGCAACTGCCAGGGCGTCGTGCGGTCAATGTATTCGCGCCAGAACATCGCCTTCAACTCCGTGGCGTTGACTTCGCGGCCGAGCCGATCCACCTCGTCGTTCGCCAATGGGCCGAATTCGCGCTGCAAATCTTTGGGAAGTTCGATGCCGAATTCGCTTTCGAGCAAATACGCGACGCCGCCTTTACCGCTCTGGCTGTTTACGCGGATCACCTCGCGATACTCGCGACCGATGTCCGCTGGATCGATGGCCAGATACGGCACGTCCCAATGCTTCGAGGCGCCCGCTTCGCGCTCGGCTAATCCTTCCTTGATCGCCTGAGCCGGTTCGGTGCGGCAGATCTCCTTTTGGGTGGCCCACTCCGCGAGGCCCTTTTTGATCGCATCCTGGTGCGAGCCGGAGAAGGCCGTAAACACAAGCTCCCCGGCGTACGGTTGCCGCGGCGGAACCGTCATTCCGGTGCAGCGTTCGTAGATCTGCACCAGCGCGTTGAGGTTGCGGAAATCCAATCCCGTTTCCATTCCGTGCATGAAAAAGTTCAGCGCGACGATCACGATGTCGAGGTTCCCCGTGCGTTCGCCATTGCCAAACAGCGTGCCTTCGACCCGCTCCGCGCCGGCCAGCAATCCCAATTCGGTGGCAGCCACACCGGTGCCGCGATCGTTGTGCGTGTGCAGGCTGATGATCACCGAGTCGCGGTTCTTCAGATTGCGGCTCATCCACTCGATCTGATCCGCATACACGTTCGGCATCGCGACCTCGACGGTGTCCGGCAGATTCAAAATCATCCGCCGCTCGGGCGTCGGCTGCCAGACGTCCATCACGGCTTCGGAAATCTCCTTCGCGAAATCGAGCTCCGTCGCGCTAAAGCTCTCGGGCGAATACTGCAGCCGCACATCCGTGCCGGCCAGGCGCGGCAACCGCTCCTGAATCCAGCGCGCGCCTTGCACGGCGATCTGCACGACTTCTTCTTTCGTCTTGCCGAAGACCACCCGTCGCTGCGCTGGCGAGGTGGAGTTGTAGAGGTGAATGATCACCCGCTTCGCCCCGATCAGCGATTGCACGGTTTTCTCGATCAGATCCTCGCGCGCCTGCACGAGGCATTGAATCGTCACATCATCGGGGATCCGACCTTCCTCGATGAGCCGGCGGTTGAACTCGAACTCGGTGTTGGAAGCCGACGGAAAACCGACCTCGATTTCTTTAAACCCGCACTGCACGAGTGCGTCGAAGAGCTCGAGCTTTTGTGAGACGTTCATCGGCACGGCCAGCGCCTGATTGCCGTCGCGGAGATCGACGCTGCACCAGATCGGCGCGTGCGTGAGGGTGCGGCTCGGCCATTGCCGATCCGGGATTTGGATCGGCGGGAAAGGCCGATATTTACTGCCTGTTGGAGAGATCATGACTGAAGTGTTCGAGCGGATGCGGGGATAGCAAAAGACCAGCCGCCACTTCCGCCAGAGCAGCGCCAGCCGTCAGAATTACGCCGGGAGGGCTCCGCGATCCGAGTGCGCCCGAGGGTGCGCGGAAATATCGCGGAGCGACGTAAGTCGGCTGAGCAGCAAGGCACGCATGAGCCGCGCAGCGTAGTCACGGATGCCACTCTGGCAACTCCGCAGTAGGGCCGTGAGGATCTGCCCGAGCGAGGATGTCATCCGGAGCGAAGCGCCGCAGCGAGCGGAGGCGGAACTCCGCTCAGGATGACACTTCTTCAACAAATGCCGCGTTCCGTGGCCGCGAATTGAACGTCGCGTTTTCGGTGGCGCGGGCATGTTAGCTTTGTCGCCGATGATCTCTCCTGCTCTGCCACTCCTGCCGCCTCGCGCGGAAATGGAACGCGCGTTTCGAAGCGGCGACGCCGGTTACCTCGGGGTGTTTTTCGTCGGGGTCCGGACCACCGGGATCTTTTGTCTGCCGACCTGCACGCCGCCGCGGAAACCGAGGCCGGAGAATTGCGAATACTTTGCCAGCGTCCGCGACGTCGTCTTCGCCGGTTATCGGCCCTGCAAGCTCTGCCGACCGACGGAGCTCGCCGGCAAACCACCGGATTGGGTTGCGCAACTGATCCAGCAGGTCGAGCGCGAGCCCGGCTCGAAGCTGACCGCCGCCGACCTGCGGAACCTCGGTGTTTCGCCCGAACGCGCCCGGCGCTGGTTCATGGAAAATCACGGGCTCACCTTCACCGCGTGGTGCCGCGCGCGCCGGCTGTCTGCTGCATTTACGAAGATCCGCGAAGGGGAGAATCTGGACGACGTCGCACTCGGTCACGGCTTCGAATCGCACAGCGGTTTTCGCGACGCGTTCACGCGCACCTTTGGCGAAGCGCCCGGGCGGAGCCGCAAGGGCGCGTGCCTTTTCACGACGATGATCGAAACGCCCATCGGGCGCTTCCTCGCCGCCACCAATGACGGCGGCCTGGTGATGTTCGAGTTCACCGATCGCCGAATGCTGGAGCATCACTTCGAGGTGCTGCGCCGCCGCTTCGCCGCGCCCCTCGTCCCCGGCGATCACGCGCACTTCGAAACGCTCCGCCGCGAGATCGCCGAATACTTCGCAGGCACCCGGCGCGACTTCACCGTCCCGCTCGCCCCATGCGGCACTGCCTTCCAGGAGCGTGTCTGGACCGAACTCCGCCTCATCCCCTACGCGCAGACCATCAGCTACGAAGCACTTGCCATCGCCATCGGCCAGCCCACCGCCATGCGCGCCGTGGCCCTCGCCAACGGCTCCAACCGCCTCGCCATCCTCATTCCCTGCCACCGCGTGATCGGCAAAGATGGCAGCCTCACCGGCTACGGCGGCGGCCTTGGGCGCAAGCGCCTCCTGCTCGAACTCGAACGCACCGGACGGTTGCCGGGCTGACGCCGGACTCGACGATCGCGCCGCGCCAACGCCGTACGTGGCTCCAGCCGCGCACGCTACGCGCAGTCCGCGTCGCTCCGCACGCGCCCAGTCTCACGTCCCGGTCTCACCCCAAACCCCCGCGGGGTCTTCTGGCGGGCGCTTGCGCGTTCAAGGCAAGGGAGCCGGACGCTTGAGCGACTTAGTCGGAGTGAGTCGGCGCGCGCACCGTGCCGCTTTCGATGTCGCGAGCGCGACGTTCGATCATGCGCGTGGCGACTTCCTCCACCATCTGCTCGAGCAAGAGCCGGAGATGTGAACCGGCCCGATAATCCGCGGGCGCAATGTGGCGAACGCGGTCCGCATGCGTGGAAAGCTGGTAGCACTTTTTGAAGCTCGAGCGCGAAGGATCCTGCGCGTTGTAAACTGCGATCGCCTGTCCGCCGTGCTGCCGGACGACGGTGAAGCACGGCACGTCGGTCGGCCCATCTCCGACATAGATCATGTGCGGGAAGGGCACGGGGCGCAGATCCGCGGGCATGTGATCGTTCACATCCTGCGCATGTTCGAGGAGGCCTTTATTGATGCGGAAAAGATACTGCGTCTTCTGCGTGTGCGAGATCACCCGCCGCGGGAAGCTGATGCGCCCTTCCCGGTCTTCAGCGAACTCGCAACCGAAGATTGCGCGCACATGTTTGGCCAGCGCGGAACCATCGATCAACGCCTTCAGTCCGCTCGAGATGATGTAATGCTCCACGCGAATCCCGTGCGCTTGATGCTGCGGCGTGAGCAGTCCCTGCCCGAACTGTTCAAACATCTCCGGAAGGCCCGGGAAAAACTTTAGGTTCGCACCAAGTTCCTGCAGGCGCGCGTTGGTCGGGCGGTCGATCTCGAGGTAATCGAGCAGCGCTTTCATGTAAGCGAGTTCGTTGTCGTAACCGTGGACTTTCACCAGCTCGCCGCAGTGCTTCCAAAAACGTTTCGCATCGATGCCGAACGTCGGAAAGAGCACCTCATCCTGCATGTAGTTCGGCGACAGCGTCTGGTCGTAGTCGTAAACGATCGCGATGATGTTATGCGGTGCGGACATGTTGGTCTGGGACTGGTTACTTTACCGCAGAGATCGCAAAGGCCCAGAGGGCCGCGGAGACAAGCTGAAAGGCAGAGCACAGGGATGAAGGGAGCCCGGAGAAGCGAGCTCAAATCCTCCCTCCCGCTTCCTCTGTGGCCCTCTGCGCCTTTGCGTTCTCAGCGGCAACGCCCGTCTGCGTCTCATCACCCGAGCAGGTGTTTCAGGGCTGGCTCCAGTTCGGGAAAACGGAAACCGAATCCGTGATCGAGCGCGCGGGCCGGCAGCACGCGTTTACTGTCGAGCAGCTCGTGCGAGAAGTCTCCGAGCGCGCGCAAGGCGAAGGCCGGCACGCGCCAGATCGCCGGCCGTCGCAAGCGCCGGGCGAGCGTCTGCGTGAACTCCGCGTTGCGCACGGGCCACGGTGCGGTTGCGTTCAGTGCACCGCGGACGTCGAGGTTCTCCACGGCGAAAAGCGCGAGCCGCACTTCGTCCTCCAGATGGATCCAAGGCATCCATTGCCGGCCATTGCCGATCTGCGCCCCGAGTGCGAAGCGAAAGAGCGGCAGCAATGCCCGAAGCATGCCGCCGGTTTCGCCGAGCACGAGACCGGTGCGGAGTCGTACCACGCGGACACCTTCCGCCTGCTGTGCTTCGGCCTCCCAGGCGGCAACGGTCTCGGCGAGAAAGCCGCTGCCAGCGGAAGATTCTTCGGTCAGATCGGATTCTCCCGCGTCGCCATAAAAACCGATCGCAGAGCCGCAGACCAAAACCTCCGGCTTCGTCTCGAGCACCGCGATCGCCTCGACCACGCGCCGGGTGCCGAGCACGCGTGAGTCGCGGATGCGGCGCTTTTTTGCGGGCGTCCAGATTCCCACCACCGGTTCTCCGGCGAGGTGAATGATCGCTTCACAGCCTGAAAGGTCCGGCGGCGCTTGCAGCGAGAACGCTCGCATTGCGCAGCCAGGAATCGGCCGCTCCGGATTCCGCGTGAACGCCGTGACCTCATGGCCGCGGCGCAGCGCGTGATCGATAATGGCCCGGCCGATGAAGCCCGTGGCGCCGGTGATCCCGAGATTCAATCGAAGCGGCTGCGCAGCCAGGAGTACGGGAAGCGATCCCCGGGACAATCGGTGGGCCAGCGTGGCGGATTGATCTCACGATGC
>JAQGOK010000067.1 GCA_028293645.1 Chthoniobacter sp.
CCGGCATGACTGCGTCGGCGGCGGGCTGATCTTTCAGGGCGAAAGCCCGTCGCCCGAGCCGCACGGGTTGCTCGTTGAATCGGGCGCTGATGCCCTGACCGGTCACCGCCTCGAAGTGTGTGAGATCGACGGCGGTGAGTTGCTGCCGCTTGCCGTAACGGGTGACGGCTCGAGCCAGCGGATGGGTCGAGAGTCGGTCGAGTGAATACGCAAGTTGAGCCACCTCCTGCTCACGGCCGGGCGGGAAACTCTCGACCGTCTCAACGCGCAATTCGCCGGTTGTCAGCGTCCCCGTTTTATCCATCGCGACCACGTTCACCTCGGCGAGTTCTTCCACCGCGGCGCCGCCGCGAAAGAGCACTCCCCGGCGCGCTCCCCATGCGATCGCCGCCAGGATGGCGGAGGGAATCGACAGCACCAACGCGCACGGCGACGCGACCACCAGCAGCGTCATGGCGCGGTAAAAAGCGCTCGGCGAACCGGCCTGCGAGACGAACGGCTCGTGGCCGACGGCAAGCCACCAGACGAAGAACATCACCACGGTGAGCGCCAGGACGAAGTAGGTGTATGTGCCACCGAATCGATCGGTGAAGCGTTGCGCCGGCGCCTTGTTGCGCTGCGCGGTTTGGATCAGGTGGATGATCTTCTGCAACGCGCTTTCCTGCGCCCGCCGCAGCACCACTGCTTCGACGGAGCCCCAGCCATTCAAGGTTCCGGAGTAAACGCTGTCTCCGATGGCCTTCTCGACCGGCGCCGCTTCCCCGGTGAGGTTCGACTCGTCAGCCGCGGTCTCGCCTTTGACGATCTCCGCATCGACCGGAAACTGCGCGCCGGGTGCGATGCGCAGGCGCATCCCAACCGTCAATTCGTCGAGCGGAATCATCCGGTCGCTGCCGTCGGGTTCGAGCACCGTCGCGGATTTCGGCGCAGCCGCGAAGAGCGAGCGGATCTCGTTTTGCGTCCGATCCATCGCGAAATGTTCGAGCGCCCCGGAGGCGGAGAAGAGGAACAGCAGGACGGTACCTTCGCCCCATTGGCCAATGGCCGCCGCGCCCGCGGCCACCGCGAGCATGAGAAAATGCACATCGATTTCGCGCTCGCACAGCTTTTCCCAAGTCTCCTGCGCGGTGAACCAACTACCGGCGAGATACGCGAGGATGAACGCGCCAAGCGCCAACGTCGGGTGTGGCAGGAACGCGCCGAGCAGCCCGAACACAGCGCAGAGGCCGCTTGCGAGCAGTTGGGATTTCCATTCGCCTTCGTGGTCGTGATCGGACTCCGGTTCGTGCAACTCAACTTCGCGAGCGACGATGCGCGGCAACCAACCGCGCCGCGGCTCGTGCGCATGATGGTGATGCTCGGAAGCGGAGTGATCGTGCATGACGGGCGGATTGCTTCGCATCGACTCCGGCCTTTGTCAGCTCGCGAGTGAGCCTGTGCCGCAGCGGCGAAGCTCGCGGTGGTTTAACCCACTCCCCATGCGCTACAGTTGCGCGGTGAAGATCTACTTCGTGGAAACCGAACGCGGAGAAAGGCAGGTGTTCGCCGATCGCCTGGCGGAGCACGACGTCGATTTCGTCAACCACCTCGAGGAGGTCGGCGGGGACGCCGAGGCGATCTCCGTTTTCATTCAGTCGAACGTCACGAGCGAGTTTCTCGATGTGCATCCGCGGCTGCGTTTGGTCACGACGCGTTCAACTTCCATGGATCACATCCAGGTGGCCGCCTGCGCCGAACGCGGCGTCACGGTTTGCTCGGTGCCGGGCTACGCGGAAGGTGCCGTCGCGGAACACACCTTTGCTTTGATCCTCGCGCTTGCCCGTCGGCTGCGGCAAGTGATGCGCTCGCCGAAGGACGGGCGCTTTTCTTATGAAAGCACCCGCGCCTTTGAGCTGAGCGGGAGAACGCTGGGCATCCTCGGCATGGGCCGCGTAGGTCAGCGCGTGGCGTTTCTCGCCAACGCGTTTCAGATGAACGTCATCGCGCACGATCCGGAAAATCCCGCCCCGCTCGCGGATGCGCTGCACTTTCGTTTCGTCTCCCTGGAGGAGTTGCTCGCTGAATCGGATATCATCTCGCTCCACGCGCCGCTCACGACCGGGACGTATCAGGTCATCAATCGCGAATCGCTCGCCCGCTGCAAACGCGGAGTGTTCCTGGTGAACACGGCGCGCGGCGCGCTGATCGACACCAGCGCCTTGCGTGAAGCGCTCGACAGCGGGCAGGTTGCGGGCGCCGGTCTGGACGTGCTCCAGGATGAACGCGTCATGCGGCAATCGGTTTCCAACATCATCGCCGCGGACATCGTGAAGCATCTGCGCTCCGATGCACTCGCGCATGAAGCGCACGATGCCGACCGCCTGCAGGAGCTGCAGGAACTGATGCTCGGCGAGGATCTGATCTCGCGTTCTAACGTCGTTTTCACTCCGCACGTCGCGTTCAATAGCATCGAAGCGGCAGAGCGGTTGCGATACGTGGCGGTGGAAAACATCAAAGCGTTCGCGGCGGGAAATCCGATCAATGTCGCGACTTAGATGAGTGGTGTGGGCGACTCGCAGCGCAGGTGTCTCTGGTAAGCCGATGAGAATCGATGCGCCTGAAAGCCTGGACACGCCGCCTTCGGCGACCGCGCAGGAAGAAACCCGCGAGCCCCTCTTCGCGGCGCGAGGTCTGGAGAAGGTTTACCCGAGCGGCGAAGTGGAAGTACGTGCGCTGAACGGAGTCGATCTCGATCTGTATGAAGGCGAGTTGATCGTGCTGCTCGGCGCTTCGGGCAGCGGCAAATCGACACTGCTGAACATCCTCGGCGGGCTCGATGTGCCGAGCGCTGGCACACTCACCTATCGCGGGGAGGATTTAACCCAGGCGGACGAGGGCGAACTCACGAGGTTCCGTCGCGACTCGGTGGGCTTCATTTTCCAGTTCTACAATCTCATCCCGAGCCTCACCGCGCGGGAGAACGTCGCGCTGATCACCGAGATCGCGCGCGATCCGATGACGCCGGAAGGCGCGTTGCAACTGGTCGAACTCGACGACCGCATGGATCACTTCCCGTCGCAGATGTCCGGCGGCCAGCAGCAACGCGTCGCGATCGCGCGGGCGATCGCAAAGCGACCCGAGGTGTTGCTTTGCGATGAACCAACCGGCGCGCTCGACATCAAAACCGGCATCACCGTGCTCGAAGCGATCGAGCGCGTGAACCTGGAGCTTGGCACGTTGACGGTGTTGATCACGCACAACTCCGTCCTCGCGGAAATGGCCGACCGCGTGATTCACCTCTCGGACGGGCACATCGTGGACATTCGCGAAAACCGCACGCGTCGGCCCGTGCGCACGCTCGCCTGGTAACTGCGATGCTCGCGCCGCTCGATCTCAAGCTCCTCCGCGACATTGGCACGATGAAGGGCCAGATGGTCGCGGTCAGCATCGTGATGGCCTGCGGCATCGCGATGATGATCATGTCGCGCAGCCTGATCCTCTCGCTGGAATCGACACGCGATGCCTATTACGAGCGCTACCGGTTTGCCGACGTGTTCAGCGGTTTGAAACGCGCGCCGAATGCGCTTCGGGATCGGCTCGCGGAGATCCCCGGCGTGGCCGCAGTCGAGACGCGCGTCTCCGGCTCGATGAAGCTCGATTTGCCGGGGCTGGCGGAACCTGCGGACGGCGGGATTCTTTCCCTCCCGGAAGATCGCCCGCAGCAGCTCAACCAGCTCTTCATCCGGCGAGGACGGTTGCCCGAAATCGGCAGCCACAATGAAGTCGTGGTTGGCGAGGCTTTCGCCAAAGCGCACGGCTTCGAGCCAGGCAATCGCATCGACGCGATCATCTACGGGGCGAAGCAGAGGCTGAAGATCGTCGGGATCGTGCTCTCGCCGGAATACGTCTTTGAAGCACGGGCCGGCGAAACGCTGCCGGACGCCCGGCGTTTCGGTGTCTTTTGGATGAACGAACGCGAGCTCGCAACCGCGTTCGATCTCAGCGGCGCGTTCAACAATGTGGTGGTCGATCTCGCGCCCGGCGAAGACTCCGCGGCGGTCATCAGTGAGCTGGATCGCGTGCTTGCGCCCTACGGCGGCCTGATCGCTTACGGTCGTAAGGATCATCCATCCGCCGTGCGGCTCGATGATGAAATCCGCATCCTGAAAGGACTCGCCGTAGCCTTCCCGGCGGTGTTCCTGAGTATCGCCGCGTTCATGGTCAGCGCCGTGCTCACGCGGCTCATTCGCCTGCAACGCGAGCAGATCGCGCAGCTTAAAGCCTTCGGTTATTCGTCAGGCCAGGTCGGCTGGCATTACCTGAAGTTCGCTTTGGTGATCGTGGCGATTGGCACGACTCTCGGCGGCCTGGTGGGTCTGTGGCTGGGGGTGAATGTCGTCCAGATTTACCACCGGTTTTTCCAGTTCCCGTCTCTCACCTTTCATCCGCACTGGGCGGCGATCGGCGTCGCATTCCTGGTGAGTTCCGGGGCGGCCTTCGCGGGCGTGATCGGCGCGGTGCGGCAGGCGATCAAGCTTCCACCGGCGGAGGCGATGCGGCCGGAGCCGCCGGCCGAATTCAAAGCCTCCTTCTTCGAACGGATCGGCCTGCAAAAGCTCGCCAGTCCGTCCTTCCGCATGGCTCTGCGGAATCTCGAGCGCCGGCCCTGGCAGGCGGTATTCACCACCTTCGGACTGGCGCTGGCGACTGGGATTCCCATTGTGCCCGGCGCAATGCGGGACGGGATCAACTACCTGATGACCTTTCAGTGGAATCTTGCGCAACGGCAGGATGTGACGCTGAACCTGATCGAACCCGGCTCGGCATCGGCACTGAGTGACGTGCGGCACCTGCCTGGCGTGCTCAGCGCCGAGCCGTTTCGCGCTGTGCCGGCAAGGCTGCGCTTCGGCCATCAATCGCGCCGCCTGGGGATCAGCGGCCTCTCTCGCGATGCGATGCTGAACCGTCTGCTCGATGCGAACGCACAGCCGGTCTCATTGCCGCCGAACGGTCTGCTGATCTCGGCCAAGCTCGCGGAAATCCTGCGCGTTAAACCCGGCGATCGCATCATCGTCGAAGTCCAGGAAGGCCAGCGGCCGGTGCGCGAAGCGGTCGTGCATGGGCTGATCACGGATTACGCCGGACTGGCCGCTTACATGGAGATCGGCGCCTTGCGACAGTTGATGCGCGAGGGCGGAACGCTCAATGGTGCCCACCTCGCGGTGGATTCGCAGCAATGGCCGGCGTTCCTCGAGAAGGTCAAAGAATCACCGCGCGTCGCCTCGCTGGGCATCACGAGCGCAGTGCGCGGCAGCTTCCAGAAGAGCACCGGCGAAATGATCGGCGCGATCCAGACGATGTATTTCGGTTTCGCGATCGTGGTCTCATTCGGCGTGGTTTATAACAGCGCGCGGATCGCGCTTTCCGAACGCAGCCGTGACCTGGCGACTTTGCGCGTGATGGGTTTCACACACCGCGAAGTCGCGTCGGTGATGATCGGCGAACTCGCGATCCTGACGTTGTCCGCTTTGCCGATCGGGCTGGTCATCGGCAGCCTGCTCGCTGCGGGCATCATCGCAACCGCGAGCACGGAAACGGTGCGTCTGCCGCTTGTGCTGAGTCCGCGCAGCTACGCGACCGCAGTGTTGATCGTGCTGACTTCCGCTGCGATCTCGTTCGCGGTGGTGAGCCGGCGCATTCGCCAGCTCGACATGCTCGGCGTCTTGAAAGCCAGAGATTAGAATGAAAAACAGCCCGCCCACTTCCACGTTGCGCAACGCCAAAGGTGCAGCCGATCGGAACCGGCAGCGTCCCGGTGCATGGAAGAAACTGATCCCGTATGCGATCGGCGCGGCGCTGATCGGCGGGATCATCATCGGGCTGATGCCGAAGCCGATTGAGGTCGAACTCGCAACGGTCACGACCGGGCCGCTGACTGTCTCGGTGCTCGAGGAAGGCAAGACGCGCATCCGGCATCGCTACACCGTCTCGCCGCCAGTCAGCGGCTATCTCAACCGCGTGGAGCTGCGCGCCGGCGATCGGATCGAAGCGGGCAAAACCGTGCTCGCGACGATCCAGCCACAGCCTGCGAGCTTCCTCGACCCTCGCACCCGCGCCGAAGCCGAAGCCCGCGTGCGCACTTCGGAAGCCGCGAAGCTGCAACGCGGTGCGCAGGTCGATCGGGCCCGCGCTTCGCTCCAGCTGGCCGAAAAGGAGCTCGCCCGCGCGAAGGAGCTGAAGCGCTCCGGGGCAATCGCCGCACGCGATTGGGACACTGCGGAAAGCCAGGTCAATGTGTTGCAACGCGAGCTGCACGCCGCGGAGTTCGGACTGCAAGTTGCCGAGTTCGAGCGCGCGCAAGCGGAAGCGGCGCTCTTGCAGGCGGAAAACCCGAACGCCGCGAAAACGGAACCGTTGCCGATCCTCGCCCCCGTCAACGGCTTCATCTTGAACGTGCATGAGGAAAGCGCGCGCATCGTCGCAGCAGGCGCGCCGATCATGGAGGTGGGCGATCCCACCGACCTGGAAGCGGAGATCGAGCTGCTCTCGACTGACGCGGTCGGTGTGCAGCCCGGCGCTCCGGTGACGATCGAACAGTGGGGCGGCGACGCGCCGTTGCACGGCAAAGTGATCGTCGTCGAGCCCGGCGGCTTCACGAAGATCTCGGCGCTCGGCGTGGAAGAACAACGCGTCCGAGTGCGGGTCAATTTCACGGAGGCGCTGCCGCCGGGGCGCACGTTGGGCGATCGTTTTCGCGTCGAAGCCCGGATCGTGACGTGGACCAGCCCGGGCGTCTTGCAAGTTCCGATGGGGGCGCTCTTCCGACGTGGCGGCGATTGGATGACCTTCCGGTTTGCGGGCGGCAAAGCGCGGCTGACCAAAGTGGAAATCGCGCACAACAATGGCGTCGTCGCGGAAGTCCGCTCGGGACTGGAGAAAGACGCACGCGTCATTCTGCATCCGCCGGATGCGGTCGCGGATGGAGCGTCGGTCAAGGCGCGAAGAACGCACTAAGCGACGGTGCAACGGGCACGGTCCACGAGGGGTCGGACCGGAGCGGAACCCTCGCACTTTGAACGAGCACGATTTCTATTGTCCGGGGACATATCGAAGTGATATCACGCCGATATTCAACGAAGATATGAACACCCCAACCCCCTCCATGAACAGCAACCACGAGACGCAGGTCCGGCCCTTGGGCGGCGGCTTGATGCTCGCGGTCAACATTGGCCTCGTGCTACTCGGCCTGATCATTCTCATCATCGGCATCAAGGGTGCCGTCGATGCTCCCCTCCACGACGAGCCCTCGGGCGCGCTGATGGTGCTCGGGCCGTTGCTTCAAGTTACGGGCATCATCCTGCTCATCGGCCACTTTACCCTGCAGCCGAACGAGGCGCGGGTGCTAATCCTCTTCGGGGCTTACAAAGGAACGGTGCGCGAGAGCGGTTTCCACTGGGCAAATCCGTTTTACAGCCGCGTCCGTGCGCGCATTCCTTTGTCCAGCGGGGAAACGGACCGCACGTCGCAAAGGCATGGCGCTCACGCGCAAATGAGAACGCATCGAGCACTGAGTGCGAAAGTCTCGCTCCGCGCGCGCAACTTCATCAGCGACAAGCTGAAGGTGAATGACAAACGCGGCAACCCGATCGAGATCGCCTCGGTGATCGTCTGGCGCGTGAACGACACCGCGAAAGCGGCGTTCGATGTGGATGACTTCGAGAGCTACGTGCAAATCCAGAGCGAAGCCGCCATCCGCCATATCGCCAGCCTCTACAGCTACGATCG
>JAQGOK010000044.1 GCA_028293645.1 Chthoniobacter sp.
CGAAGTTCACCGGCCGCTTCAACAAAGGGGTCGATTACGTCGGTGACCTCGCGCAGTTCGAACGGGAGTTTCACGATGACCTGGCGGTGATTGCGTTCGCCACCGCACGCTACGATCAGCCCGCGAACCTGAAGCTCAGCGTGCATAGCGGAAGCGACAAGTTCTCGCTCTACCCGATCATCCGTCGACTGCTCCCGCAATTCGACGCGGGTGTGCATCTGAAGACGGCGGGCACGACGTGGCTCGAAGAGCTGATCGGACTCGCCGAGGCGGGCGGAGAAGGCCTCGCGTTCAGCAAGGAGATCTACCGACAGGCGCTCGAGCACGTGGGCGAACTCTGCGCGCCATACGCGACCGTGATCGATGTCGATCGCGGAAAGCTGCCGAGCGCGCAGGAAGTCCAGGGTTGGAGCAGTGAACAATTCACGAGCGCGCTGCGGCACGATCCGCATCATCCCGACTTCAACGCCAGCCTGCGACAGCTCCTGCACGTCGCCTTCAAACTGGCCGCCAGGCAGGGCCAGCGATACCTCGACCTGCTTGCGGAGCACGAAGGCGTGGTGGCCCGCAACGTCACGGAAAACCTGTATGCGCGCCATCTCCGGCCGCTCTTCATCGGCTGACGGAGGCAGGCGAATGATGCGATCGGCGGTCACCGTTTCACTTTTGCCGCAGGCCAGCGGCGGTCCGTTTGTTTTCTGGAACGGCCTGGAGGATGCCTGTGTGCATGCGGCAGCGCTCGGTTTTGATGCGGTGGAGCTCTTTCCGCCCGACGCAGCCGGTCTCGATCCGGCGCGAGTGCGCATGCTTTTGCAAACCCACGGCTTGGCAGTTGCCGCAGTTGGCTCAGGTGGCGGCTGGGTGGTGCATCGATTGACGCTCACACATGCGGATGCGGCGGTCCGGGCTCGAGCGCGTGAATTCATTCGATCGATCATTGAGGTCGCTGCCTCGCTGGGCGCGCCGGCAATCATCGGCTCGATGCAAGGGCGTTGGGAGGGAGAAGTCTCGCGCGAGCAAGCGCTGGCCTGGCTCGGTGAAGCGCTCGAAGAACTCGGCGCCGCGGCACAAGAGCGCGGCATGCCGCTGCTTTATGAACCACTGAATCGCTACGAGACGAACCTCTTCAATCGGCTAGGCGACACCGCTCAATGGCTGCGCCAACTGCGCGGTGGAAACGTCCGAATCCTTGCCGACCTCTTTCACATGAACATCGAGGAAGCTGATCCTGCGGCGTCGCTGATCGAAGCGGGTGCGCTGATCGGCCACGTGCATTTTGTGGATTCCAATCGCCGCGCGGTGGGGTTCGGTCACACGGAGATCCCGCCAATCGTCGCGGCTTTGCGCGAGATCGGTTACGCGGGATACCTTTCCGCGGAAGTGCTGCCGTTGCCGGATCCGCAAACGGCCGCGCGGCAGACGATTGAAAGTATCCGCAAGGCTCTCAATCCGGCCTGACTTCCATGCTCAAAACTGCCCTCCTTCACCCGGAAATCCTGCGCATCGTCGCGCGGGCGGGACATCATTCGAAGATCCTGATCGCCGACGGCAACTACCCCGCTTCGACCAAGCGCGGACCGAACGCGGAGATCGTCTGCCTTCAGCTTACGCCCGGAGTGCCCACCGTCGCGCAGGTGCTCCGCGCGTTGCTCAGCGCACTGCCGATCGATCACGTGAACACGATGGGCGTGCCGGCGGACGATCCGTATGCGCGCCAGGGTGAGCCGCCGGTGTGGGACGAATTTCGCGCGGTGATTGCCGACGCCGGCGCTGCGTTGACGCTTGAGCCGATCCTCAAGTGGGACTTTTACCAGCACGTCGAATCGCCCGATCACGTGCTGACGATCCAAACCGCCGATCAATCGCTCTGGGCGAATGTGCTGCTGACGATGGGCTGCCGCGTCGAAGAGAATTCTAAATGATGAATTCTGAATTCTGAGTGTTAGGAGCGCACGCAGGTAAGCCATTCAGCATTCATAATTCAGCATTCACAATTATGTTAACCCGCCGACTCGGCCGCACTGATCTTCATCTTCCGATCCTCAGCTTTGGCGCGTCATCGCTCGGGCAGGAATTCCGAAGCGTCAAACTCGACGACGCGCTCGAGAGCGTTCGCGTCGCGCTGGATTGCGGGCTGAACTTCATCGACACGTCGCCGTTCTACGGTCGCGGGATGAGCGAAGTGTTGCTCGGCGTCGCGCTTCGTGGCGTCCCGCGGGACAGCTACCATCTGTCGAGCAAGCTCGGCCGCTACACGCTGGAGCATTTCGATTTCTCGGCCAGGCGCGTTTCGGAAAGCGTCGATGTTTCCCTGCATCGGCTCGGGACGGATCATCTCGACGTGTTGCTCTGCCACGACATCGAGTTCGTGCCGATGCAGCAGATCGTGGATGAAACGCTGCCCGCGTTGCGGCGCATTCAGCAGGCGGGCAAGGTGCGCTACATCGGCGTGAGCGGCTATCCGATGAAGGCGTTCCGGTTCGTGCTGGAGCAGGCCGAACTCGACTGCGTGCTCAGCTACAACCAGTACACGCTGCAGAATACGCGCTTTGCCGATGAGCTCGTGCCTTTGCTGAAAGAGCGCGGCGTCGGCGTGATGAACGCGGGCCCATTCTCCGCGCGGTTGCTCACCAATGCAGCTTTGCCCGCCTGGCTGAAAGAACCCGAGGAAGTGAAAGCGGCCGCGCGGAAAGCGGCGGAGCATTGCGCGAGCAAAGGCGTCGATATCGCACAGCTCGCGTTGCAGTTTTCGATCGCGAATCCGGACATCACCACGACGGTCGCCGGCAGTGCGAATCCAGCGAACATTCGGAAATGGGCCGAGTGGGCCGCGGCGCCGATCGACCAGGAATTGCTGGCGGAGGTCCTTGCGATCTTCGCGCCGGTGAAGAACCGCGGGCATATCGAAGGACTCCCGGAAAACAACTGACCCGGCGCTTTCATGAAAGGTATCTCGCTCGATCAACCGCGCTCCTTCCGCCGCGTCGAACTCCCCGAGCCGCCCGCGCCGGCGGCGGGTGAAGCGCTCGTCCGGGTGCATCGCGTCGGGATCTGCGGCACGGACTTCGGCGGCTACCTGGGCAAAATGCCGTTCTTCAGCTACCCGCGGATTCCGGGGCACGAGCTCGGCGTCGAGGTGCTCGCGGTCGGCGAAGGGGTGACAAACATCCACCCCGGCGATCGCTGTTCGGTCGAGCCGTATCTGAACTGCCAGCAGTGTTACTCGTGCCGGCGCGGCTTGACCAACTGCTGCGAAAATCACCGGACGCTCGGCGTGATGTGCGATGGTGGGCTTTGCGAGCGATACGTGCTGCCCGCGCGCAAGCTTCACGTT
>JAQGOK010000089.1 GCA_028293645.1 Chthoniobacter sp.
CTCAGGTTTTCCTCGCCAGGCAGCATCGCCTCGCCTCCGAAGAGCGCGTTCACCAGTTCCACTTTCCCCACGCCGTTTTGGCCCAGCAAGACCAGCCTCGGCGGTCGTTGCAGCAGAAAGAGCGTCTTGATCGGCGTGATCTCACGCAAAATCGGCCCCTGCAGTGATTCGGGGAGTCGATGAACGAGTTTCTCGAGCTTTTCGTAGAGGGAGAGGAAAGTGGTGGGCTTCATTGCAGGCGGTGCGTGTTCACTTTAATCGAAGCGAGGAGAACAAACAGCCGAACTGGAACGGATGGTCCGCCGCCGGAAGGGCTATTTACTCTTCATCTCGAAAACGCCCTTCCAATCTTCAATCGGCGCCCGGATCTGCAGATCGGCGCAGCGTTCCAGAAACAGTTCGCTGATCGAATCACCGGGGTTTTGCGCGAGCACTTCGCGCCAGGAACGTTCCGCTTCCGTAAAGGCACCTTCACGATAGCAGCGCATCGCGGCCTCATGCATCGGGAGCCAGGTGGGTTCGACCGAAGTCGGTGAGCGCTCATCGAGCACGGCAAAGATCTCCACGGGTTTGGTTTTGCCTTTGACCACGATCAGGTCGAGCGAGCGCAGTATGAAATTGTCGCGGATGAGAGCGGCGACATTTTCGCCAATGCACAGATCGATATGGTAGGTCTTCGTCACTCCCTCCAGCCGCGAGGCTAGATTCACAGCGTCCCCGATGACGGTGATTTCCATTTTCTCGTAATCGCCCGAAGCTCCGAGGTTCCCGGCAATCACTTCGCCCTGGTTCACGCCAATTCCGAAGTTGAGCTCGAGCATCCCGCGCTCCTTCCATGCCGGATTCAGACGAAGGAGCGCGCGCCGCATCTCCAAAGCGGTCGCAACGGCGTTGCGCGCATCGTTGGCTTCACCTTCGCTGACGATGCTGCCCCAGTGTGCCATCACGGCGTCGCCGATGAACTTGTCGAGCGTTCCCCGGTGGGCGAAGACGATGTGCACCATCTCGGTGAAGTACTCATTGAGCTGCGTGACGAGCGCCTGGGCATCGGAGGATTCGGTGAGCGTCGTAAATCCGCGCACATCGGAGAAGAGGACGGTGACCTGTTTGCGCGCGCCGCCAAGTGTGTTGAGGTAGCTTTCCGGGTTATCCAGCAGCTCCTTCACGATGTCGCGCGAGACGTAGCGCTCCATCGTTTTGCGCATCCGCGAACGCTCCCGGCGATCGGCGATTTGCTCCGCGATCGAGAAGGTCGCTGTCGTACCGACGAGCGCAAGAAGAGGACTCAAAACAGGGGCCACCCATCCGAGATCGTGGGCCAAAACGGCGGCCCAGAATCCGCCGATGGCCATTCCCAGGACGACCGCGATCCGGGCGTAGGGGTTTTCAAGAAATCTCCCGGCGAGCAAGGCAAGCAGCCCGCAAACAGCGATCAGCCCCAGATCCATGGCGGGCGAGGTATCACGCAGGAACTGCTGCTGGAGCAATGCGTTCATCGCGTTGAGATGAAACTCCGGCCCCGCGATCATACCGAACGGGCTGCTGTAGAGATCCTTGTGGTACTGACCTTCCGGACCGACGAGGACGATCTTGTCGCGGAAGAATTCGCCGTTCCGATAATTCGTCCCCTCCCACATCGCAGGCAGGAAGATGCTGTAGATCGAAGGCGGATTCTGTTTCTCCCACACCTGCTCACCCCGAAAGGCAAAGCGGAATACGCGAGAGTCCCGGTCCTGCGGGATCAACTGGCCGAAGCCCGCTTTCCGGATCGTGGCCGCTGCCAGTGACTCGTAAACGGTCTGCTTGGTTCCGCCACCGATCCCGCTTAGGTCCAGTGCGCTGCGCCGCATCCACGCCCGCCGCACCACGCCGTCCTCATCCGGCCAAATGTTTGCGAAACCGGTACGATCGGTGTCGCGTGCGGGCAGGAGCGTACGCGTCGGTTCCTCGAGCCCGCTGCCCATGCGCGCATCTTCGAATTGCACGCCGACCACGACTCGATCGCGCCATTTATCCAAAGCAGCGCGAAAAGCTGGATCGCCGTCGTCCTCGCCCAAATAGAGATAGTCAAACGCGACCACTTTCGCGCCAGCGGAGGCAAGGCGCTCCAGGATCTGCGCAGCGATTTCGCGCGACCAGACGCGTTTCTTCATCAGCTTGAAGATCGGAGTCGTTTCGAAGTCTTCCTCCCAAAGCTGATCCAACGTGTGTGACTGCGCGTCATCCGCGAGGAAGACGACCCGCGGGTCTGCTGGAGCCAGGCGGGCCTGTCGCGTCACCAGGCTCTGGGTCCGCAGCTCCAGACTACGATACGGGAATCTGATTACCTCGAGCAGCCAACTCGCGCTCAGATAGAGCATGGCAACGCCGAAGGTCCAGGCCAGGGCGGAGATCCAGAGCGTGCGAAAGTGGCGGCGTTTGCCGGCGTTCATTCGGGGCGAGTCTTGCCGCCGTGGATCGCCGCGACAATGTGAATTCAGCCTGGCGCCTGTGGTTCAAGTCAGGCCTTGACACTATCAGATCACCTTCTAAAACTCCGCGCCGTGTTTCGCTCCGGTTCTGCCGAGTCGTCGGTTCTCCCCACAACGCTAGCCGCGATGGCGTTGCTCTCCCTGGGCATCGTTTTCGTCCAGGCCGCGCCATACACGGAAGCGACCGTGACCCGTTTGCAAAACCGGGTGAGTTATGGAGTCACCACGGACCCGGACAAGGCTCGCCCGGCAAGTCCCCGTGACGTCGTCCGTGCGAACAACTTTCTGCTCACCGAGAGCGACGCGCGCGCTGAGTTGCAGTACGCGGACGGCTCGATCGTTCGGGTCGGCCAGAATACCGTCTTCTCCTTCGAGGCGGACACCCGCACGCTCGCGCTTCGCAAAGGCACTTTTATCTTCTACGTTCCGAAAGGGCAGGGCGGCGGGACCATTCGGACGCCGAGTCTCACGGCTGCGATCACGGGCACCATGGGCAAGGTCTCAGGCAACACCATCGCGATCCTGGAAGGGTCGGTGAAATTGATTCCTTCCGGTCGGGTCGTCGGACCGGGGCAGTTCGCGCGAGCGAATGCGGACGGCACGATCACCATCGACTTCTTTGATAAGGCCAAGGCCAACGACGGAGTGCTGATGACCTTCAATGGCCCGCTGCCAGGATTTCAGGAACAGTTGCTGACTTCCAACGTCACACTCCAGATGCCGAGAATCTCCGATACGCTGGAGCGGACCCAGAACCTGCCGTCTGTGGTGCAAAAATTTAATCCGCAGGCTGATCCACCTCGCGTCAATGCACCTCCGCCCGCAGTGAGGCCGCCAGCGGCGAGAGTGGTCGTCCCTCCACCGGCCCGGCGTCCTCCTCCACGCGGCAACCCGCAGTACTAAGATGAAGCTTCGTTCCATCGCTTTCGTCTTCCCACTCGCGGGCCTGAGCCTTTCGGCTTTCGCTGAGGACACCAAAAACTACAGCTACCGCACTCCCGCTGCGCAGAAAGCGGATGAAATCGAGGACCTCGGCGAGATCACCGCTGCGGACGAAGGCGGTGCGGAAAGCGATGGCAAGTCAACGCCGGTTCCTGAGGAGTTGAAGAAGAAGTTCCGCTTCAACGTGAGCACGCGCGCCGAGTACACTTCGAATGCGCGGCTCACCGGCAACCACTCGAGCAGCGACCTGCTGTTCCTCCCGACCATCGAGGCCGGCTATAACACCTCTTTGGGTAAGTACTTCACGTTCGACCTCGCCACGCGGATCGAGTCCGGCCTTTTCACCGAACACGGCGAACGGGCCTTCTGGGGTTATAGCGCCATCGCGACTTTGGATTACCGGCCGCGGCCGAATCTCCCCCGCGTCTATGTCAGCGCTGAGCCGTATCGCTTCGACAGCCTCGACACCGGCGACAAGATCACACAGGCGGTCGGCCTGAGTGCCGGCACGGACTGGGGCATCGGGTTCAACAGCGGTCGCTCGCTCGTCTTTGCCGGTTACATCTACTCGCACTACTTCTCTGACCCGAGCATCGACGATCGCCACACCCATCGGGCGACGATTGGCCTGGCACATCAGCTCCGGCAGAACCTGATCGGGCAGCTCTTCTACACCTTCCAATACAACGACTTCACGGAGATCTCGCGGCGCGATTCGAAGCACGTGCTTGGCGCGAATCTCGTTTACCAGTTCAGCGAACGGCTCTTCGGCACGCTGACCTCGAACTTCATCGACAACGATTCGAATTCGGAGTTCGCGAGTTATCAGGCCGTCACCGCCGGGGTGGGTCTGACGTTGCAGTTCTAGCGGCGGATCACCGTCGCGGACCGATTTCGTGGGCAGGGCAGACGCCCGTGGTTTGCAGCTCGACCGCGGCCTGCACCATGCCGGGCCATTCCTGCAAAAGCCCACCGTAGCCAGCGAAGAGTTGCTGCATGAAGCGCCGGCTTTGGTCCGGTGTTCGGCCACCTTTTAGATCGTAAGGGATGTCGAAGTCCGGGCAGGTGAGCGACTCTCGTGTGTTGTCCATGAAACGTTCGACTTCCTCCCGCCAGAAGTCCGGAAGGTCGGCCTCCTGCTCCAGGCGATTCTCGAGATACGCGAGTCGCTCGCTTTCGCCCGCGAGAGTTTTCTCGCGCATGATTTCACAAAAATCCTCGAGCGGCATCGCAGCGATCGTGGCGAGTGATCGGCCAAGCGCCCGCATTCGCTCTGCCGTTGACGCACGGGGAGCGGGCTCGAAATCAAGCACCGCGCGCCGCAGCAGCTGAGCGAACTCAAAGAGCACGATGCGCCGATCTGGACCGAGATCGGCGGGCGTCAGGATCGGTTTGCCCGGCGGCGGATCGTGATGCACCGCGAGCGGCACTTGTCCCGAAAAGGCGCCCGGGCAGCACTGCCAAACCGCGGCGCCGAATACGAAGTCCTCCGCGTGCAACACCGGCGGAAACGGCGGCAACAATTCACGATGGTCGAGACCCATCGCCATCCCTGGCGAAATGCTGGCGTCGCCGATTGCCGGACCCGGCACGAGCGCGAGCAGACTGCGGCTGGTGAGCGCTCCCCGGAAGTGTTCCTCCGAAGGCGTCAGTCGCCTGCGATTCTCGCCTTGATAGAAAAGATAATAGCAGGAGGTCGGGATGCCTGGGTCGCCGACATGTCCGAAGAAGCTCGTTCGAACGCGTCCGCCACCGAGCGCCAGCCGGCGCAGGAACTCGTCGTCGAGGTCGGTCAGATCCAACTCCCCATCATACGGGATTAGGGAAGCAATCGAGCGTCCAAGCAGCGTTTCGTGCGCGGCGAGGAAGTCGTGATCACTGAAGGTCACGGTTTCGCGAGCCTCTTCAGCGCTCGCGAATGGCCAGCGGGCGAATGGATCGCAATGCGAGAAGAGAGCGAGCCTTGCCGCGCGGGCTTCGGGTGGTGCCGCCAGCCGACAAACCACGTCGTCATCGATGCTGCACAACATCCTGCCGGCTCCCTGGAGCAGCAGCGTGTTGCGATTGGCACCGCAGGCGAAGCCGGTCCCGAGCGGGTCGAGCAGTCCAAACTCCACCGCGTCGCGCCGACAACCTTTGCGAATCAAAGCCTCGCAATACTCAAGCCGTTCTTCCTCACCCGAGTAGAGAATCCGCACGCCGAGCGACCCGCTCAGCTCCGATAGCATATCCCGGTAAAGTGCCCGGTGTTCTGCTTGCGTCGAACTGTCTGCGACCACGAAGTCCGGCGCACGCCCATGACGCTGCGCATTCTCCGCGAAGCTCCGCAGCGCTCGTTCCAGCAGCGGCACCCGCTGCCCACCGGTCGGGAATCCGATCGATTCGATCCGCTCGTTGCTGTCGCTTGCCGCATTCGCGGAGCACATGGCTCGCACCTGCTCCGATGAAACGAGCGCGCCAGCTTCGATCAGTCGGGGCAACCATTCGCTGAGTGCCTGCATCTGTTGAGAATGCCAGCCGTGATTCTCCGCGTGCTCGCCGAGGTGATCGTTGAGCGGCCTAAACCGGTGGCAACCCTGCGCGAACTCGACTGCAAACGAGGGCAATATGAACGGGGTGCCGCCCCGCGGATACACCGTCTGGAATTCCGCGCCGACGGAAACCGCCACGAAATCGCCCCGACGCCAGAGCGCGGCCGGCTTGCTGACAGGGAAGTGGACCGTCTGCGCCGGAGCATTTGATCGGAAACGCGAGAGCAGGCCCATGGCGGCGATTCATGGGTGAAGCGGCGGTTGCGTTCCAGTCGCATTTCCAATTTCATCCCGGCGGAAATGACCACCGCCAACAAGATCACCATCGCGAGGATCCTGATGATCCCCGTCTTCGTGATGATGGCCATCTACTACGGTCGTAGCCGGCTTCACGGCAACCCGCTCGAATGGCAGCGCTGGACGGCCGTTGCGATCTTCGTCATCGCGGCGGCGAGCGATGGCGTGGATGGCTACATCGCCCGGCGGTTCAATCAGCGCAGTCAGCTCGGGGTCATCCTCGACCCGATCGCGGACAAAGGGCTCCTCCTCGCGGCGATCATCACCTTGAGCCTGAGCAACTGGACCTACGAATTCCCGGTCTGGTTCCCGGTGCTGGTGGTCGCACGCGATGTGGTGATCGTGTCGGGAACCCTGGCCCTGCATTATCTGAACGGCTCCGTGCGCGTGAAACCGAGTTGGATTGGCAAGACGGCGACCGTCCTGCAGATGATCGCCATCGCCGCGTGCATGCTGCAGCTCAACCTTTTCCAGCGGCACTTCGTGCTCGGCTCGTTCAAGCTGCACATCGATTTCCTCGATATTCCGGTTTACCTTGCGGGCATTGCCACCTTGATCTCGGGCGCAGGCTATGTGCTCGATGGCATTCAGCAGCTTCAGGACAAGGGCCACGGGGATCCGAAGCCGGCATCCCAAAACTAACTCATGTCTGAAAACACTGTCGCCATCGTCGGCCGCCCGAACGTTGGCAAATCCGCACTCTTTAACCGCCTCGCCGGCCGCCGTATCTCGATCGTGCATGACATGCCCGGCGTGACGCGCGACCGTATCACCGCCCGTTGCAAGCTCGGCAATCGGCCATTCCTGATCATCGATACCGGCGGCATCGGCGGGAATGTGGACGCCGACTTTACGACACAGGTCCGTATGGAGGTCGATATCGCGGTCGCCAGCGCAGACGTGCTGCTCTTTGTCGTCGATGGGCAGTCTGGGTTGAATCCAGTCGATCAAGAACTCGCGAAGCAGCTTCGGCGCAGTGGCAAGCCGCTCGTGATGGCGGTCAACAAGATCGATCATCCGAAACACACCTCGAACGCAGCGGAGTTCTCACGGCTTGGTTTCGAGAACCAGATCTCGATCAGTGCCGAGCACGACATCGGCATTCTGCCGCTCGTCGCCTGGCTGGAGCGTGAACTGCCGCGGGAACAGGAAGGCGGGGCACCGCCTGCGGAGAAGAACCCGATTCACATTGCGATCGTCGGCCGCCCGAACGTGGGCAAGTCGTCGCTGACCAATGCGATTCTGCAGGACGAGCGGACCATGGTCAGTCCGATCAGCGGCACCACGCGGGACGCTGTGGACGTGCCCTACGAGCGACACGGCAACCATTACGTCCTGATCGACACGGCCGGCATTCGGCCCCGTGGCAAGGTGGACAATTCGGTGGAGGTCTTCAGCGTCATGCGCAGCGAATCCAGTATTCGCAGAGCCGACCTTTGCTGCCTGGTGCTGGACGCGACCATGGGAGTCACCGCGCAGGATAAGAAGATCGCCGGACAGATTCAGGAAGCGCGCAGTCCGTGCATCGTTGCGGTGAACAAGTGGGACCTGATCAAGGAGCGGACGCAGGACAAAGAGACGCACACCGCGGTGCTCGACGAAATGCGCGCGGAACTCTTCTTCCTGGATTACGCACCCGTCATGCTCGTCTCCGCCAAGACAGGCGCCGAGATGACGCGGCTCTTCAAGACCATCGAGCGGATCCAGCGCGAGTCGCGCGATCGGATCGGGACCGGCGTCTTGAACCGTCTCGTGCAGACGGCGGTCACGACCCATCCGCCTCCGAATGAAGGCGGGCGGCGATTGAAGGTCCTGTTTGCAACGCAGCCGGAAGTCCGCACACCGAAGCCGGTCCCAGTGCCTGAGATCGTGCTTTTCGTGAACGACGACAAGCTGCTCACCCAAACCTACCGGCGTTACCTGGAAGCGCAGGTTCGTGCGCACACTCCGTATACTGGCCTGCCGCTCACGCTCTTTCTGCGCGCGCGCCCGGCCCGCGAACGGAAGGCAGGCAGCGGGCTCTCTTCCAAAACAAAAAAGGACGCCCCGCATAAAGCGAAGCGTCCTTTGAAACCTGCGAAGCGCCTGGGCGGCTAGTGCATCAGCAAGCACGCCCGCGAGCGTTTGATCTCGCGGGTGATCTTGCGATGGAAGTGCGCCGGCATGCCGGTCATCCGGCGTGGCAAAATCTTGCCGCTCTCGGTGACGAACCGCTTGAGGATGTCCGGGTTCTTGTAGTCGATCGCGTCGAGTGCGATGTCGATCCGGCGCCGCGGCATGATGCGGTTGGCGCGGCGGAAGTTGGTGCGGCGTTGCGGAGTTTTGGGCTGCATAAACGATTAATTCTGAATGCTAAATGAGAAGTTATGAATGGGGTCGAATCAGGAATTCATCATTTAGAATTCATCATTCAAAATACCGAAGGTTACTTCGTCTCCCGATGCAGGGTGTGCCGCTTCAGGTTGGGATTGTACTTTTTCTTTTCGAGCCGCGTCGGAGTGTTCGGGCTCTTTTTGTTGCGCGACGAGATGTAGCGGGAGACAGGTTTGCCCAAGGCTTTCGCCTCGGTGCATTCGAGAATGATGAAATCGCGGGCCATGATGTTTATTCCTTGGAGTCGCTGACCGGTTCTTCTTCTTCTTCCTTTTCGCCGGGCTCTTCGTCGGTCAGACCGAAGAGGGAAGTAACGGGCACGCGGGTGCGGCTGACTTTGTTCTGCTTTTCGAGCTGCGACTGGCACTCGACGGTGTAGCGGGCAAAAGGCAGCGCTTCGAGACGGGCATGAGCGATTGGCTTACCCGACATTTCGCAAACGCCGTAGCTGCCGAGCTCAACACGCTTCAGCGCTTCTTCGATCTCGTAAAGCGCGTCCTGCTCCTGCGAGAGCAAGCTCAGCGCGAAGTCGCGGTCGTAAGCGTCGCTGCCGGCATCGGCTTGATGCATTCCAAAGGCGCTCGCTTCGCTGCCTTCCGCACGGGAACGCAGGTTGTCCTTCGCCACACCAGCCATCGCGTCGAGCATCGAGTCGCGCAATTGCAGCAGCTTTTCTTTCTGCCGCCTGAGGAACGGGGAGAGATTCGCGTCCGGATCGGCTACGACTTTATTTCCATTTGCGGCCGCCGACTTCCCGCCATTGACCTCCGGCGCTTTCTCTGCGGCCGCGGGCTTGGCGGCTTTTGCAGGGGCGGGCTCCGGCTTTTTCGCGGTGGAGGCGGGTGGTTTGGCTTTGGGCATAAATCGGGTGGGGGAAAGTCGAAGCGGGCGGAAAATTGAGGCGCGTTACTTACGGGGTTTAGTAGGGCAGCGCAAGGGGAATTGAGCCGTATCTCATGCGCCCTTTTCCCACGAAAATGACCCTGCGGCTACGAGCTCGCGCTGGCGTAATGACGCAGCGCAAATTTCCAAAACGCGCGCGTGGCGAGCACCACGAAGATGGTGGCGCCGGTGAGTTGCGCGAGCCCGCTCCACGGCGACTCAAAGGCGCGGGCGATCGTTCGGGCCGGCACATTCGCGACGAGGATGACCGGGATGAGATAGCTGAAGATCATCCGGAAGACGCCGCGGAACACCACGTCGGGGTAGCGCGCAATGTTGAAGACATTGTAGTAGCCATAGATCAGCCCCTGCGCGCGGACGATCCAGAAGGCGACGGTCGCGAGGAAGAAGAGGACCGCATAGTGAATGGCGATGCCGAGGCCGATCGCCACGGCGAAAAGCCCGATCTGGATCGGACCCGGCTGGGTGCCGAGGTGCACCAGCGAGAAGATGACGATCGCCACCCCGACCAGCGCATTCACCACGTTATCCATGCCGAAGCGTCGCGTGGAGACGGCGATCTGCGCATCCATCGGCTGCACCATCATCAGGTACAGCCGCCCGGTGCGAATCAGCTCCGGCAATTCGGAGAGATTCACATAAAAGAACGCCTGGAAAAGCTGTGCCGTGATCTGGTGCGTGCCAACGAGGAGCACGCATTCCCATTTCGACCAGTCGCCGATCCGATCGGTGTGCCCGAAGAGCACCTCGAGAAAGATGATCTGCCCGACGAACCACAGAAACTCCACGACCATCCAGAGGATGAAGTTCGCTTTGAAACTCATCTCGCGGATCAGCGAGTTGCGGATCATCAGCCAGTAGATCTCGACGTAACGCTTCACAGTTCCGGAAAAGTCGGGCTAGCCACCGAATGCCTGATAACGCCGGACTCCCCGCGCCCAGAGCACCCTCGCCGCGAGGTAGCTCAAGGCCAGCCAACCCGCTTGAATGCAGAGCCCTTCGACGAGCGCCCCGCCGCGCACGCGTTCCATGCAGACCTGCACCGGGAAGAACAACTCGTAGGTGAACGGTGACCAATGCAGGAATCCCTGCAGCCAGTCGGGCATGATATCGAGCGGGAAGACCTGGCCACTGAGGAAGTATTCGAAGGAGTAAACGATAAAGATGAGCGTCGAGATCTCGAGCACCCAGAAGGCGATCATTGCCAATGAATACGCGATGAAGAACTGAATGCCCGCCGCCATGAAGGTGGAGACGGCGAATGCGACCCAAGTCACGCCGTGCTCTGGAAAGCGCAGATGTTCCCGAAAGACCCAGCCAAGGATGAGAATCGGGACCAGAACAACGCTCACGTAGAGCAGGCGATAGCTGACAAACAGCGCGATCC